>NZ_JASHLT010000011.1:0-149512 GCF_030056615.1 Streptomyces sp. HNM0645 | reverse complement strand
GCGCCGGCCGAGTCCTCGCCGGTGCCCGCGACCGGCGCCCGCGCCCCGGGCGCACCCGCGCCGAGGGCCTCGGTGCGGAGCCGCGCAGCGCGGCGCAGCGCGGCGACCGCCGGGTCCGCCGGATCGCCGGATTCGCCGCGGGCCGCGGAGAGGACCTCGGGGACCGCGGTCAGCCCGCCCAGCTCGCCCCGTACGGCCCGGCCCAGTGACTCGACCGCGCCGGCGGAACGGGCCCGCTCCCGGCAGTGGAGGGCGAGTTCGCAGGCGGACAGGCATTCCGGGGCATAGGCGGCGGGCACCGACCCGACCGCCGAGGCCAGCTCGTCGGCCGAGCAGGACTCCAGGTCGAAGCCGACCCCGTCCGGCAGCGCCGAGGCGATCTCCTCGACCCGGGTCAGCCGCGCCAGCTGCCGCCGGGTGACGGAGAGCTGCTTGCGTACGTCGACGGCCGACGCGGTCGGCAGGTTGGAGAAGTCCTTGGGGCAGACCAGCAGTACGGAGTGGTCCACGGACGCGCCCTTCGTCAGCGCGGCGACCCGCTCCAGCGCCAGTACGTACACCGCTGCCTGGCGGGCCGCCGCGCCGACCTTCGACGGGTCGGCGGAGCCGTCGACCATCGGGAAGGACTTGATCTCGACGACCGTCCACCGGCCGTCGGGATGCACGACGACCGCGTCCGGCTCGAGAAACGCTGGTGAGCCCGCGACCTCCAGTGCCAGCATCGGGTGGTCCAGCAGCGTCCACGCCCCGGCTCCCGTGGCCTCCCGCAGGGCCAGTGCGGTGCGCCCCGCGCGGCCCTCCGGACCGGCCGCCGTCAGATCGGGGACGAGCGCCCGGTGCGGATCGGCCACCCCGAGCAGTCCGAGCAGTTCCGTGCCGCCGTCGGCCTTGACCCCGGCCTCGAACGCGTTTCCCCGCATGAAGGCGAACTGGGACTGGCCGAAGGTGGCGGGCGAGCCCAGCGCCCGGGCGAGCGCCGCCTTGTCCACTCCCGCGCCGTCCAGCAGCGCGCGCCGCCGGCAACCGGGGTTCGCGGCGAGGGCGGCCAGCGCCCGGGCGTCGAGCGGATGCGGCGCGGTGGACGGCCCGCGCAGCTCGGCCATTCGCTGCCGGAGTGCTGTCGCCGGCGCGTGTGGGAGAGGTCCGCTGTCGAGGGATGTGCTCACCCGCGGAAGTCTCGCATCCGCCACCGACAACGGGGGAGCGGTTCCCGGAGACGGCGCCCCGCACGCCGTCGCGCGAACCGGTCCGCCCGTCGGTCCGTGCCCTGCCCGGCAGGTCCGCGCCCGGGCTCGCACGCCCGTTCGCCCCGCCCCGTGCGCCCTGGCGCCACCGGGTCCGCAGCGCTCACCGGCCGGATGCCGTCGCGGACCGTGACGCGTGGGCCTTCGTTCGACGTACGGTGCACGGGAAGGTCCCTCCGTCGTACCGGTGGGCGACTCCCGCCGGTCCCGCCCCACCGCCGGGCGGCCGCCGGTCCCGACGGGGATGATGGACCCATGGCACCGCGCATACTCCTGGCCCGGCACGGCCAGACCGAATGGTCCCTGCTCGGCCGGCACACCGGCCGGACGGACATCCCGCTCCTCGACGAGGGCCGCCGCACGGCGAAGCTCCTCGGGGAGCGGCTGCACAGGTCCCCCTGGGACGGCCTACCGGACGTCGAGGTCCGCACGAGCCCGCTCTCCCGCGCCCGCGAGACCTGCGACCTCGCCGGATTCGGCGACCGCGCGCAGGACTGGGACGCGCTGATGGAGTGGGACTACGGCGCTTACGAGGGCAGGACGCAGGCCGAGATCCAGGAGACGGACCCCGACTGGTTCATCTGGCGGGACGGCGTTCCCGTCGGGGTGACCGGAGCGCCCTCGCGGGGGGAGACCCTCGCAGAGCTCTCCGACCGCGCCGACGGGGTCATCGAGTACGTGCGCTCGGCCGACCGCGACGTGCTGGCTTTCGCGCACGGCCACATCCTGCGGGTCCTGTGCGCCCGCTGGATCGGCGAGGACGTCTCCTTCGCCTCCCGCATCAAGCTGAGCCCGGCCAGCCTCTCGGTGCTCGGCTGGGCCTACGGCGCCCCGGCGGTCGACCGCTGGAACGACACGGGGCACCTCGGCACCTGAGCCCCGCTCAGACCCGGGCCGCGGCCTCGGCCGCCGCGTGGCGGTCCAGGAACGCGGCCACACCGGCCGTGCTCCGGCGCGGCCCGAGCACCCGCGCCGTGTCGGCGAGCATCGCGCGGATGCGGGTGGACTCGACATCGTCCTCGAGGGCGTCGAGCACCCGCTCGCCGACCGCGGCGGCCTCGGCGGGTGCGTCGGCTCGGGCGAGGTCCGCGGCGAGCTGGGTCCGGTAGAGGGCGAGGTTGCGGGCGAAGTGCGGGTCCTGCAGTGCGGCGGCGCGGTGCGCGTGCCGGGCGGCGCGAGGCCACTCGCCGAGCGCCGACCAGCACTGGGCCTCCAGGGCCTGGAGTTCCGGCTCGCCGAAGAACGACATCCACTCCGGGTCCGTGTCCGCGGGTCCGCGGCCGAAGAGCGTATGGGCGCGGGACAGCGCGCGCTCGCAGCCCGCGCGGTCGCCGAGACCGGCCCAGGCGCCCGCCTCGCGCAGCGTGAGCAGGGCCAGCAGCCGGTCCGAACCGAGTCGTCCCGCCGCGCGCTGCCCGGCCTGCGCGGCCCGCACCGCCTCCCGGTGCCGGCCTGCGTCCCTGGCGAGGAAGGAGGTGTTGCAGAAGGCGTGCGCCTCCAGCGCCGCGTCCCCGGCGACACGTGCGGTCGCCAGCGCCTCCGCGTAGTGGGAGCGGGCGTCCTCCAGCCGGCCCGAGTCATGGGCCAGCCAGCCGACGGAGATGGCGAGTTCGCCCGCGCCCGCGGCCAGCCGGTCCGCTGTCGAGCCGCGGGTGGTGGCACCGGCGTCGAGCAGCGCGTAGGCGGCGCGCAGCGGCTGCGCGGCCCGCTGGTAGAGCCCGTCCGCGCCGTGGCGGTCGTCGAGCAGCCGGATCTGCCGCACCGCGGCCTCGACGGCATTCACCTCGGACGCGCCGACCCGCTGCCGGGGCAGGTCGGAACGCAGGGCCTCGGTGCCGGGCAGGGGGCCGAACCCCAGGGACGCGGCCGCCACGGTGACGGTGCCGCCGGTCATGAACGCGCGACGCAGCACGTCGCTCTCCTCGTTGCTGTAGGTGCCGTTGGTGCGGGTGGTGCCGTTGGTGCTGTAGTACGGGTCCGGGCGCCGTGGCGTTCGCCCGCGGGCTGCGCGGCCCCGTACCTCCTCGCGGGCGGAGAACCCCAGATCCGCCGGCGTCAGGCCCGGGAACATATGGAGGAAGACCCGCTCGTAGGCGTAGTTGGGGCAGCGGATCTCGCCGGCCTCGACCCGCCCGATGTAGCGGGCGTCGCAGGCGACCTGTTCACCGATCTCCCGCGCCGCGCGCCGGACGAGCGCGGCGAACTCGCCGGGCGAGCGCTGTCCGCGCAACTGACGGAACTTGAGGTTGGGAACTGCCCGTGACGACGCCATGGCCGAGCCCTCTCCTGTGCCACGTCCGGAGCCCTCCCGGTCCGTTCGGATGTGGGATGCCTGGCTCCGGCGGAGGAAGAACGTACCGGCTGTGAGGGGTCGGCCACGCAGCGTTTGGCTACAAACGGGATATCTCACCCACGATCTGCCATGAACTGCCACCCTTTGCGGCGGCGTGCCGCCGTAGCCCTTGACGCCGACGGGCGTTGAACCATGCGGGGACGCACTACGTGCCCCTGCTCGGCGAGGAGGGTTCCCTTGTTGGAGGTTGGCGTGGAGACCAGCGGCGGCTCACGGACGAGTGCCCAGCACCTGCCCACCCAGGAGTGCAGCGTGGCACCGGGCCGGGCCGCACCGGCTCCCGGTGGAGTCGTCGAGCCCTGCGACCTGGTGATGGTGCCGGCCCGGCAGGGGCTCGAGGCGGTGGACATCCTGCGCCGGGGTGGCGCCCCCGTCGTCGGGCCCGTGCTCCACGACGGCAGCTGCGACACCCTCGGCTTCCTGGTGCCGCCCGGTACGGCGGCCGGCTGGGACATGCCGGGCAGTGCGTGCACGGAGACCTCGGGCCGGGGTATCCGGATCCCCGGCGCCTCGGCGGGTTGTCCGGTGGGCCCGGCCTCCGAGTCCTCGATGGCGGCCTCGAACTGGCTGCTGCCGCCCGGCGGCACCGACCAGGCTCCGCTCACCGACCCGGTGATGCTGCGCGAAGCCCTGGGCGAGGCGGCCCGCATGATCGAGGCGGCGGACAGCATCTGAGGAAGCGTACTCAGCGCGGGGGAGACTGTGGCCGAAGGCGGCCAAGGTGGCCACGCGGCGTTCGCGGTGGACTCCATCGATGACGGGTGGCCCCGTGCGGAGTCCCACGGATCGGCGAAGCTGCAGGGGGCGTGCTCGCGGTCGCGCCGCTCGGCTTCGGCAAACAATTCGGCGCTGTCGATGAACACCGCGTGAAGGTGCCACAACTTCTACAACTCGCTCGACCAGTCCGGGTCGTGGGCGTTATTCGGCCGCAGCACCCGGCGGGTCAGAGCCGGGCGGTGGTGTGGTGGCTCTCGGCCCCATCGGTGAACGCGGTGCACTTCGGGCGGTCTCGCGGATGGTGGCGATGAGTTCGCGGACGAGGTGCGGTGCCGGTCGGGTCCGTTGGAAGCGTGAGAACGCTCGTCATCCCGGCTGAGTGGGCTTTCTCGTGCGTCACTCCCTCCCGCAGCCCGTCACCGATCAGCGGATCCGGGTCGAGGGCAGTGCCATGGGGATCTACGGCAGCTTCCAGAGGTGAGGACGCGATGTGGCCGTCATCCCTACTTTCGGAAAGTCTCATTGACCAACAGTCGTAGATCATGGAAGAGTCGTGTTCGCACAAGAGGCCTAAAGCCTCCAGTGCGCAGGGGGAATTGGGTCGTCCGAATAGGGATGTGAGTCCGTACTCCTTGCTCGATTCACGCAGTCTGGAGGATACAGAACCATGCGCATCTTCAAGAAGAGCACACTCACGAGCGTTGTCGGGCTGACGACCACGGCCGTCGCGGCGCTCGTCCTTGCCGTACCGGGGACGGCACAGGCAGCGCCCAGCGCTTACTGGAAGGTCGACTGCGACAAGTCGGCCGCCGCCAACGACCCCGGCGCCCACGACCTGCTCGCCACCATTTGGCGGTCGAACGACGCCACCAAGGGCGCTCGCGCGTCCTTCAAGGCAAGCAGTGAGACGCTGAGCATAAGCAACTGGTCGAAGGCCATGATGGGCTACAAGCTCCAGTGGACGACAGCAAACGGCTCTCGTATCGAGAGGACGTGGGAATTCGACCTCGGCTCCGGTAATTCGAAGACCGTGGACTTCGATATTCCGGAAGGGCGTACCGTTTACCTGTCGGTCGGGACGCCCGGCGGGAGTACAGCTCACTGTTCGGGTAAGGCGTAATGCCTTAGCGGTGCCGCTTCTTGGCCAGGTGACTGGGTCAGATGCCGTTGTGAGACTCTGATCTCCGAGCCCGGCTGCGACGCGATGTGGTCATCGAATGCCTGTGGGTCAGGAGGGGAGACTTTCTGACCCACAGGCGCTCTTCATGCCCGTCCGTCTCGCCCACCGCCTCTTGGCCGTATGACGCGCTCTTGCCGCTGCCACCGGCACGCCCCTGGACCGCACTCTCCGGTCCGGGCCGCGCGCGGGTACGCCCGTCGGTGGGGCCCCGTCCGTGACCGGCGCGCGCGGGCGGGCCGGCGCCCGCCGATAATGGCCGTATGGCGAGAAACGGACGGCGCGGTCGGTCAGAGGCGGCGGAAGGGGTCGCGGAGGCCGTGGACGGAGGGCTCGCCGAGCTGATACCCGACCGCGACCGGCCCCACGGATGGACGCTGCTGATCGACGGAGCGCCCCAGTCCCACGTCGATCTGGACGATCCCGCCCTGCTGACCTTCGAGTACCAGCGCCGTCTCGGGCACGTCGTCGATCTCGCCGCACCCGCCGGCCGGCCGCTCCACGCCGTCCACCTCGGCGGTGGCGCTTTCACTCTCGCCCGGTACCTCGCGGCGACCCGTCCGCGCTCCACCCAGCAGATCGTCGAGGTGGACGAACGCCTCGTCCGCCTCGTCCGCGACCGGCTCCCGCTCGACCCCGGCGCCCGGATACGGGTCCGGTCCGTCGACGCCCGGGACGGACTCGGCAAGCTCATCGACGGCTGGGCCGATCTCGTCATCGCCGACGTCTTCAGCGGTGCGCGCACCCCGGCGCACCTGACCAGCACCGAGTTCCTCGCGGAGGTGCGGCGGGTGCTGAAGCCCGGCGGGACCTACGCCGCCAACCTCGCGGACGGCCCGCCGCTCGCCCATCTGCGCGGGCAGATCGCCACCGCGGCGGCCGTCTTCCCCGAACTCGCCCTGGCCGCCGACTCCACCGTGCTGCGCGGCCGGCGCTTCGGGAACGCCGTGCTGGTGGCTTCGGACCAGCCGCTACCCGTCGCCGAACTGACCCGCAGGGTGGCGAGCGACCCCCACGCCGGACGGGTCGAGCATGGCAAGGCGCTCACGGACTTCACCGGTGGCGCGGTCGCCGTGACCGACGCGGCGGCCAGACCCTCGCCGGCGCCGCCGTCCTCGGTCTTCCACTGAGAGCCGACCGCGTTCGCCGAGGTGCCCCCTGCTGCGCCGGGTCCGGCCCGGGGGCTCCGGGGGAGCAGGGCCACGGCGTTCCGCGGCGTTGCTCAGCGTTCTTCGATCTGGACGCGCGGCGCCGTGTCGTGCCAGGTGCAGAAGACGTCGATCTCCCGGCCGTTCAGTGAGAACGTCACACGGATGTAGGTCGGCTGCTTCCAGATCTGCATCGTCCAACTGCCCGACGGAGTCGCCGAGACCAACTCGGCCGAGCTGGGACCGATGTCGAACGCGACCCGTCCGCCCTCGACCGTGTAGCTCTTCACATTGCCCGAGGGCGGTGGCGACCAGGGGCTCCTGCTCCTGCCGGGCGACGCCTCCGGTTTCTCGGCGGGCGGAGTCGCCGCCGGAGAACCGCCGCCTCTCCCCGGCTCGTCGCCGGACGACGGGGCCGGATCCGGAGTCCCGGGGTCCGAGGTCGGGGACGACCGGGTCGCGGAGGCCTGCGGCGTGCGGGCGTCGGCCGTGATGGGCAGGGCCCGCGGCCGGTCGTACGCAGTGCCCGCCATCACCGTGTGCACACCCCACCACGAGAGCGTGACCGCCGCGCCCGTGGCGAGCGACCACGCCATGGCGTGTACGAGTCCTCTCCGCATCCGGGCCATACTGCACCACGCCCGCCGTCCCCGTCCCAGGGGGACTCCGTTACTCCGGATGGCGTACGGTGCCGCCCATGGCAAGTGTGCTCGTGGTCGAGGACGACCAGTTCGTGCGCTCCGCCCTCATCAGGCACTTGACCGAGGCCTCCCACACCGTCAGGAGCGTCGGGACGGCCCTGGAGGCGCTGCGCGAAGTGGCCCATTTCCGCTTCGACGTGGTCATCCTGGACCTCGGACTGCCTGATCTCGACGGAGCCGAGGCGCTGAAGATGCTGCGCGGAATCACCGACGTACCCGTGATCATCGCGACCGCGCGGGACGACGAGACGGAGATCGTGCGGCTCCTCAACGACGGCGCGGACGACTACCTCACCAAGCCGTTCTCGGTGGAACACCTGTCGGCGCGGATGTCGGCCGTGCTGCGCCGGTCGCGCGCCGCCGCGGACGAGGCCCCGCCCAGCAGGGTCATCCAGGTCGGCGGGCTGTGCATCGACCCGCTCCGCCGCCAGGCGGAACTGGACGGCAACCGACTCGATCTGACCCGGCGCGAGTTCGACCTGCTCGCCTTCCTCGCCGGGCGTCCGGGCGTCGTCGTGCCCCGCAAGGAACTCCTCGCCGAGGTGTGGCAGCAGTCCTACGGCGACGACCAGACCATCGACGTGCATCTCTCCTGGCTGCGGCGGAAGCTGGGCGAGACCGCCGCGCGCCCCCGCTATCTGCACACCCTCCGCGGCGTCGGGGTGAAACTGGAGCCGCCGAGATGAGATGGGCGCTGGTCAGGGTCTCCCTGGCGGTCACCACCATGGTCGTGCTGGCCTTCGCCGTACCGCTCGGGCTCGTCATCCAGGAGATGGCCCGGGACCGGGCGTTCTCCAACGCCGAGCGGCAGGCCGCCGCGATCGGCCCGACGCTGTCCATCACCACCGACCGGCGCCAGCTGGAGCGTGCCGTCGCCTCCACGCAGGCGGGTGCGGCGGGGCGGATGGCCGTGCACGTGCCCGCCTCCGACGAGACCGGTGGCCAGACGCTGGAGATCGGCACCCGGCGGGCCGCGGTCAAGGACCTCGCCACCACGCAGCGGATCGGCCGCGCGTCCATCACGGAGGTCACGGACGGCTCCGCGCTGCTCCAGCCCACCGCGCTCAGCTCGGGGAAGATCGCGATCATCGAGGTGTACGTGCCGGAGGACGAGGTCGGCAAGGGGGTGACCACGGCCTGGCTGGTGCTCGCCGGCGTCGGTGCGGCACTGGTCGTCGGCTCCGTCGCCGTCGCCGACCGGCTGGGTGTACGGATGGTGCGGCCCGCCCAGCGGCTCGCCGGCGCCGCGCACGACCTCGGCGAAGGGCGGCTGGGGGCACGGGTCCCGGAAGAGGGGCCCACCGAACTGCGGTCCGCCGCAGTCGCGTTCAACTCCATGGCCGACCAGGTCGTCCAGCTGCTCGCCAATGAACGCGAGCTGGCCGCCGATCTGTCGCACCGGCTGCGCACCCCGCTGACCGTGCTCCGGCTCAACGCGGCCTCTCTGGGCACGGGCCCGGCGGCCGACCAGACCAGGGCCGCGGTCGAGCAACTGGAACGCGAGGTCGACACGATCATCCGTACGGCGCGCGAGGCCAAGCCGCAGACCCAGGCGACCGGGCCGGGCGCGGGCTGCGACGTCTCCGAAGTCGTGGGGGAGCGCATGGAGTTCTGGTCTGCGCTCGCCGAGGACGAGGGGCGCAAGGTGCGTCTCGCGGGCGTGGACCGACCGGTGCGCATCCCGGTGGCCCGGCCCGAACTCGCCGCCGCCCTGGACGCGCTGCTCGGCAACGTCTTCCGTCACACGCCGGAGGGCACGGCCTTCTCGGTGGACGTGCACAACGGCGAGGACGCCGTGATCGTGCTCGTCTCGGACGCCGGCCCGGGCATAGCCGACCCGGAGGCGGCCCTGACTCGCGGCAACAGCGGAGCCAGGGACGGCTCCACGGGGCTCGGCCTGGACATCGTGCGGAGGGTCGCCGAGTCGACCGGCGGCGATGTGCGCATCGGGCACTCGGTGCTGGGCGGTACGGAGATCCGCATCTGGATCGGGCTCGTCGGACCCCCGAAGCGTCCGCAGGGCCGGCTCGGCCACCGCACCAAGCGGCGCAGGAAGGGCGGGGCCGGGAGCCGCAGGGGCGCGGAGGTCTGACGCCGGACGGGCGCGGGAGCGCGGGACCTCCCCGTGCACAGGACATGGGAGTGACGAGGGATTAACCGCCTCCGATGCCGTCCTTAAGCGCACCCTCAGAACCACAACGACCGTCGGGATGGGGAGCTTTGTCCGTTCCGGGGTCGCTAGCGTGCTGCCGCACCCCACTTCCGTCACGCAGAGGCAGGCACACGCGATGGGCACCAGCACGCACCGGCGCAGGGTGAGCGGCAGAACGAGGACGATCGGTGCTGTCGTGGCCGCCGCGCTCGTCGGCGGCGCGGCGTTCGCGATCTCCGGGACGGCGCAGGCGGCCGCGGTGGGCGCCGCGTACACCAGGACCAGCTCCTGGGCAGGCGGTTACACCGGGCAGTACGTCGTCACCAACGACACCGGCGAGGCCCGGTCCGGCTGGACGCTCGAGTTCGACCTGCCCGCCGGCACGCGCATCGGCTCCCTCTGGAACGGCGACCACACCGTCAGCGGACGGCACGTCACCGTGAAGCCGGCGAGCTGGAACAAGCAGCTCGCACCCGGTGCGTCCGTCACCGTCGGCTTCGTCGCCTCCGCGAGCGGCGAGGCGGGCGACCCGTCCGGCTGCCTCATCGACGAGGTGGCCTGTTCCCCCGACGCGGGCGACCCGCCCACGCCCGGCGGGAGCCCGACCGGGCAGCCCGCGCCGTCCCCCACGGTCACCGGCACGACGGAGCCCCCGGCCCCCACCGCGACGGCCCCGCGGTCGCCCACCGCCGCACCGACGGCCACGGTCACCGCCACGCCCCCGGCCGCCGGCAGCGGAGCGAGGTTCGCCCCGTACGTCGACACGTCCCTGTACCCGGCGTACGACATGCTCGACACGGCGGCCAGGACCGGGGTGAAGGACTTCACGCTCGCCTTCGTCACCTCCGGCGGCGGCTGCGCCCCGCTGTGGGGCGGCGTCACCGACCTCGCGAACGACAGGGTCGCGGCCCAGATCACCGCGCTGCGCGCCGAGGGCGGCGACGTCAGGGTCTCCTTCGGCGGCGCGGCCGGCCGTGAGCTCGCCCTCGACTGCACGTCTCCCGGCGACCTCGCGGCGGCGTACGGCAAGGTCGTCGACCGGTACCGGCTCACCAAGGTCGACTTCGACGTCGAGGGCGCCGCGCTGCCCGACGCGGCCGCCAACACCCGCCGGTCGCAGGCCATCGCCCAGCTCCAGAAGAAGCACCCGGGACTGGACGTCTCCCTCACCCTCCCCGTCATGCCCGAGGGGCTCACCCAGCCCGGGGTCGACCTGCTCGCCGACGCCAGGAGGAACGGCGTGCGGATCGACGCGGTCAACATCATGGCGATGGACTACGGGCCCGCCTACAGCGGCGACATGGGCACCTACGCCATCCAGGCGGCCACCGCCACCCAGGCCCAGATCAAGGGCGTCCTCGGTCTCTCCGACGCCGCCGCGTGGAAGACCGTCGCGGTCACCCCGATGATCGGGGTCAACGACGTCACCACCGAGATCTTCACGGTCGACGACGCGACACAGCTGGTCGGCTTCGCGCGGTCGAAGGGGATCGGGTGGCTGGCCATGTGGTCCTCGACCCGCGACAGGCAGTGCCCGGGCGGGGCACAGAACTCCGCCGACGCGACCTGCAGTTCGATCCTCCAGCAGCCGCTGGCGTTCACGAAGGCGTTCGCCGCCTACGGGTAGCCGCCCGCCCCATGCCCGCGGGCGTCCGGAGGAGCCCCCTCCCGCACCGCCGGTGGCCCGCGGCCACCGCCCCCTTGCGGCGCGCCCCGGCCGGTGACTCTCCCACCCGGCCGGGGCACGCCTCTGCCGCGGCGGGTCAGCAGTCGGGGAGCACCCCCGTCCGAGCCAGCTCGCCGTACCAGCAGGCGCTGGACTTCGGGATGCGGGCCTGGGTGTCGTAGTCGACGTACACCGCGCCGAAGCGCTTCCCGTAGCCGTACGCCCACTCGAAGTTGTCCAGCAGGGACCACAGGAAGTAGCCGCGGACGTCCGCGCCGTCCGCCAGCGCGCGGTGCACGGCGGAGAGATGGCCGTGGAGGTAGCGGATCCGCTCGGGGTCGTGGACGGTTCCGTCGTCGCCCGGCTTGTCGGGGTACGCGGCGCCGTTCTCGGTGACGACGAGCGGCAGCCTCGGGGCTTCGCGGGAGTAGCGCATCAGCAGGTCGTAGAGGCCCGTCGGGTCCACCGGCCATCCCATGTCCGTGACGTCGCCCGGTGCCCGGTGGAAGGCGACCGCGTCGGCGCCCGGCCAGGGGGAGTGCGGGCCGCCGCCGTGGCCGTCGTTCCGTTCCGGCGCACCGTCACTGTCAGTGGCGCCGGATACAACGGACGGTGAGTAGTAGTTGATGCCCAGCGAGTCGAGGGGGTGCCGGATGACGGCCAGGTCGTCACCGTGGACGAAGGACCAGTCCGTGAGGTGCTCCGTGTCCACGAGGAGGTCCGCGGGGTACGTGCCGTGCAGCATCGGGTCGGTGAAGACGCGGTTGGCCAGCGCGTCGATCCTGCGCCGCGCGTCCAGATCGGCCTCCGAGCCGCTCCTGGCCCTGACCGCGCAGGGGTTGATGCTCACGGACACCTGGCCGCGGGCGGGCAGAGCGGTGCGCAGCGCCTGGGCGGCCAGCCCGTGGCCCAGGTTCAGATGGTGCGCGGCACGGAGCGAGGCCACGGGATCCGTGCGGCCCGGCGCGTGCACCCCCGAGGCGTATCCCAGGAACGCGCTGCACCAGGGCTCGTTGAGCGTGGTCCAGCGCTCCACCCGGTCGCCCAGCGCGTCGGCGACGATACGGGCGTAGTCGGCGAAGCGGTGCGCCGTGTCCCGTTCGGGCCAGCCGCCGGCCGTCTCCAGTTCCTGCGGCAGGTCCCAGTGGTAGAGCGTCAACACGGGAGTGATCCCGTGGTCCAGCAGGTCGTCGACGAGCGCCCGGTAGAAGTCGAGACCGCGCTGGACGGCCGGGCCGCGGCCCGTGGGCTGGACCCGCGGCCAGGAGACCGAGAAGCGGTAGGCGTTGACGCCGAGCCCGGCCATGAGCCGGACGTCGTCCGCGCGGCGGTGGAAGTGGTCCACGGCCACATCGCCGGTGTCCCCGTTCTTCACCTTGCCGGGCGTGTGGCTGAAGGTGTCCCAGATCGACGGCGTGCGGCCGCCCTCCCGCACGGCGCCCTCGATCTGGTAGGCGGCGGTGGCGGTGCCCCACAGGAAGCCGGGCGGAAAGCTGACGGACATGGAGGAGCTCCCGAAGTGTGAGGAGGAAGGAAGTGGACGGTGTCAGCCCTTGACCGCGCCCTGCATGATGCCGCCGACGATCTGCCTGCCGAAGAGCACGAAGGCGAGCAGCAGCGGCAGCGTGCCCAGCAGCGCACCGGCCATGATCACCGACTGGTCGGGGATGTAGCCGCGGCCCAGCCCGGTGAGCGCCACCTGGACCGTGGGGCTGCCGTTCTGCGTCAGCGCGATGATCGGCCAGAAGAAGTCGTTCCACGCCATCACGAAGGTGAGCATGCCGAGGACCGCCATCGCCGGCCGGGCGGCCGGGAAGACCACGTGCCACACGACGCGCCAGCTGCTCGCCCCGTCCACCCGGGCCGCCTCGATCAGCTCCGTCGGCAGCGCCTCGCTCAGGTACTGCCGCATGAAGAACACGCCGAAGGCGCTGACGAGCGTGGGGAGGATGACGGACTGCAGCCGGTCGGTCCAGGACAGCTCCGCGATCAGCATGTACAGCGGGACGACGCCGAGCTGCGGCGGGACCATCATCGTGCCGATCACCAGCAGCATCAGGACGTTCTTGAAACGGAAGCGGAGTTTGGCGAAGGCGAAGCCGGCGAGGGTCGAGAAGACCACGGTGCCCGCCGCGATGGACCCCGCCACGACCGTGGTGTTGAGCAGCGCCGTGCCCATGTTGGCGTCGGTCCACGCGATTTCGAGGTTCCTGAGCAGGTTGCCGCCGAACCAGAAGGGCGGGGGCGTCTGCGCGAGCCGGGTGTTGTCGCGGGACGCCGCGACCGCCGTCCACACCAGGGGGAAGAGCGAGCCCAGGGTGAACACGATCAGCACGGCATGGGTGATGCGCCCGCCGTGCAGGTGCCTGCCGGCGCGGCCCCGCGGGCGCCCGGTGGTGGTGGCGGGCCGGGTGGCGGCCGGTTCATGGGTGGTCGTCAGCACGTCATCCCCTTAGGCGCTCTTGCGGAGTCGGTGGACGAGCAGCCAGTTCACCGCGCCGATCAGCAGCAGGATCAGGAACATCGTCCAGGCGATCGCCGACGCCCGGCCGAGATGGAGGTTCACCCAGCCCTGCTCGTACAGATAGAGCCCGAGCGTCTGGAACTGGTGGTCGGCGCCGCCCGTCGCCCCGGCGCCGCCGTTGAACAGCAGCGGCTCGCCGAAGAGCTGGGTCGCGCCGATCGTCGACACGACACATGTGAACAGGATCGTCGGCCGCAGCGACGGGACGGTCACGTGCACGAACTGCTGCCAGCGGGAGGCGCCGTCGAGCGCGGCGGACTCGTACAGGTCGTTGGGGATCGCCTGCATGGCCGCCAGGTAGATCAGCGCGTTGTAGCCGGTCCAGCGCCAGACGACGATCGTCGAGACCGCGATCTGGGAGGTCCACTCGCCGTTCTGCCAGTCGACCGGGTCGATCCCGGCCAGCCCCAGCGCCCAGTTGATCATCCCGTAGTCCCGGCCGAACATCAGGACGAAGACGAGCGTGGCCGCCGCGACGGACGTGGCGTACGGGGTGAGCGCCGCGACCCGGAAGAACATCGAGCCGCGCAGCTTGTAGTTGAGCAGATGCGCGATACCCAGGGCGATCAGCAACTGCGGCACCGTCGAGATGATCCCGATGGTGAAGGTGTTCTTCAGTGCGTTCCAGAAGAACTCGTCCTCGAGCAGCCGTGCGAAGTTCCGCAGGCCCACCCACTCCATGTCCGTCGGGGCCGTCAGCTCCACCCGGTGCAGCGAGGCCCAGCCGGTGTAGAGCAGGGGGAAGAGCCCGAAGGCCGCGAAGAACAGGAAGAAGGGGGCGACGAAGGCGTAAGGGCTCCACCGCACGTCCCGCCGGTACCGGCGGCTGCGCCGCTCCCGCCGCCGCCTGGCCGCGGCGGTTTCCCGGTCGGTCGGCCGCCGCGCCGGGGCCGCGCCCTCCGCCCGGGAGGGCGCGGTGCCGGCGGAGCCACCGGCCGTGCCGGTCACGGGAGTCACCGGTCCGGTCACTGGTCCAGCGCGTTGTCGATGGCCTTCACGGCGGCGTCCCAGCCTTCCTTGGACGACCGGCCCTTCTGGTCGACCTGGAGCATGCCGACGTCGGCCAGGTTCTGGGCGATCACCAGGTCCTTCGGACCGATGACCGTGACCGGGATGCCCTCGGCGGCCCGGGAGAAGATCTCGCCGATCGGGGCGCCGCCGAAGTAGTCGTGCTTGGCGTCGGCCACGGCGGGCAGCGAGTACGCGGCCTTGGCGCTCGGGAAGCTGCCGCGCTTCTCGAAGAGCTTCGCCTGCTGCTCGGGTGCGGTCAGCCAGGCCGCGAGCTTCGCCGCCTCGGTCTTGTTCCTGCCCGCCTCGGGCACGATCAGGAACGAGCCGCCCCAGTTGCTGGGCTTCGGCGCGGGCGCGACGTCCCACTTGTCCTTTCCGGCCGCACCGCCCTTGTCCTGGATGTAGCCGAGCATCCACGCCGGGCAGGAGACCGTGGCGAACGTGCCGTTGGCGTAGCCCTGGTCCCAGGCGGGTGTGAACTGCTGGAGCCTGCCGGTCAGTCCCTCGGTCGCGAAGGCGGCGGCGATGTCCCAGGCATGCTTCACGGCCGGGTTGGTCTTGTAGACGACCTCGCCGTTCCCGTCGTAGAACCGCTTGGCGCTGCTGCCGGTGATCGCGGCCATGACCCCGGAGGCGGAGTCCACGAAGGCGGTGCCCTTGGGTGCCTTGGCCTTGAACTGCTTGCCGGCGGCCAGGTACTTGTTCCAGTCGCCGGCCCAGAGCTTGCCGACGGCCTCACGGTCCGTCGGGAGACCCGCCTTGGCGAAGAGGTCCTTGCGGTAGCAGATGCCCTGCGGGCCGATGTCCGTGCCGAGTCCGACGGTCTTCCCGTCCTTGGACGTCGCCTGTGCCCACTTCCAGGGCAGGAACGCGTCCTTGTCGACGCCCTCGGTCCGGCCGAGGTCGACGAGCTTGTCCGCCTGGGTGGCGGTGATCTCGGCGATGTTGTTGACCTCGACGGCCTGGATGTCGGCCAGCCCGCTGCCGCTGCCCAGATGGGTGAGCAGTTGCGGGTAGTAGTTCTCGTTCCGCTCGATCGAGGTCTGCTTGATCTCGATGTCCCTGTGGAGCCTCATGTACTCGTCGTAGAGCCCGGCCTCCTTGAGGCCGAAGGCCCCGAAGACCCCCACGGTGATCGTGGTTCTGCCCTTGCCGCCGCCCCCGCCGTTCGCGGAGCTGCCGCCGGGTCCCTCGCCGTCCTCGGCACAGCCGGCCAGCAGCCCGGCGCCGAGTGCCGCGACGACCGCCAGGATTACGGTCCTGCGCATTGCGTCCTCCTAGTGACCTGACGTGCCGACCCCCCGGCCAACTCTCACGGCGTGCCCATCGGTTGAAGCTGTGCTCGGGCGGGGAACGTGCGGGTTCTGAATGGGGCGGTAATGTGGGAGCGCTCCCATGAGTGATGGCTTGAAGGGTCGCGGCTCCCCGCAGGGGTGTCAAGGCTCCCGGCGCGTAATGTTCCGGGGCAGGGAGAACGGGAGGCGGATCATGGTGGATCGTCGGAATGCCGGTTTCCCCGTGAGGGGCGATGTGCGCGCCGCCTCCCGCGGAGGGGCCAGGGCATCGGGCCGCAGCGGGGGCAGACCGACGCTCGAGGAGGTCGCGGCACGGGCCGGCGTCGGCCGCGGCACCGTCTCGCGGGTCATCAACGGGTCGCCCCGGGTGAGCGAGGCGACCCGTGCCGCCGTCGAGGCGGCCGTCACCGAACTCGGCTACGTCCCCAACCGCGCCGCCCGCTCACTCGCCGCCAACCGCAACGACGCCATCGCGCTCGTCGTCCCCGAGCCCGAGGCGCGGTTCTTCGCGGAGCCGTACTTCTCCGACATCGTGCGCGGTGTCGGCGCGGCCCTCGCCGAGACCGACATGCAACTGCTCCTCACCTTCGCGGGTTCGGAGCGCGAACGCCGGAGACTGGCCGACTACCTCGCGGCCGGCCGGGTGGACGGTGTGCTGCTGGTGTCGGTGCACGCCGACGACCCGCTGCCCGACCTGCTGGAACAACTGGGGATCCCGGCCGTCATCAGCGGTCGCCGCTCGGCCTCCGACCCCCTCGCCGCGGTCGACTCCGACAACACCGGGGGCGCCCGCGCGGCCGTCGCCCATCTGCTGTCCCGCGGGCGCCGGACCATCGCGACGATCACGGGGCGGCTCGACGTCTACGGTGCCCAGTGCCGCCTCGGCGGATACCGGGCCGCCCTCGCGGAGGCGGGTGCCGTGGCCGACGAGCGGCTGGTGGCGCCGGCCGACTTCACCGAGGACGGCGGCCGGCTGGCCATGCGCGCCCTGCTCGACCGACGCCCTTCGCTGGACGCGGTCTTCGCCGCCTCCGACGTCATGGCCGCCGGCGCCCGCCAGGTACTGCGCGAGGCGGGCCGGCGCATCCCCGACGACGTCGCCCTGGTCGGCTTCGACGACTCCGCGGTGGCCCGCCACATGGACCCGGCCCTCACGAGCGTCCGCCAGCCGATCGAGGAGATGGGCCGCACCATGGCCGGCCTCCTCCTCCGCGAGATCGCCGACCGCGGCGGCCCGGACCGGCCGAGGGTCATCCTGCCGACGGAGCTGGTGGTCAGGGACTCGTCCTGACGGCGGATCCGACGGCGGACCGGCGAGAAGCCCGCCGACGGCCAGGGCGGTGGGCCCGCCCGGTGGCCCAGCCGCCGGTGGGACCTGCCGCGCGGACCGACAGCCGAGGGCGCGCACGAGGGGCATGTAGGGCACACACGCCGAGGGGCCGATCCGTTCACGGATCGGCCCCTCGGCGCGCAGGGTGAGTGACGGGACTCGAACCCGCGGCATCCTGGACCACAACCAGGTGCTCTACCAGCTGAGCTACACCCACCATGACCGGTCGTTCTCCCGACCGGCCGAGAAAAAGTGTACAGGGTCCGGGAGGGTGCTCGCGCCCGCGTTTACGTCGGCCCGGCGTGTACCCCGCGTGCGCGGCGGGACGGGCCTCGCGACCTGGGACGTACCCGCCCGTCCGGAGGAAGACGCGGCCCGGTGCGGACAACCGGCGCGGCCGCACGGTGACACGGGCACCCTGGATGGGAGCCCCTGCACCGGCGTCCGCACCAAGGTGCCGTCCACGCGCGCCGTGCGGGGCCGTGTACGAGGAGCAGTGCAGGGCCCTCGACGCCGACCCGGGGCCCTGGAGCGGACGTGGGCAGCGGGATCCGTCGCCCGGAGCCGGAGCCGGATCGCCCGGGCGCGACGATCCCGTCGCGCAGGCACCCGGGTGCCCGGACCGGGAAGGCGGGCGGGGACGCCCCGGCACCGGACCCCGGACACGCCCGCGCCGGGCGGGCAGCGGTCGCTGCTCCGCCCGGCGCGCGTGCGGCCTACTGCGCCGCGGGCACCACGTGGCGCGCCGCGATCGTCTTCGCCGTGTCCGAGTCCGGGCCCGGCTGGGGGACGAAGATCGCCTCGCGGTAGTAGCGCAGCTCGGCAATCGACTCGCGGATGTCGGCGAGGGCCCGGTGGTTGCCGTTCTTCTCCGGACTGTTGAAGTACGCCCGCGGGTACCAGCGCCGGGCCAGCTCCTTGACCGAGGAGACATCGACGATCCGGTAGTGGAGGTACTCCTCCACCTTCGGCATGTCGCGGAGCAGGAAGCCGCGGTCGGTTCCGACCGAGTTCCCGCACAGTGGCGCCTTGCCCGGCTCCTTGACGTGCTCACGCACGTACGCGAGGACCTGCTCCTCGGCGTCGGCCAGGGTCGTGCCGGCCGCGAGCTCGTCGAGGAGGCCCGAGGCGGTGTGCATCTGCCGCACCACCTCGGGCATGGTCCCCAGCGCCGCGTCCGGCGGGCGGATCACGATGTCCACCCCTTCGCCGAGCACGTTCAGTTCCGAGTCGGTGACCAGCGCGGCCACCTCGATGAGTGCGTCGTCGGCCAGCGAGAGCCCGGTCATCTCGCAGTCGATCCACACCATGCGATCGTTCATGCGTCCTACCTTATGGCGCACTCCGCTGGCCGGGGAGCGCCGGACGCCCGGTGGCGTAGGCGTCCGAGCCGGGCCTGCCCGGTTCCGGGGGACCGTGGGACGCACCCGTGGCGGCCGGAGGCCTCCTCGTGTGCCCCGCGGACGCCTGGGTCGGTACGACCGGCTCGGACGCGCCGGACGTCACCGGGTCGCCCTGCGGACGCCTGGCCCGGTAGGCGGCCCGGTACGCGGCCGGGGAGGAGCCGAGCTGGCGGCGGAAGTGCCCGCGCAGCGCCACCGGGGAGCGGAAGCCGCACCGCCCCGCGACCTCGTCGACCGAGTAGTCGGAGGTCTCGAGCAGCCGCTGCGCCTGCAGCACCCGCTGGGTGATCAGCCACTGCAGGGGAGCGCTCCCGGTGAGCGAGCGGAACCTGCGGTCGAAGGTCCGCCTGCTCATGTACGCACGGGCCGCCAGGGTCTCCACATCGAACTGCTCGTGGAGGTGTTCCAGCGCCCAGGCCACGACCTCGGCGAGCGGGTCGGAGCCGATCTCCTCCGGTAAAGACCTGTCGAGATAGCGCTCCTGCCCGCCACTGCGCCGCGGCGGGACGACCAGCCTGCGGGCGAGTGCCCCGGCCGCCTCCGCGCCGTGGTCGGTCCGCACGATGTGCAGACAGAGGTCGATGCCGGCCGCGGTGCCGGCGGAGGTGAGGACGTCGCCGTCGTCGACGAACAGCTCCCGCGGGTCCACGTGGACCGACGGATAGCGCTTGGCGAGCGTCGGCGCGTACATCCAGTGCGTGGTCGCCGGGCGGCCGTCCAGCAGCCCCGCGGCGGCCAGTACGAACGCCCCGGTGCACAGCCCCACGATGCGGGCGCCCTCCTCGTGGGCGCGGCGCAGCGCCTCGAGGGCCTCGGGTGGCGGTGGTGAGGTGATGGACCGCCAGGCCGGCACGACGACCGTGCCCGCTCTGCCGATCGCTTCCAGCCCGTAGGGCGCGGTGAGTTCGAGTCCCCCTGTGGTCCGCAGGGGGCCCTCCTCACCGGCACATACGAGCAGCCGGTAGCGGGGAACTCCGGCATCCTGGCGGTCGATTCCGAACACCGAGAGTGGAATGGAACTCTCGAAGATGGGACCGCCGCTGAACAGCAGCACCGCGACGACTTCCCGGCGGCGGCGCCCGGACAGCTTCCTTACGGCCTCCGGCGCGGCGGAGTCCTGACTCATGACGCTAAGCCCCCCTCGGTGTTCGCGTCTCCCCGTTCTTGTCGGGCCTGTCGCTCCTGCACGTTTCCCCTCGGTTTTGCACGAGTCCCCAGCCTTCGATACTCATGATCGAATCTACTGCGTCCCGTGGTGCCGGCGTGACAAGTTCCGGAACCGGCACATTGTCGACAAGGCAACTTGGCGCGAAGCATTCGATCACGAAGCGTTGCATCCGGAGGCCGCGCAGGGAAGTGCGCGACGCATGCATGGCCCATCCCCGTAGGGTGCGAGCGGCGTGTGCGGTCCTTTCCTCCCTGGTCACACGGGGGTTGACGGACCATTTCTCCAAGGAACGCCCGAGCAGGTGAAGTTGGCCTAAAACATGCGGGTGCATGTGTGCGAATCCGTCAGTCCCGTGGAGCGGGTCGTGCCCGACGGCCGCCGCCGCGGCGTCCTCGCATCCCCGCGGTGCGCCGCGGAGCCCGTTCGGACCGGCGCATCAACGCCAGGCAGGCGCCGGTCACGGCGGCCAGGCCGGCCGCGACCGCGACCGCGCCGCCGACGGATGTGTCGTACGCCACAAGGACGACCGGGACGACGACACAGCCGAAAGTTGCCCATCGAACCACTTCGCCCGCGGCGTCGCCCGCCGGGGTGCGTGAGGCGAGACTCATGGGCGTTCCGGGACCCTCTCCGGTGGAGCGGGTGGCGGGGTTCGCGCGCTCGGCGGTTCGGCGGGGCCTTCCGGAAGCCGCCGGGGCGGCCGGTGCCGGCACCGCCGCCGGGCGCGCGGCCGCCGTCCGCGGCGCCCGGCGGCGGCCCCGTGAGGGGGTCCGGTCGGGGGGCGGGGCGGAGGTGCGGGCGGCCGGTGATGCGGGCACGGGAACTCCTCGGGGCGGAGGTTCGGCGGGGACGCGGTGGAGTCGGCGGATCCGTCCCGCCGGTGGGGCGACGGGAGACCAACGAGGGGCGGAGCCCTCCGGTCACTGCCGCGCCTTCTTGTTCCCTCGGCGGTTCCCCCGGGTCCTTCCGCTCCTCTCCCGACTGTCGGCTCCGGCCCTGGACGGGCGGGCCGCGGGCGGTTCCGGTGGGCGTTCCGGGCGAAGCCTGTACGGTGCAGGCGCCATTGCCATACGGAGCGTGCTCGTGCATGCTCCCTGGGACGCGTGCTCCGTCGGCTCGCCGGGAGTAGGAACCCCGAGCTCTGGGCAGGCGAGGAGTGTCGCCGTACCCTTGAGGGTATGGGGTTGGGAAGTTGATTCCCGGACAGAGCTCCGCAGCCAACCGTCGCCCTCCCATGAGGATCTGAACGCCGAGACAACCGATGGCCGGTCACGAAATTCCCGAACCCGCGGACCGCAAGCAGGTCGCCGACCCCCTGTCGGATCTGCAGGCGGCGGAACAGTCGTGCCATTCCTGCGATCCCGCCTTCCGGCACGGGGTCGTGGTCGGTTTCGACGGATCCACCTCGAGCGAGCGGGCGCTGGCGTACGCGATCGGGATGGCCGGGCGCTCCGGTTCGGGCCTGATCATCGTGCATGTCGCCAACCGCCTTCCCACCACGGTGTGGGCGGGCTGCGAACCGCCGGTCTTCGTCGACGTCCCGGACCACCGCACCGAGGTGCTGGGGCTCGAACTCGCCTGTGCCGACTACCTCTCCGAGGTTCCGTGGATCCTCGTGGAGCGCGGCGGCGACATCTGTCACGAACTCGAGGAGGTCGGCCGGGAGTATTCGGCCGACGCCATCGTGGTCGGCTCCACCCACGGCATCGTGGGGCGCATTTTCGGCTCGGTCGCGGGGCGGCTGGCACGCCGTGCTCAGCGGCCCGTCATCGTCATCCCATAGCCCCCAAGACGCCCCACGAGCCCCTTTCGCACCATTGTTCTCGCAGGTCGGCGCGGGTTTTGTAACTTTTTGACGACCGTCATGGCTACTCGGTCGTACGGGGTGGATTGTGCGCTTGTGAAGGGTAGATAAGGGTGGCTGGGAATCAGCACCAAGCGCGCACGAAGGGAGCCCGCCGTGGACAAGGACGTCTCCGCGGGAAGCGCCACGACAACCACTCTCGGCCACCTCGCACTGGGCCTGACGCTGCTGGCCTTCGGGATCGGCAACACCGGTGTGATCGACAATGTCGCGGCGTCCGACGCCGCAGCCCTCGCGACCTGGGTGGGCGGGGTCGCACTGTTCGTCGTCGGGTTGCTCGAGTTCCGTGCGGGCAACGGCGGTACGGGTACGGCCTTCGCGGGCCTCGGTGCCCTCTGGTTCACCTGGGGGACCGGCATTGGCGCGGAGGTCTCGGCGGAGGCCGCCGGGCTGTTCATGCTCCTGTTCGCGCTTCTGGCGCTCACGCTCACCGCGGGAGCGTCCGGCAGCGGGATCCTCGGCCAGGGCGTGTACGGACTGCTGTGCGTGTCGATGCTGCTTCTCGCGATCGCCTCGTTCGCGGGGAACGACGGGCTGGCGAAGGCCGGCGGCTGGGCCGCCGCGGTCGCGGGACTCGTGGCCTGGTACGGCGCCACCGCGGCGCTGGCGCACTGGCCCACCTTCTCCGGGCGTGCCGCAGGCCGGGGTGTGACGGCCACCGGCTGAGCGGCGGGCCGCAGGCGTGAGCCGTCTCGACGCCGGCGGTGAAAGGGGTGACCCCCTTGCGGCACTGGTGGCGTGCGCAAGGGGGTCGCCGTCCGTAGGCGCGGGGCCGTACGGGACTACTCCACGGTGACCGACTTGGCCAGGTTGCGCGGCTTGTCGATGTCCCGGCCGAGGGCCAGGGCCGTGTGGTAGGCGAGGAGCTGGAGCGGGATGCCCATGAGGATCGGGTCCAGCTCGTCCTCGTTCTTGGGTACCAGGATCGTGTGGTCGGCCTTCTCCTGCTCCTGGTGGGCGACCGCGAGGATCCGGCCGCTACGGGCCTTGATCTCCTCCAGTGCGGCGCGGTTCTTCTCCAGCAGCTCGTCGTCCGGGACGATCGCGACCGTCGGCAGCGCCGGCTCGATCAGCGCCAGCGGGCCGTGCTTCAGCTCGGAGGCCGGGTAGGCCTCGGCGTGGATGTAGGAGATCTCCTTGAGCTTCAGGGATGCCTCGAGCGCCACCGGGTAGCCGCGGACCCGGCCGATGAACATCATCGACTTGGCGTCGGCGTACTCGGCGGCCAGCTTCTTGATCTCGTCTTCGGACTCGAGGATCTCGGAGATCTGGGAGGGCAGCCTGCGCAGGCCCTCGATGATCCGCTTGCCGTCGGCGACGGACAGGTCGCGGATGCGACCCAGGTGCAGCGCGAGCAGCGCGAACGCGACCACCGTGTTGGTGAAGCACTTGGTGGAGACGACGCAGACCTCGGGGCCGGCGTGCACGTACACGCCGCCGTCCGTCTCGCGGGCGATCGCGGAGCCGACCACGTTCACGACGCCGAGGACGCGGGCGCCCTTGCGCTTGAGCTCCTGGACGGCAGCGAGTACGTCGTAGGTCTCGCCGGACTGGGAGACGGCGATGTAGAGGGTGTCGGGGTCCACGACCGGGTTGCGGTAGCGGAACTCGGAGGCCGGCTCGGAGTCGGCGGGGATCCGGGCCAGGGACTCGATGAGCCCGGCGCCGATCAGGCCCGCGTGGTACGAGGTGCCGCAGCCGAGGATCTTGACCCGGCGGATGCCGCGGGCCTCGCGGGCGTCCAGGTTCAGACCGCCCAGGTGCACCGTGGAGAACCGGTCGTCGATGCGGCCGCGCAGCACGCGGTCCACGGCGTCGGGCTGCTCCGAGATCTCCTTGTGCATGTAGGTGTCGTGGCCGCCCATGTCGTAGGAGGCGGCCTCCCACTCGACGGTCTCGGGGGTGGCGGTGGTCCGCGTGCCCGTGGTCGTGTAGGTGCGGAAGTCTTCGGCCTTCAGGGTGGCCATCTCGCCGTCGTTGAGGGTGACGACCTGACGGGTGTGGGCGACCAGCGCGGCGACGTCGGAGGCGACGAACATCTCCTTCTCGCCGATGCCGAGGACGACGGGGGAGCCGTTGCGGGCGACGACGATGCGGTCGTTGAAGTCCGCGTGCATCACGGCGATGCCGTAGGTGCCCTCGACGACCTTGAGCGCCTCGCGGACCTTCTCCTCAAGGGTCTCGGCCTGGGAGCGGGCGATCAGGTGGGTGAGGACCTCGGTGTCGGTCTCGGAGGCGAAGACGACGCCGTCGGCCTCCAGCTTGGCGCGCAGCTCGGACGCGTTGTCGACGATGCCGTTGTGGACCACCGCGACCTTGTTCTCGGGGTCCATGTGCGGGTGCGCGTTGTGGTCGCTGGGAGCGCCGTGCGTCGCCCAGCGGGTGTGGGCGATGCCGGTGGTGCCGGCGAAGCGCTTGGGGACCCGGGCCTCCAGGTCGCGGACGCGGCCCTTGGCCTTGACCATCTTCAGGCCGGTGCTCTTGGGGCTGGTGACCACCATGCCCGCGGAGTCGTAGCCCCGGTACTCCAGCCGCGCCAGGCCCTCCAGCAACAGCGGCGCGACGTCGCGCTTCCCGATGTAACCGACGATTCCGCACATAGAGTCTCTGCCCCTCCAACGACGTTCCTGTGTGTGCCCGGCCGCGCCGCGCGGTGTGCGCGGTGCACGCGGCCTCCGTGGCGGCTCAGCCGTAGACGATGCGGCGCAGCTGCCTGAGCGAGAGGTCCGGGGGAGCCACCGCGCGGTGCGGCAGCTCGGCCGCGATCCGCTCGAAGATCTCCGTGTTCACGCCCCCGCCGGCTTGCAGCTCCCGGTGGCGGCGGCGCACGAACTCCTCGGTCGTCTCGTCGAAGAACGCCAGCACGTCCAGGACCACCCGGGCCGCCTCACCGCGCTGGAGCGCGGTGCTGCGCACCAGATGGTCGATGAGGTCGTCATGCGACGTGCGGCGATCGAGCACCCGTAGATATTGGGGTGCCGCCCGGCCTGAACGCAAGATTCCTGCCCGAATTCGGGCAGAAGCCTGCGTGATCATGGTTACAGTCGATATTTACGCCCGCCTTACGGGTTCGTTCTCCGGGGGTGCTCACATGCGCTTGAGGACGGCCTGCTTGGCCGTGGAGAACTCCTCGTCGGTCAGTATCCCCGTCCGGTGCAGTTCGCCGAGCTCCCGCAGCCGCCGCAGCAGCGCGTCGTGATCGTCGGTCGCCGGGGCGGCGGCGGACGGCAGTTCCCCGGACGTTCGCGGCGGGGCGCTCGGGTGCGGGAGCCGGGCGGTCACGGCGGCGGCGACCAGGACGGCGGTGTACTCCTTGCGCGACATGCCCCACAGGTCGAGCGCGTACGGGTCGTGCTTGGCGGGCCGCTGGGCGGGTCGGCCGTTCAGCAGGAAGCGCAGATGGCCGTTCTCCAGGCCGATCGCCGGCAGCCAGCGCACGCCGCCCACCTCGGAGAGCGGGAACGTGCTCGCCCCGGACGACGCCTTGGACTCCTCTGCCTTCCAGTTCCAGGTGAGGCGGATCGTGTCCCCGTCGAAGGAGGCCGTGCCGTCGCCCCCGCCGCCCGAGACCGGCACCGCCGGGCCCGGCAGCAGGAAGCGGTCCACCGGTCCGTCCGGGACCTGGTCCAGCAGCAGGGCGTTGCGCAGTTCGTCCACGAAGTACTCGGCCACGCCGCAGCGGTCGTTCTCCACCGGCAGCCGGTAGGGGTCGCCGCTCTCCGGCAGTCGTCCGTCGGCGGCCAGCAGCAGCGGATCGCTGCCGTCCCGCAGCTTCAGCCGCAGCCGCCCGCCGCGGCGTCCGGGCTCGAACGCGACACCGGCCAACGCCTCCAGCGGGACGGCGAGTTCACCGAGAGCCTGCCGCAGGGGATGCGTCTTGCCGGTGCCGGGGACGATGCGCACGGTCCGCCCGTCGAAGGCCCAGGTGCCGTCCTTCTGGATGATTTCCGCCATTGTGGGATTGTCGCACCGCAGTCCGGGAGTCCGAAGGCGGCGCGAAGGGAGCGGGCGGTCCGCGCGGTCGAGGGGGAGGCGGGCTGCGTCCGCACCCGGGCACGGTCGGCGACCGCACGGGCGAAGTGGTCTGCACCGGCACCGGGAAGTGGTCTACACCTTGACCGCTCCTGGGCTTCATGGCCTTCCCGCGGACGCCCGGGTCGCCGAGTTCGGCCGGTCCCCGGCGTCCGCGCACGACTGGGACGCCTGCAGGGTGCGTCTCGCGGCGCAGGGGCCGCGGATGTCGGCGCTCATCGACCACCACCGCTCGCCGCGGGTGCCCCGGCCCGCGGACTGACGCGGCCGAGTGCCGCCGCGCGGGGAGCGGTGCGCGGCCGGGCGGCAGCGGGCGGCCCCCGGCGCGCCGGTGCGAAGGAGCGGGCATCGGGCCCGCACGCGAGTGGGCGCGAAGAGGGCGGGCGTCCGGCGGAGGACCGTACTCCGCCGGGCGCCCGCCCGGTCCGCGGCCCGTGAGGGCTACCGGAACCGCGCGATCGGGTTCTCCAGGTCACCCACCAGCTGGAGGGCGCCCGACGGGTCGGCCAGGTCCACCATCTGCTTGTTGTCGCGCAGCTGGAGCCGGTTGAGGCAGGACAGCGCGAACTCCGGGGCGAACATGTCGTACTGGGCGAACTTCTCCCGCAGGTGCGGCATCGACTCCTGGTAGCCCGTGACGCACTCGGCGACCGTCCGCCAGAACGCGTCCTCGTCCAGCACGCCCTCCGTGACCAGGGCGGCGCCGAGGAACCGGAAGAAGCAGTCGAAGACGTCCGTGAAGACCGACAGCAGCTTCATGTTCTCGGGGACCTCGGCACGGACCCGCTCGACGGCGGGCGGAAGCACCGCGTCCGGGTCCATCACGCAGATCTCCTCGGCGATGTCCTTGAAGATCGTGCGCTGTACCGCGCCGTCCTCGCCGAGCACCAGGATGACGTTCTCCCCGTGCGGCATGTAGACGAGGTCGTACGCGTAGAAGCAGTGCAGCACCGGCAGCAGGTAGGCGTCCAGGTAGCGGCGCAGCCACACCTCGGGCGCCAGCCCCGACCCGTTGATGAGCGCGCCGGCGAAGGACTTCCCGGAGCGGTCGGTGTGCAGCAGCGAGGCCATCGTCGCCAGCCGCTCACCGTCCTCCAGGGTGTCCACCGGGCTCTCGCGCCAGAGCGCGGCAAGCATCTTGCGGTAAGGGGAGAAGCGGTCCGTCGCGGCCTCGTACTCCAGGTGCCGGTACCCGACCGCGGCCCGCTCGCGGATGATCGAGAAGCGCGCCGCCGTCAGCACCTCGTCGCTCCCGATCAGTCCGGCGAGCCAGTCGTTGATGGCGGGCGTGGCCTCCATGTACGCGGCGGACAGCCCCCGCATGAAGCCCATGTTGATGACGGACATCGCCGTCTTCACGTAGTGCTTCGACGGGTCGCTGGTGTTGAAGAAGGTGCGGATCGACTGCTGGGCCAGGTACTCGTCGTCGCCCTCCCCGAGCGGTACCAGCCGCCGTCGGGCGACCTCGGCGGCGAAGGTGACGGAGAGCTTGTTCCACCACTGCCAGGGGTGGACGGGCATCAGCAGGTAGTCCGCCGGATCCAGCCCGAGGCCGCGCAGCCGGGCGTCGAACCGGTCGAGCGTTTCTTGGCCCAGCTCGGCCCGCATCAGGCTCTCGTAGCCGAGGTCGGTGCAGGTGGTGAACGCGGCACGCGAGCGGTGCGCGGCCACCCACAGCAGCCGGACCGGGGCCCCGGCTTCCGGGGCGTACCGGTGGTACTCATGGATGCCGAAGCCGAGCCGCCCGTTGTTGGCGACGAAGCAGGGGTGGCCCTCGGTCATCCCGGTCTCGATGTCCTGGAACCCGGCGCGGCTGAGCTCGGCCGCGGACACCTCGGGCTTGGTGAGCTTGTACGCCGTGCCGGACAGGGTGGAGGAGATCTCCTCCAGGTACACCGGCAGGATCTCGTCGGACAGGCCGAGCGCGCCGCGCAACTCGGTGATGAACTCCAGCGCGTCCAGCGGGAGTTCCGCGCCGTCGCGGTGGCGGGTCACGGAGTCCGCCTCGACCTGCCAGTGGTCGAGCGCCAGCCGCCCGGCGGCGAACCGGTACTCGGTCCTGCCGTCGTCGCTGAGCACCGCCCAGCGGCCGTCCCCGAGGTCCTTCGGCGCGAGCAGTCGCTCGTGGGAGAACTCGGCGAGACCCTTGCGGATCAGCAGCCGGTTGGCCTCAGCCCACAGCTCGGGGGTGAGATGGGCGACGCTGTCGATCGCCGTGCTCATCGCGGCACCTCCACGTCACCGACGGCCGCCTCGAACTGCTCACGCGTGCAGAAGCTCAGCAGCGCCGTCTTCTCGGGCTTCCGGATCTCGCGCTCGGGCACGAAGCCGACGGCCGCGTTGAGCGCGTGCACGGCCTTGTTGCGGACGTCCGGCTCGACGACGACCCGCCGCGTCGCCGGGTCCGCGAACAGCTCACGCATCACCGCGGTGATCACGCCCCGGGTGAAGCCGTGCACCGGGGTGTCGGTCGGTGCGACCAGGAAATGCATGCCGACGTCGCCCGGCTCGGGGTCGTAGAGACCGACCAGCTCCACGTGGCGCGGGTCGTAGCGCTCCATCAGGAAGGCCGGCTCGCCGTCGTGCAGCCCGATGAAGGCGTCGTGGTGCTCGTGCGCGGCGATCCTCATGTACTCGCGCTCGACGTCCTGCAGCCGGGCGTCCTGCATCATCCAGAACGCGGCTTTCGGGTCGGTGACCCAGCGGTGCAGCAGCTCGGCGTCGCTCGGGGTCTCCCCGCCGCAGGTAGGGATTGGGGTCTCCCCACCCGAGGTAGGGGTTGGGGTCCCCCCGCCCGAGGCGGGAGTTGGGGTTGCCCCATCGGAGGTAGGGGTTGGGGTCTCCCCACCGGAGGTAGGGGACGGGTCGAAGGGACGGAAGGAGAACGTCCCCAGGGCGGGGGCGGTGGTGCTCATACGGCGAACTCCTGGAATGCGATGGTCTTCTCCACGGGGTAGTACTCGCTGCCGAGCATCTCGGCGATGATGTACGCGTTGCGGTACGCGCCCATGCCCAGGTCGGGCGAGGTGATGGAGTGGGTGTGCACCCCCGCGTTCTGCAGGAAGACGCCACGCCCCGTGGTGTCGATCGAGTAGTTGCGGGCGACGTCGAAGCGGCCCCGGCCGTCCCGGCGCAGCCGGTCGAGCACGGGCCCCAGGAACTCCGGGGTGACGTACTTGTAGCCCGTGGCGAGGATCAGGCCCTCGGTCCGGATCTCGAAGTCCTTCTCCTGCTCCTCCTGGCGCAGCCCCAGCCTGTACGCGCCGTCCTCGTACGCGGCCGTGCACAGCGCGGTGTTGGTGAGCAGACGGGTGGGCACCGGGCCGCCGAGGTTCTTCTGGTAGAGCAGGTCGAAGATCTCGTTGATGAGGTCGCCGTCGATGCCCTTGAAGAGGCTCTTCTGCTGGGTCTCCAGCCGGTAGCGGGTGGCCTCCGGAAGCGCGTGGAAGTAGTCCACGTACTCGGGGGAGGTCATCTCCA
Organism: Streptomyces sp. HNM0645; assembly: GCF_030056615.1. Lineage (NCBI taxonomy): Bacteria > Bacillati > Actinomycetota > Actinomycetes > Kitasatosporales > Streptomycetaceae > Streptomyces > Streptomyces sp. HNM0645. The sequence continues at coordinate 120,247 of NZ_JASHLT010000011.1, read as the reverse complement.
GCGTCAGCTTGGTGTACTCCAGCGGGAAGAACCGCGGTGAACGGGTGACCCAGTTGAGCCGGTAGCCGTGCGCGTCGATCTCGGCGAGGAGGTCGTAGTAGATCTCGGCGGCGCTCTGACCGCTGCCGACGAGGGTGATCGACTCCTTCTTCTGCAGCTCTTCCTTGGCCTGGAGGTAGTGCGAGTTGTGGATGAAGTCGCCGTCGAGGCCCTGGCAGGAGTCCGGGACGTACGGCGGGGTGCCGGTGCCCAGGACGAGTCTGCGTGCGCGGAACGTCTCGCCGTCGGTGGTGCGGACGGCGTAGACCTCGTCCTCCGCCTCGAACTCGACCCGGGCGACCGTGGTGCCGAAGCGGATGCTGCTCAGCTTGCCGGCGGCCCAGCGGCAGTAGTCGTTGTACTCGGTCCGCAGCGGGTAGAAGTTCTCGCGGATGTAGAACGAGTAGAGTCGGCCCTTCTCCTTCAGGTAGTTGAGGAAGGAGTACGGCGACGTCGGGTCGGCGAGCGTCACCAGGTCCGACATGAACGGGGTCTGCAGGTGGGCGCCGTCGAGGAACATGCCCGAGTGCCACTCGAAGTCCGGCTTGGACTCGAGGAAGAGGCCGTTCAGCTCGTCGACCGGCTCGGTCAGGCAGGCGAGGCCGAGGTTGAACGGACCGAGTCCGATACCGATGAAATCGTGGATGTCACGGTACTCAGGAGGCGTGGACAAGGTTTTCTCCAAGGTGCTGCTCGGCGTGGCCGGCTATGAGGTCGAGGACGGCGGCGACGTCGGCCACGGTCGTCTCGGGGTTCAGCAGGGTGAATTTCAGGTACTGGCGGCCGTCGACCTTCGTCCCGGCGACGACGGCCTCCCCGGAGGCGAACAGGGCCTTGCGGGCGTACAGATTGGCCCGGTCGATCTCCGCGGCGGAGGTGACCCGCTCCGGGACGTAGCGGAAGACCAGGGTGGACAGCCGGGGCTCGACCACGACGTCGTAGCGGGGGTCGGCGGCGAGCAGCCGCCAGCCCTCGGACGCGAGGTCGCACACCTCGTCGAAGAGCTGCCCGACACCGTCCGCGCCCATGACGCGCAGGGTCATCCACAGCTTGAGGGCGTCGAAGCGACGGGTGGTCTGGAGTGACTTGTCCACCTGGTTGGGGATCCTCTCCTCCACCGTGCACCGGGGGTTGAGGTAGTCCGCGTGGTAGGTGGCGTGCCGCAGTGCGGCGCCGTCCCGCACCAGCAGGGCGGAGGAGCTCACGGGCTGGAAGAAGGACTTGTGGTAGTCGACGGTCACCGAGTCGGCGTGCTGGACGCCCTCGAGGAGCCCGCGGCGGGTCGGCGAGGCGAGCAGCCCGCAGCCGTAGGCGGCGTCGACGTGCATCCAGGTGCCGTACTCGTCGCACAGCGCGGCGATCTCGGGCAGCGGGTCGATGGAGCCGAAGTCGGTGGTGCCGGCGGTGGCGACGACCGCCATCGGGACCAGCCCGGCGCGCCGGCACTTCTCCAGTTCGGCGGCGAGGGCCACGGTCTGCATGCGCCGGTCGCGGTCGACGGGCACGGACACGACGGCGTCCCGGCCGAGGCCGAGGAGGGTCGCGGACTTCTGGACGCTGAAGTGGCTGCACGCGGAGGAGAAGACGCGCAGCTTCGACAGGTCGTCCCTGTCCGCGGGCTTGACCTCCTCGCGGGCGAGCAGCATCGCCTGGAGGTTGGACTGGGTGCCGCCGCTGGTGAAGACGCCGTCGGCGGCGGGGCCGAGGCCGATCCGGCGGGTGGTCCAGTCGATGAGCTTGCGCTCGATCAGTGTGCCGCCGGCGCTCTGGTCCCAGGTGTCCAGCGAGGAGTTGACGGCGGAGAGGACGGCCTCGCCCAGCACGGCGGGGATGACGACCGGGCAGTTGAGGTGGCCGAGGTAGCGCGGGTGGTGGAAGTAGACCGCGTCCCGCAGGTACACCCGCTCCAACTCGTCCAGCGCGGCGGAGGAGTCGCCGAGCGGCTGGTCGAGGTCGACGGCGGCGATCGTAGGGGCCAGCTCCTCCGGTGTCGCTCCCGTGAACGGGCGCCTGGTCGTGGCGAGTTTGTTCGCCACCCGCTCGACTCCTTCGGTCACGGAGCTGCGGTAGAGCTCCGCCGTTGTGCCGTTGAGCAGGTGCGAGCGCATGGTGAGGGTCCTCCCGGTGCGGGGACGTGACAGGACCGCCCCCTGGGCCGGGAGCGGAGAGTAGGGCGGCTGGAACTTAGGTTAGCCTAACCTGAATCTTCGCCTCCGTCCGCCCCCTACTCCACGGAAACGGCGGCGAGTTGGCTCATATCCGGCTCAGGCCGGCCCGGAGGGGCGCGCGGCAGTGCGGCCCCGTCGCAGGTGTCGACGGGGCCGCGGGCAACGGCGTGGAGCGAGGCGGAAGGCCCGGGGCCTACGCGTCGTCGTCGGGCGTCTCGCGCAGGGCGTCCTCGCTGAGGCCCTTGCGCCAGTAGCCGACGAAGGTGACCCGGCGGCGGTCGAGCCCGCGCTCGCCCACGAGATGACGGCGCAACGCCTTGACGGAGCCCGACTCGCCCGCGATCCAGGCGTACGGGGCGGAGCCGGTGAACTCGGCGGCGCGCAGGGCCTCGACGGCCGGTGGCGCGCCCTCGCCCCGCACCAGCCAGGTGACGGTGGCGTCGGCCGCGGTCTCCGGCTCGATCCGGTCACCGGCGTGCGGGACCTCGATCCAGACCTGCGCGCGGATCCCGGCGGGCAGCCACTCCAGGATCGCCGAGGCGGCGGGCAGGGCGGTCTCGTCCGCCCAGATCGCCACCGAGTCGGCATCCTCCGGCAGCCGGAAGCGCACCGCGGTGTTGTCGGCGGTCGCGGGACCGAGAACCGTCACCCGGTCGCCGGCGGAGGCTCTCTGCGCCCAGCGGCAGGCCGGGCCGCCGTCCTCGTGGACGGCGAAGTCGATGTCCATTTCGCCGTGTTCACCGGCATCGGGGCGCTGCTCGCGGACCGTGTACGAGCGCAGTACGGCCCGCTCGTCGTCCGGCAGGGCCCGCCAGGCGCCGAGCCGCGCGTACATGTCCTCCTCGCCGGGGAGCGGGATGACGGGTTCCTCCTGTCCCGGGTGCGGCAGGAAGAGCGAGAGCGACTGGTCGCGCCCGCCGGAGGCGAAACCCCGGAGGGCCTCCCCTCCGAAGGTGACCCGGATCAGCGACGGCCCGAGCCGCCGCGTCCGCACGACCTGGAGAGGGAAGAAGCGGAACGGGGCGGCTGCGGCTGTCGGCACGGGTCAGGCGACCTTCTTCGCGTTCTCGATGGCCTTGGCCAAGTCGTCGAGGATCGGCGTGCACTTCTCGTACGAGTAGATGGGCTCGGTCACGCGCGGGACGACCTGGCCGGCCTTGACCGCGGGCAGCCGGGCCCAGGTCGGCTTGGACTTCAGGGCCTCGGGCTGGAGGGCCGAGGCGCGGTTGTCCATCATGATGATGTCGGCCTTGTACTTGTCGACGTTCTCCCAGCTGAGGCCCTCGAACCAGCCGCCGGCGTCGAGCTTGCCGGGCGTCACGAAGTTGACGCCGAGCTCCTTGAAGTAGAGCGTGTCGGTCGGCCGGGCCGGGGTGGAGGCGTAGAACAGGTCGGCGCTCGCCGACCCGATCAGCACCTTGATCTCGGGCTTGGCCTTCGCGGCGGCGCGCAGCCGGGCGGCGGCCTTCTCGAAGGCGGCCTTGGCGTCCGTGACCTTCTTGGTCCTGACGTCGGCGCCCAGGGACTCGGCCAGTTCGACGTGGCGCTGCAGAACCTGCGGCATGGAGTGGTCGGAGGCCCACAGGGCGACGCTCGGGGCCAGCTTCAGGATCTTGTCCTTGGACTGGTCCGGCACGTACCAGAGGGCGTCCTTCTCCCACATGTCGGTGATGAGCACGTCCGGCGCCAGGGCCGCGTACTGCTCGACGTTGAACTCGCCCCAGACGTTGCCGAGGACCTTGACCTTGTCGATGTCGAGGTCACCCGCCTGGACGTCCGGCGTCCTGGTGCCCTTGGCCTTGTCCTCGACGTAGGTGGGTCCGAAGACGCCCTTCACCTCGATGCCGAAGTCGTGGAGCGCGGCCGCCATGCCGGTGAAGGCGACGATGTTCTTCGGCGTGGCCTTGGTCTTGGCGACCTGGCCGCGGTCGTCCTTGAACCGCCAGGGGCCGGACTGCTTCGCGTCCGAGGCCGACTCGCCCTTGTCCTCGGAACCGCAGGCGGAGAGGGCGGCGGTGAGGCCGAGAGCGCCGCCCGCGGCGAGCAGACCGCGACGGGTGAGTTGGGAAGCGCGGGCATTGGGCATGAAAGGGTTCGCTTTCGGTGCGTGCCGGTGGGGGCGGGCTCTGAGCAAGTCCAAGGTAGGTTAGCCTAACCTCAGATCTTGTCGAGAGGTCGCCCCCACGTGACGCTGATCACCGAGCTGCGGGCAGGGCCTTCGAGGGCGGGCGGGGCACCGCCGGACGGCCCGTGAGTCCTACGACTGCAGCCCCAACTCGCGGGCGACCAGCATCCGCTGCACCTCGCTCGTACCCTCGCCGATCTCCAGGATCTTGGAGTCGCGCCACATGCGGGCCACCGGGTACTCGTTCATGAAGCCGTACCCGCCGTGGATCTGCGTGGCGTCACGGGCGTTGTCGACGGCGACCGTCGAGGAGTACAGCTTCGCCAGCGCCGCCTCCTTCTTGAACGGCTCGCCGAGGACGAGACGCGACGCCGCGTCGCGCCAGCCGATCCGGGCCATGTGCGCCCGCATCTCCATGTCGGCGATCTTGAACTGGATGGCCTGGTTGTCGCCGATCGGACGGCCGAACGCACGGCGCTCCCTGGCGTACTTCACGGACTCGTCGACACAGCCCTGCGCCAGACCCGTGGCGAGGGCGGCGATGGCGATCCGGCCCTCGTCGAGGATGCGCAGGAACTGGGCGTACCCCCGGCCCTCCTCGCCCAGCAGGTTCGCGAAGGGCACGCGGACGTCGGAGAACGACAGCTCCCGGGTGTCCGACGCGTTCCACCCGACCTTCGAGTACGGGGCGGCGACGGTGAAGCCCGGGGTGCCCGACGGGACGATGATGGAGGAGATCAGCGGCTTGCCCGCGTCCGTGCGGCCGGTGACGGCGGTGACCGTGACCAGGCCCGTGATGTCGGTGCCGGAGTTGGTGATGAAGCACTTGGAGCCGTTGATCACCCACTCGCCGGTCGACTCGTCGCGCACGGCCGTGGTCTTCGTACCGCCCGCGTCCGAGCCGGCGTCCGGCTCGGTCAGCCCGAAGGCGCCGAGGATCTCACCGGAGCAGAGCCGGGGCAGCCACTCCCGCTTCTGCTCCTCGGTGCCGAACCGGAAGACCGGCATCGCGCCGAGCGAGACCCCGGCCTCCAGGGTGATGGCGACGGAGGAGTCGACGCGGGCCAGCTCCTCCAGGGCGATGCCGAGGGCGAGGTAGTCGCCGCCCATCCCGCCGTACTCCTCGGGGAAGGGCAGGCCGAACAGGCCCATCCGGCCCATCTCGCGGACGATCTCGTACGGGAACTCGTGCCGCTCGTAGAAGTCGCCGATCTTGGGGGCGACCACGTCGTGGGCGAACTCCTCGACGGTGCGGCGCAGTTCCTCGTGCTCGGGGGCGAGGCGGTGGTCGAGCGACATGGCTAGGACTCCTTGTGGGAAGCCGTGCCCGCGAGGGCGCGAACGGTGCGTGAAGGGCTGGGACGGCCCAGCCGCTCGGCCATCCACACGCTCGTGGCGGTGAGCCGGCCGAGGTCGACCCCGGTCTCGATGCCGAGGCCGTGGAGCATCCACACGAGGTCTTCGGTGGCGAGGTTCCCGGTGGCGCTCTTCGCGTACGGGCAGCCGCCGAGGCCGCCCGCGGAGGCGTCCACGGTGGTGACGCCGTGCTGGAGCGCCGCGAGGGTGTTGGCCAGTGCCTGGCCGTAGGTGTCGTGGAAGTGCACCCCGATGGCGCTGGTGGGCACACCCTCCTCGTTCAACCGGGCGAGCAGCGCCTGGACATGGCCCGGGGTGGCGACGCCGATGGTGTCGCCGAGACTCAGCTCGTCGCAGCCCAGGTCCATCAGCCGCCGGGCCACGCGGACGACCTGGTGGACGGGCACCGCGCCCTCCCACGGGTCGCCGAAGCACATCGAGAGATAGCCGCGGACATGGACCTCGTCGTCCTTCGCCCGGGCCACCACGGGCTCGAACATGGCCAGCGACTCCTCGACCGTGCGGTTGAGGTTGCGCGCGGCGAAGGTCTCCGTCGCCGACGCGAAGACGGCGATCCGCCGCGCGCCCAGCGCGAGGGCACGATCGAGCCCGCGCTCGTTCGGCACGAGGACCGGCAGAGCCACGCCCCCGATGTCCGCGAGCCGCGGGAACAGGTCCTCGGCGTCCGCCAGCTGGGGCACCCACTTGGGGTGGACGAAGCTGGTCGCCTCGACCGTCGTCAGCCCGGCCCCGGCTAGACGGTGGACGAACTCCGCCTTCACCTCGGTCGGGACGACCTCCTTCTCGTTCTGCAGTCCGTCGCGGGGCCCGACCTCGTGGATCCGCACGCGTGACGGCAGACCGGTGACGGGCATCTCCATCGGCAGTCCCTCGGTCATGCCGTGTCCTCCTTGCCCTCGTCGTCGTGCGGGGCGACGACGGCCAGGACCTGGTCCATGACGACGGTCGTCCCCGGGGTGACGTCCAGCTCGGTGACGGTCCCGGCGTGCGGGGCGGAGATGACGTGCTCCATCTTCATCGCCTCCACGACGAGCAGGCTCTGGCCGGCGTCCACCTCGTCCCCGACCGCCACCTTCACGACCGTGACGGTGCCGGGCATCGGCGCGGCGAGCGTGTCGGCGCCCTGCCGGGCCGCCCCGCTCAGGCTCGCGGCGACCGGGTCGTGGTCCCGGACGTACCAGGAGTGGCCGTCGCGGCCGAGCCAGGTCCCGCCGGGGGCGGCGACGTGGTGGAAGGTGTGGGCGAGGCCGTCGATCTCGACACCGATCGTCGCGCTGCCCGCGCCCGCGGCCGGGGCTGCGCCCTTCGCGCGCCGGACGTGCCGGACGGGCAGCCCGTCCAGCACGGCCTCGGAGCCGCGCAGTCGGACCTCCACCGGGTCGTGGCCAGGCACCCGGAAGTGGTGGACGGTCCAGGCGGGTTCACCGCCGAGACGCCAGCCGCCGGGGACGGAGAACGGGTCGGTCCAGCCGGACGCGTCCACCGGCGCGGGCGCCTCCCGCAGCAGCGCGGCGGCGGCGTACACCTCCGGTGGGACCGTGCCGTCGACGAGGGAGTCCGCCTCCCGCTCGACGAGGCCCGTGTCCAGTTCTCCCGCGACCACCTCGGGGTGGTCGAGCAGCCGGCGCAGGAAGCCCGCGTTCGTCGGCACGCCCAGGGTGACGTTGTCCGCCAGGGCCGCGCGCAGCCTGCGCAGCGCGGTCGCGCGGTCGGGGCCGTACGCGATGACCTTCGACAGCATCGGGTCGTAGAGGCTGGAGACCTCCGTGCGCTCGCTGAGGCCCGAGTCGGTGCGCACCCCGTCTCCCCGGGGCTCGCTCAGGGAGAGGACCGTGCCGCCCGACGGCAGGAAGCCGCGGGCGGGGTCCTCCGCGCAGATGCGGGCCTCGACCGCGTGGCCGGTGAGCGCGATGTCCTTCTGGCCGAAGGGCAGTTCCTCGCCCGCCGCCACCCGCAGCTGCCACTCCACCAGGTCCAGGCCGGTGACCAGCTCGGTCACCGGGTGCTCGACCTGGAGCCGGGTGTTCATCTCCATGAAGTAGTACGAGGACGGGTCGCCGCCGGGGACGATGAACTCGACGGTGCCCGCGCCCCGGTAGCCGCAGGAGCGGGCCGCCTGGACCGCCGCCTCGCCCATCGCGGCACGGATCTCCTCGTCCAGCAGGACGGAGGGTGCCTCCTCGATGATCTTCTGGTGGCGGCGCTGGAGGGAGCACTCGCGCTCTCCGAGGTGGACCACGTTGCCGTGGCCGTCCGCGAGGACCTGGATCTCGATGTGCCGGGGACGGTCGATCCACCGCTCCACCAGCAGGGTGTCGTCGCCGAACGACGCGCGTGCCTCCCGCCGGGCGGCCGCGATCTCCTCCAGCAGGGCGGACTCCACGCGGGTCAGCCGCATGCCCTTGCCCCCGCCGCCCGCGGAGGGCTTCAGCAGGACCGGCATGCCGATCTCGCGCGCCGCCTCGGCCAGTTGGTCGTCGGTGAGTCCCGAGCCGGAGGAGCCCGGCACGACCGGGACCCCGGCCGCCCGCACCGTCTCCTTGGCGCGGATCTTGTCGCCCATCAGGGAGATGGCGTCGGCGGGCGGCCCGATGAACACCAGGCCCGCCTCCTCGCAGGCGCGGGCGAATCCGGCGTTCTCCGCGAGGAAGCCGTAGCCCGGGTGGACCGCCTGGGCGCCGGACCGGCGGGCCGCCTCCAGCAGGCGCTCGACGGAGAGATAGCTCTCGGCGGCCGGCGCCGGGCCGAGCCGGACGGCGGTGTCCGCCTCGCGGACGTGCCGGGCGTCGGCGTCGGCGTCGCTGAACACGGCGACCGAGCGGACACCGAGGGCCCGCAGCGTACGGATGACGCGGACCGCGATCTCGCCTCGGTTGGCAACCAGAACGGTGTCGAACATCCGCTGTCCTTCGAACGTCACAGTGGTCCTCACATCCGGAATACGCCGAAGCCGGGCGCCGAGGCGTCCCTCTCGGGCAGCGGGGCGTTGGCGCAGGCGGTCAGGGCGAGCCCCAGCACCTGGCGGGTCTCCAGCGGGTCGATCACTCCGTCGTCCCACAGCCGGGCCGTGGCGTAGTACGCGTTGCCCTGCTGTTCGTACTGGGCGCGGATCGGGTCCTTGAACGCCTCCTCCGCATCGGCGGGCCACTCCTCACCGCGCGCCTCCAGTTGGTCCCGCTTGACGGTGGCCAGCACGGACGCGGCCTGCTCGCCCCCCATCACCGAGATCTTGGCGTTGGGCCACATCCACAGGAAGCGGGGCGAGTAGGCGCGGCCGCACATGGAGTAGTTGCCCGCGCCGTACGAGCCACCGACAACGACGGTCAGCTTCGGCACCCGGGTGCAGGCCACGGCCGTGACCATCTTGGCGCCGTGCTTGGCGATGCCGCCCGCCTCGTAGTCCTTGCCGACCATGAAGCCGGAGATGTTCTGCAGGAACAGCAGGGGGATGCCCCGCTGGTCGCACAGCTCGATGAAGTGGGCGCCCTTCTGGGCCGATTCGGCGAACAGGATGCCGTTGTTGGCCACGATGCCGACCGGGTGGCCGTGGACCCGGGCGAAGCCGGTGACCAGCGTGGTGCCGAACTCCGCCTTGAACTCGGCGAAGCGGGAGCCGTCCGTGATGCGGGCGATGATCTCCCGGACGTCGTACGGCGTGCGGGAGTCCACCGGCACCGCCCCGTACAGCCCGAGCGGGTCCGCCTTGGGCTCCTCGACGGGCTCCACCGACCAGGGGAGCGGACCGCGCTCGGGGAGGGTGGACACGATGTTCCGCACGATCCTCAGGGCGTGCGCGTCGTTCTCCGCGAGATGGTCCGTGACACCGGAGACCCGGGAGTGGACCTCGCCGCCGCCCAGCTCCTCGGCCGTGACGACCTCACCGGTCGCGGCCTTCACCAGCGGCGGGCCGCCGAGGAAGATCGTGCCCTGATTCCGCACGATCACGGCCTCGTCGCTCATCGCGGGGACGTAGGCGCCGCCGGCCGTGCAGGAGCCGAGCACCGCGGCGATCTGCGGGATGCGCGCCGCGGAGAGCCTCGCCTGGTTGTAGAAGATCCGGCCGAAGTGCTCGCGGTCGGGGAAGACCTCGTCCTGCATCGGCAGGAAGGCGCCGCCCGAGTCGACGAGGTAGACGCACGGCAGCCGGTTCTCCAGGGCCACCTCCTGGGCGCGCAGGTGCTTCTTGACCGTCATCGGGTAGTACGTGCCGCCCTTGACCGTGGCGTCGTTGGCGACGACGACGACCTCGCGGCCGCCGACCCGGCCGATGCCGGCGATCACCCCGGCCGCCGGGGCCTGCCCGTCGTACATGCCGTCGGCCGCGAGCGGTGCCAGCTCAAGGAAGGGCGAGCCGGGGTCCAGGAGCGTGTCCACCCGGTCGCGCGGCAGCAGCTTCCCGCGCGCGGTGTGGCGCGCCCGTGCCTTCTCGCCACCGCCGAGCCGAGCCGCCGCCAGCTTCGCGCGCAGGGTGTCGGCCAGGGCGTGGTGCGCCGCCTCGTTGGCCTGCCAGGCGTCCGAGGCGGGATCCTCCGCACTCGTCAGCACAGGTGCTTGCCGCATCGTGTCGTGCCCCCTGTCAGAGCATCGTTCGTGTTAATGGGCGTTAACCCACGCGTTCAGGTTAACGATCGCTAACAGTCTTGTCTAGAATCAGTGGCATGAGCACCAGGACCGACGCTCCGACCCGTCGCGAGCAGATCCTCAAGGAGGCCGCGCGCCTCTTCGCCGAGCGCGGCTTCCACGGCGTCGGCGTCGACGAGATAGGCGCCGCCGTCGGTATCAGCGGCCCCGGGCTGTACCGCCACTTCCCCGGCAAGGACGCGATGCTCGCCGAACTGCTGGTCGGCATCTCCGGTCGGCTCCTGGACGGCGGCAGGCGCCGGGTCGCCGAGGCGGACGGCATCCCCGAGCAGGTGCTCTCCTCGCTCATCGACGGGCACATCGACTTCGCCCTCGACGACCGCCCGCTGATCACCCTCCACGACCGGGAGCTGGACCGGCTGCGGGACAGCGACCGCAAGCTGGTGCGCCAGCTCCAGCGCCAGTACGTCGAACTGTGGGTGGACGTCGTCCGCAAGCTGCACCCCGGGACCGGCGAGGGCCAGGTCCGGGCGGCCGTCCACGCCGTCTTCGGCCTGCTGAACTCCACCCCGCACCTGGGCTCGTACGGAAACGGGCTGCCGGGCCGCGCGGCCATGGAGGACCTGCTGCGCAGGCTCGCCCACGGGGCGCTCGCCTCGCTGTCGTAGGGAGCGGCCCCCGGCGGCCGGCGGTCCCCCGGGTGTCCGGCCACCGGGACGCCGGGCACGCTCCGCACACCTGGCGGCACAATGGGCGCATGCCGATACCGAACCGCGCCGCCCTCGTCGACCATCTCGTCCGCACGCGTATCGCCGGAGACGTCGCCACCCCGCGCGACAACAACCTCTCCCACTACCGCAAGCTCGCCAACGGGGACCGCCACTACTGGCTGGGCCTCGAGCTCGGCGACCGCTGGAGCGACGAGCAGGACGTCCTGGCCGTCATGGCCGAGCGTTGCGGCGTCAACGACGACCCGCAGTACCGGTACGGCCAGGACACCATCGACCCCGAGCTGACCGTCGACGCCCTGGACCGGATGGCGGCCCGGCTCAAGCAGGCCGCCGCCGGGCGGGAGTCGGTCCTCTTCGCCACCGGGCACCCCGGCGGGCTGCTCGACGTCCACCGGCAGATCGCCGACGCGCTCAGATCCACGGGCTGCGAGATCGTCCGGATCCCCTCCGGACTCACCGCGGACGAGGGCATGGTCTACCAGTTCGCCGACGTGGCCGTGCTCGAGCGCGGCGCGACCCTGTGGCACACCCATTCCCCCGCGCCGATGGCCGCCATCCTGGACGGGCTGGAGCGGGACGGACGGGCCCGGCCCGACCTCGTCGTCGCCGACCACGGCTGGGCGGGCTGCGCGGGACAGCGGGGCGTCGACGCGGTCGGCTTCGCCGACTGCAACGACCCGGCCCTGTTCATCGGCGAGGCGGAGGGCACGGTCCGGGTGACGGTCCCGCTGGACGACCATGTCACGGACCCGCGCTTCTACGACCCGATGACGGCGTACCTCCTGGACGCGGCCGGTCTCCTCTGAATCCCGGCGGCTCCCCGGCCGAGGCCGGCCGCACCCGGTGCACGCCCGGCGTCGGGTCGAGGTACACCCGGCGGATCGCCGGGAAGCGCTGGCGCAGCTGCTCCTCGGCGTCCTCGCACGCCCACTCCACCTGCTCCGCCGACGCGACGTCCCGGAAGTTCACCTTGGCCGCGATCAGGGTCTCGGCCGGCCCCTGGACCAGGGTCGTCAGCTCCAGCACCTCCACGATGTGCGGGACCGTGAGCAGTTCCTCGTGCACCGCCCTGCGCATCCGGGGCGGCAGCGGCCGCCCGATGAGCAGCTGGGCGTTGCTGCGGACCAGCACCCAGGCCACGTACACCAACAGCAGGCCGATGAGGATCGAGGCGATCCCGTCCGAGACCGAGGAGCCGGTGAGCTGGGCGCCGACCAGGCCGCCCGCCGCGAGCAGCAGCCCGCTCAGCGCCGCGGAGTCCTCCATCACCACGGCCTTGACCGCCGTGTCGGGGGTGTAGCGCAGATAGCGGCGCGCGGGCGTGCCGAAGCGGGCCGCCTCGCCGCGGATCTGCCGGACGCCGGTCCGCAGCGAGTAGCCCTCCAGCACGGCGGCGACGGCCAGGACGACGTACGAGGGCAGCGGATTGCCGAGCTTCTCGCTCTGCGTGAGGGTGTGGACGCCGTCGTAGACGGAGAAGACCGCGCCCCCGACGAAGGTGGCGACGGACGCCAGCATCGCCCAGACGTAGCGCTCGGGGCCGTAGCCCAGCGGGTGCTCCTCGTCGGCGGGTTTCGCGCTCCGCCGCAGGCCCGTCAGCAGCAGCAGCTCCGTCACGGTGTCGGCGACCGAATGGGCGGCCTCGGAGAGCATCGCGCTCGATCCGCTGATGACGCCCGCGACGGCCTTGGCCACGGCGATGCCGAGGTTGGCGAGCGCCGCGACGATCACGGTGAAGGTGCTCTCCGGCGCCTTGACGGGTTCGATCCCCTCCGGCGCCGGCACGGGGGCGTCGGCCGGTCCGCCGGGCACGCGCGGTGTCCCGGGCGGGCCGCCGGTGCTCTCTTCGCTCGCCATGAGGGGAGCGTATGTCCGTTGTGCCCCCCTCGCTCGGGCGCGGCGCCGCACCCCCGGAGCGCCACCCGCGCGTCTCGGGTGCGGCCCGCCGGGTGCCGCCCGGTGGGGCCGGTCCGCGATCGCAGCCGTCGCCGCCCGGTGCCGACTGACGACGAACCTCTTCGTTCGCGGGCCTGTCGCCGCGGTCGCCCGGCGGGCCGCGGCGACGGACGGCCGGGCCGGCGCGCTCCGCAGCCGCGGCCGCGCACCGCGGACCTCGCGGGCGGGGACTGGACGGGGCCCGGACGCGACGGGCGTCGCCGGTCGCCTCGGACGCGGTCAGTCGTGGGGGACGCGGACGACGCCCTCCTGGATCACCGAGATCGCCAGCCGTCCGTCCTGGGTGTAGATGCGGGCCTGGCCGAGGCCGCGGCCTCCGTGCGCGCTCGGCGACTCCTGGTCGTACAGGAGCCACTCGTCGGCGCGGAACGGGCGGTGGAACCACATCGCGTGGTCCAGCGAGGCCCCGACGACGTCCCCGACCGCCCAGCCGCCGCGCCCGTGGGCCAGCAGCACCGAGTCGAGCAGCGTCATGTCGGAGACGTAGGTGGCGAGGCAGACGTGCAGCAGCGGGTCGTCCGCGAGCTTGCCGTTCGTGCGGAACCACACCTGCGAGTGCGGCTCGCGCCGCTCACCGATGCTCGCGTACGGGGGCTTGCCCACGTACCGGATGTCGACCGCGGCGCGGGCCTCGAGCATGCGCCGCACGATCTCCGGGTGAAGGGGGTTCCCCGCGTACCGGGGCAGCCGCTCGGCGGCGGTCGGCAGGGTCTCCGGATCCGGCGCGTCGGGCATCACCGCCTGGTGGTCCAGCCCGTCCTCCCAGGCCTGGAAGGACGCCGAGAGGTGGAAGATCGGCTGGCCGTGCTGGACGGCGACGACCCGCCGGGTGGTGAAGGACCGGCCGTCGCGGATGCGGTCGACGGTGTAGACGATCGGCGCACCCGGATCGCCCATGCGCAGGAAGTACGCGTGCAGGGAGTGCGCCGTACGGTGCTCGGGCACGGTGCGGCCCGCGGCGACGAGCGCCTGGGCCGCGACCTGTCCGCCGAAGACGCGGGGCACGATCGTGGGACGCGAGTGGCCGCGGAAGATGTCCTGCTCGATCCGCTCCAGGTCGAGCAGATCGAGCAGGTCGTCGAGAGCCTCGCTCACAGGGTCAGAGGCCCATCGACTTGGCGATGATCGACTTCATGACCTCGCTGGTGCCGCCGTAGATCCGGTTGACGCGGTTGTCGGCGTAGAGGCGGGCGATCGGGTACTCGTTCATGTAGCCGTACCCGCCGTGCAGCTGGAGGCACCGGTCGATGACGCGGTGGGCGACCTCGGTGCAGAAGAGCTTCGCGGAGGCGGCCTCGGCCGGGGTCAGCTCGCCCGCGTCCAGCGCCTCCAGGGCGCGGTCGGCGACGGCCTCGGCGGCGTCCACCTCGGCCTGGCAGGCGGCCAGTTCGAACTTCGTGTTCTGGAAGGACGCGACCGTCTTGCCGAAGACGGTGCGGTCCTGCGTGTACTCCTTGGCGAACCGGATCGCGGCCTTGGCCTGCGCGTAGGCGCCGAAGGCGATGCCCCAGCGCTCCGACGGCAGGTTCTGGCCGAGGTAGTAGAAGCCCTTGTTCTCCTCGCCCAGCAGGTCCTCGACCGGGACCTTGACGTCGACGAACGCCAGCTCGGCGGTGTCGGAGGTACGCAGGCCCAGCTTGTCCAGCTTGCGGCCGATGGAGTAGCCCTCGGACTTGGTGTCCACGGCGAAGAGGGAGATGCCGAAGCGGCGGTCGTCCTCGCGCGGGGCGGAGGTGCGGGCGCAGACGATCACACGGTCGGCGTGGACACCGCCGGTGATGAACGTCTTGGCGCCGTTGAGGACATAGTGCGTGCCGTCCTCCGACAGCTTGGCCGTGGTCTTCATGCCCGCGACGTCGGAGCCGGTGCCCGGCTCGGTCATCGCCAGCGCCCACATCTCCTCGCCGGTGACGAACTTCGTCAGGTAGCGCTTCTTCTGCTCGTCGGTGGCGAGCATCTTGATGTACGGCAGGGCGAGCAGCACGTGCACGCCGGAGCCGCCGAAGTTGACGCCCGCACGCGCGGTCTCCTCGTAGAGGACGGCCTCGAACTTGTGGGTGTCCAGACCCGCCCCGCCGAACTCCTCGGGCACGTTGATGCCGAATATGCCCAGCTCACCGAGCTTGTGGTAGAAGTCGCGCGGCGCCTGGCCGGCAGCGAACCACTCGTCGTAGACGGGGACGACCTCGGCCTCGATGAAGGCACGGACGGTCTCCCGGAACGCTTCGTGGTCCTCGTTGAATACGGTCCGGCGCACGGACGCCTCCTCGGCACGGTGTCGGGTCACTGGCTGGGCACAGAGCGCTGTCTAAGCGCTTGCTCAGAATAAGTTACCCGGCGGTTGTTGAAACTGTCCAGAGTGATGCTGGGCACGTGCGGGGGCGGCCGCCGGATGTGACGACGGCCCCGTCACACGGCTGGGGCCGTCGTGGGAGCGGGTGGGGATGGGCGTCAGGGCGGCGTTCCGTCTTTCACGGCGGCGGTGAACGCACCCCAGCTTCCGCGCGGGAACGCGAGCGCCGGGCCGTGCGGCCGCTTGGAGTCGCGCACGGGGACGTGGGAGGGGTGGGCGTCGAGGACCTCGACGCAGCTGTCGGCCTCCGGTCCGCTGAACGTCGACCTCCGCCAGCCGGTCGGCGCGGAGGCGACCGGAGTGCTGTGCTCGGTCATGGTGTCCGTAGTCCTTCGCTGCCGCCCTCAAGAGGGCGATTGACTCCTTGCGTGAGAGCGCGTCGCCCAACGCGAGAGCGTAGGCGTTCTCGAGCCGTTCGACCACGGTGGGTGCGTCGTGGAGTGTGGCCGTGCTCAGCCCCTCCACGTAGGCCGCCGGAGGCTGGTCCTCGAAGGACATCAGGGAAAGCATGCCCTGGAGCAGAGGGTGGGCTCCCGTGGAGAACGGGACCACATGGACGCGTACCCGGCCGGACTCGGCCAGTCCGTGATGTGCGCGATCTGGTGCGCCATCACACCGGGGCCGCCGGTCGGGCGGCGCAGCACCGCCTCGTCCAGAACGGCCCAGACCACGGGCCTCGTCGGGTCCTGCAGGACTCGTGCGCGTTCGAGCCTGGTGACGACCGCCTGTCACATTCGGCTTCGCTCCAGGGTGGGAACGCGGCGCCCATCACCGCGCGTGCGTACCTCCGTCTGGAGGATTCCGGGGATGAACGACAGCGCGAACTCGCGGATCAGCGTGGCCTGCTGTTCGAGCGCGGGCGGCCGCGAACCGGTCGGCGACGAGGCCGTCGTCCTTCGGCAGGAAACTGCTCAGCACGTTCCCCGTGTTCAGCGCCCCGTCCAGTCGCCGTGCGTCCTCCTTCGACGGGACGCGGCGACCCGCCTCGATATGGGCGATGTGCGAGCGGGTCGTGATCGCCGCGTCGGCGAGCTCCTGCTGGGTGAGCCCGGCGGCCTCGCGCTGGGCCCGCAGCCATTCCCCGTGCATGCTGGCCATCGTCAACTCCCGTGTGACTGCCGATCCGTCACCTCGAACCCCCTGGTGAGCCCAGCCGCGCGAGGCCCACTGTGTGATCGGATCGCTACAGAGCGACACCTCGTCGAACCGCCGGGGTTGATGGACGTGCGCGACCTGCTCGCCCGCCTGCTGGAGTCGCTGCTGCGGCTCGTGCGCCCCGACGCGGAGCCCGCGTCGCCGCCGCCCTTCCCCGCGGAGACCGCGGTCACGGTTCCTCGTCCGGCGGGTCCGGCGCGACCGCACACCGCCGTGCTGCGCGGCGAGGACACCGCGCTCGTCAGGACGTGCACCGGATCGCGCGGAGCCGTGGCGGGCGTCCTTCTCGGCGCGAGAGCCCGGCCGGCGGGTGAGTGCTGACCGTGGGCGGGCGTGTGCGCTCAGCCCGCCGTGACCGACGGTTGCCCCGGTTGCGGGTCCTCGCCGTTGTAGGCCCCCAGCGCGGACTGGCGCAGGTCGAGCAACTCGCCGAGGTCGTCGGGGGTCGGCGTGCCCTGGGCCAGCTTCACCGTGGCCCTGCCCTCCACCGCGGCCCAGGCCTGCCGTGCGCGTTTGTTGGCCCGGCACCGCGTGGCGCTCCGGAGGAAGCTCGCACCGGCGGCGAAGCCGGCAGAGGCCAGTGCGAGGAGGGCCGCTGGAATGCGCGCGTCCGCCGTGGCGAGTCCCGTCGCTCCCGCCGTGCCGGCGAGCAGGGCCGCGGGGAAGCCGAGGGCGACATCGGCCTTGGCCCAGAACTCGGCGCGCCGGTGGGCCAGCGCCTTCTGGCGCGTCGCCTCGTTCCGTAAGCGCGTGATCTCGACACGCACGCTGCCCGGGGTCTCGCCGTCCGGGGTGCCGGTTGTGGTCGTGTTCGCGGCAGTGGCCATGCCGGAATTCCAACACACCCCGAACACTGGGGACTTGGGTGGATGGGGACAGCTTTCGGGGTCCGCCGTCGTGGAGTCCGTACGGAAGCCTGGACGCCCTACTGAATCGTCCGGCTCAGGTGCGTGATCCGTACCGCGGTGCGAGCATGAGCTCCGTTCGCAGGTCCGCGTCGTCCAAGCCCCCAGCAGCGATCCGCACCGCGCGAAGTCCCGTGCTCGGCCGAGGACGTCAAGCGAGTGCGGCTCGGTCTTCCGCAGCCGTCGGCGGGTCGCCGAGAGGTCGGACCGACCAGGGCAGGCGGCACGTTCCCCTCCCTCGTGGTCACGCCGGAGGACGATGTCCTCCGTACGCAGCCGGTGGGTCTGGAGGACGAGCCGTTCGGCGGGGTGAGCACGGACGGCGCGTTCCCCGAACTGCAATCGGAGTACTGAGCGTGTGGCGGCCCGGGGCGGATGCTGCAGCCCCTCATCACCCGGGTGGTTCGTTGGCGGGCGGACAGCCGGAACGTGGAGAGTCGAAGGAGGGGTACGGCGAAAAATGGCCATCCTTCCATGGGATTCTCGATGCACTTGACCGGCAGCTGGAGGCTGCTGTTGCCTTTGGTGGCGGGCTATTTGGATTCTCCGGCGCACGGGAGAAGTTCCGAGGTCTCCGTGCTCGCCCGAGCTTCGCCTATGCGGCGGACATCTGCGGGACGCGCGCCGACTTCCGCCTGTATTCCTTGCGGCGGATTGAGAACTGCCGCAGTCATCGGCAGAAAGGGCAGCAGTCATGTCGTGGTTTGACGAGGCGGGATTCGGCGGGGCCAAATGGCCGGGAGGCTGGACGGTCGACATCCAGGAGCTGAAGACCGGTCGGAACCCGTTCGCCAAGGCGCTGCGGGACTTCCTCGCGTCGGCCCCGACCACGGATCTGAAGAAGGCCGTAGAGGCAGCATGCGATGCCTACCTGGAGTCTCTTGCCGACCCGAAAGTCTCCGCAGAGGAAACCTATCTGACGTTTCGTAAGATAGCCAAGGTGGCCGGTGCCAGCAAAGCGTCGGCTCATGAACTGGCCAGGTCGGCGATGCCTGGCGGGCCGATCGTCTCGGACTTCTCCGTGAGCGGACTCCGCTACACGCTGGAGTACATTGATGCGAAGCGACTCTGGGAGATCCAGCACAGCGACCTGCTGCCCTGGCCGTACGAAGCCAGCGCCAAGAAGCCGGACTACGCCTCGCGGCAGCACACGACCAAGGACATGGTGAAGCGCACTCGCAAAGCCGGCCAGGAGGAGGTCAAGGAGGCGGTGCGGAAGGCGAGTGAGGCGGCAAAAAAGCAGCTCGGGAAGCAGGATGTCGCGGAGAAGACCATACGCACCGCGAAGGAAGCAGCCACCTTCTACGATCTCTCTACACATGTCGGTGACCATGTGCGTGTGACGGACCGGGCCCTGAGTCAGATTCCCAAGCAGATCGCCGCCGATGTACGTGACAAGGGCGAGACCTATCGCGGCAAGATCGTGCGGGTGGTCGTGAATCTCCGAGAGAACGCATCCCTGTACGACAACTCCGGGAGCCCGGTAAGCATCGACAGCAAAGACGTCACGTCCGAGCTCAACGCACTCGACGACAAGCTCGTCTTCAGCTATGTGAACCTCATCTTCCCGCCGGAGATCGTGGTCGACGGCCTCACCGTCGAGACCGGTGTCGTCAACCTGATGGCGGAGAGCAGCAACGGCAAGAGGACGTTCAACTGGCTCAAGTACTGAGCCCCGGCAGTCCGCACTCACGGTTTCATGTGTCTCCAGGTCGCATCCCTTCAGGAAGGAGTGTCTCCAGAGCGCGAAGCAGGCGTGTGGTCTGGACGACTACCAAGTCCGCCGCTACCCGGGCTGGCACCGGCACATCACCCTCGCCATGGCCGCCCACGCCCGCCTGACCGTCCTGCGGCCGCCGAACTCGAGGCCGGGAAAGCGGAAACGGATCCTCCGGCCTCGTCCCCTTGAGCCTGCCCGAACTCAGACGCNCCGGGCTGGCACCGGCACATCACCCTCGCCATGGCCGCCCACGCCCGCCTGACCGTCCTGCGGCCGCCGAACTCGAGGCCGGGAAAGCGGAAACGGATCCTCCGGCCTCGTCCCCTTGAGCCTGCCCGAACTCAGACGCTGCGGCGAGCAGCGCGTGCGCCAGTCCGCGCCGCTCCATGGCGCGGCGCACGAAGACGCACCTGATCACCCTCCTCGCTCCAGGGCCCCGATCAGCCGTCCTCCACGTCCTGCACTGGTCCACCTGGCGCCGCCGACGCCGGCACCAAGGCCGCATCCGTCACTACAAACGACGGAGCCGCACCCCACCAGAACCCAAACCACCGTCACGGCAAAGACCGTTGCCGTACTGGGCCGTTGGAAGGTCTCGCCCCGCCCACCTCCAACGCCTTCTGACAGGTCAGCTGTACCGCAGCGCGAACCACAGCTCCATGCGTACGTCCGCGTCGTCCAGGTCCACGCCCAGCAGTGAGCCGCACCGTGCGACGCGCTGGCGGACGGTGTTGCGGTGGACGCCGAGGGCCACCGCCGTACGGTCCCAGCTGCCGTGGAGGGAGAGCCAGACACGCAGGGTCTCGGTGAGTGCGGGGGAGTCGGCGACCGGCGCGAGCAGGGTGCGCGCGTGGACGGCCGCCTCGTCGGGCGCGACCAGCTCGCCGAGGCCCGTGTGGCGCTGGCGGGCGAGCGGGACGCGGTTCGCCTCCGCGCGGCGCAGGGCGCGGGCGGCCGCGGTGTCGGCGGTGCCCAGGTCCTCCGCCGTGGCCGGGGCGCTCACGCCCAGGGTCCAGCCCGGCTGCGGCTCGATGCGCCGGTCGCCGGAGAGCAGGACCCGTACGGTCTCCCCGTCCGTGTCCACCAGCGTGCTGCCCAGGGCCGCGCCGAGGGCCGAGGCGGCGATCGGGTCCGGCTGTCCCGGCCGTGTCCCGTGCACCACCGTCCAGGGGCCGGGGCCGAGGTCCCGGGCGACCTCCGCGGGCGTGCCGCCGAGCAGCAGTCGTACCAGTGCGGTGGTCCGCCCGCTCGCGTCGGCTCCCCGGTGCGGCGCGGTGAGCAGGGACAGCAGGACGACGGCGACCCCGGCGACGGTGTGCCCGCCCGGTTCGCGCCCCTCGGCGGCGACTCCGAGGACCAGGCCGTCACCGCCGCCGAGCGCGTAGGCCGCGAGGTGCGTCTCGCCGACGGTGTCGGTCGCCGACGTGGGTGCCCGGCGCCCGGCGCCCGCGGGTTCGCCGGGTTCCGTCTCGGCGGCGACCCGGAGGGCCGGGGGAGTGGCCGCTTCCCCGACGGACTCCTGCTCCTCGGGCTCCGGGCTCACCAGTCGCGCCAGCCGCCCCAGGGCCGCGCGTGCCTCCCGGGACGGTGCCCGCCCGGCCGTGTGCAGGGCCGAGCCGTCCGGCGCCAGCAGGACCGCCCAGCCGCCGAGCCGGGAGGCCAGCTGCTGCAGCACCGCCGGCACCGGGTCGGGGCGGGCCGCCGCGCCGGCGAGACCCTGCTGGGCCTCGCTCACCCGGCGCACCTCCCGGAGCCGGGCCTGGGCCATCAGGCCCCAGACGGCACGGGCGATCGCGGTGAACGGGGTCTGCGGCGGCACCTCGAGCAGCGGCAGCTCGCGGCGCTCGCACGCCGCGACCAGCGCGTCCGGGACGGTGTCGTACACCGGAGCCACCCCGAAGCCGATCGCCGCGCCGCCCGCCTCGACGACCCGCGCCGCGTACATCTCCGGGTCCTTCAGCAGGACCCCGGCCGTCAGCAGCAGCTCACCACCCAGGAGGTAGGGGTACGGATCGGCCATCTCCGAGGTGTGCACCCACTGGATCCGGACGCTGTCCGCGCCCCTCGGCACGGGGACGCCCGCGACCAGCCGCAGCCCGAGCTCCTTCCGGGCCAGCAGTGAGGCCAGCGGTACGGGCGGGGTCGGCGGGGCCGAAGGGGCACCTTGGGGAGCGGTGGGGTCCGGCATGGTGGACGTTCCATCCCTGATCGTCTTCGGGAATGGAGGAAACGTACACTTCATCGTCGCTTTTCGGCCACCTATCGTCGAGTCGTCCAGTGGCCGCGGGTACGGGCGGATGCCCCCGCGGAGGAGCCGCTGCGTCTCCTTGCACTTCCGCACGACCTGCGCTTCCGCACGACACGCGACCGAGGTGAGAGCGAAGGAGGGCCCCATGGCCGTCGACTACGCAGTGATCGTCGTCTATCTGGCCGGCATGCTGGCCATGGGCTGGTGGGGCATGCGCCGTGCCAGGTCCAAGAGCGAGTTCCTGGTGGCCGGCCGCCGGCTCGGACCCTCGATGTACTCCGGCACCATGGCCGCGATCGTCCTCGGCGGCGCGTCCACCATCGGCGGCGTGGGCCTCGGCTACAAGTACGGCCTCTCCGGAGCCTGGATGGTCTTCACCATCGGCCTCGGCCTCCTGGCCCTGTCGGTCTTCTTCTCCGCCCGTATCGCCCGGCTGAAGGTCTACACCGTCTCCGAGATGCTCGACCTGCGCTACGGCGGGCGGGCCGGCCTCATCACCGGTGTGGTGATGTGGGCCTACACGCTGATGCTCGCCGTGACCTCGACCATCGCCTACGCCACGATCTTCGACGTCCTGTTCGACATGAACCGGACCGTCGCGATCGTCCTCGGCGGCTCCATCGTCGTGGCCTACTCCACGCTCGGCGGCATGTGGTCGATCACCCTCACCGACATGGTGCAGTTCGTCGTCAAGACGATCGGCGTGCTGCTCCTGCTGCTGCCCATCGCCGTCGTCAAGGCCGGCGGCTTCGCCGAGATGAAGGCCCGGCTGCCCACCGAGTACTTCGCCCCGTTCGGCATCGGCGGCGAGACGATCTTCACCTACGTGCTCATCTACACCTTCGGCATGCTCATCGGCCAGGACATCTGGCAGCGCGTCTTCACCGCCCGCGACGACAGGGTCGCCCGCTGGGGCGGCACGGTCGCCGGCACGTACTGCCTCGCCTACGCCCTCGCCGGCGCCGTCATCGGCACCGCGGCCAAGGTGCTCTATCCGAACCTCGCCAACGCCGACGACGCCTTCGCCACCATCGTCAAGGACGAACTCCCGCTGGGCGTGCGCGGACTGGTCCTGGCCGCCGCCCTCGCCGCAGTGATGTCCACCTCCTCCGGCGCCCTGATCGCCTGCGCGACCGTCGCCAACAACGACATCTGGCAGCGTCTGCGGGGCGCCGTCACGCGGCCGGCGGAGGGCGAACAGCACGACGAGGTCAAGGGGAACCGGATGTTCATCCTGGTGATGGGCGTCGCCGTGATCGGCATCGCCATCGCCCTCAACAACGTGGTCGAGGCCCTGACGGTCGCCTACAACCTGCTCGTCGGCGGACTGCTGGTGCCGATCCTCGGCGGACTGCTGTGGAGGCGCGGCACGGTGCACGGCGCCCTCTCCTCCGTCGTCGTCGGCGGAGTGGCCGTCATCGCCTTGATGGGGAAGTTCGGCATCCTCGCCAACGAGCCCATCTACTACGGCCTGCTCGCCTCCCTCGTGACGTACGTGGTCGTCTCGCTGGCCACCAGGCCGACCGACGAGGCGGTCCTGGCCGACTGGCGCGAGCGCCTCGCGGGCCGCGACCCCGAGGCCGAGCGGCGGACCGCACGGGAGTCGGTCCCGGCCACCCCGTGAACCCCGTTACAGTCAAACGACAGCAAACCGACGGATAAGCTGAAAAGCGCAGGAAGAAGAGGCATGGTCATGAGCAGCAACGAGACGCCGCGCGGCCCCATCGACTCGTCCCGCATCCCGCGGTACGCCGGACCCGCGACGTTCGCACGGCTGCCCCGGCTCGACGAGGTCGGCAGCACCGATGTCGCCGTCGTCGGTGTGCCCTTCGACGCCGGGGTGTCCTACCGACCCGGCGCGCGCTTCGGCGGCAACGCCATCCGCGAGGCGTCGAGGCTCCTGCGGCCGTACAACCCGGCCCAGGACGCCTCGCCCTTCGCCCTCGCCCAAGTCGCGGACGCGGGTGACATCGCCGCCAACCCCTTCAACATCAACGAGGCCGTCGAGACCGTCGAGGCCGCCGCCGACGACATCCTCGGCACCGGCGCCCGCATGATGACCCTCGGCGGCGACCACACCATCGCGCTGCCGCTGCTGCGCTCGGTCGCCAAGAAGCACGGCCCCGTCGCGCTGCTGCACTTCGACGCCCACCTGGACACCTGGGACACCTACTTCGGCGCCGAGTACACCCACGGCACCCCGTTCCGCCGCGCCGTCGAGGAGGGCATCCTCGACACCGAGGCCCTCTCCCACGTCGGCATCCGCGGCCCGCTCTACGGCAAGCAGGACCTGACCGACGACGAGAAGATGGGCTTCGGCATCGTCACCTCCTCCGACGTCTACCGCCGCGGTGCCGACGAGGTGGCCGACCAGCTGCGCCAGCGCATCGGCGACCGCCCCCTCTACATCTCCATCGACATCGACTGCCTCGACCCGGCGCACGCCCCCGGCACCGGCACCCCCGAGGCCGGCGGCATGACCTCCCGCGAACTGCTGGAGATCCTGCGCGGGCTCGCCTCCTGCAACCTGGTCTCCGCCGACGTCGTCGAGGTCGCCCCGGCCTACGACCACGCCGAGATCACCTCGGTCGCCGCCTCCCACACCGCGTACGAGCTGACCACGATCATGGCCCGCCAGATCGCCGCGTCGAGGAACGGCAAGTGACCCACGACCACGACCTCGTGCTGCGCCCCACGGCGCGGCAGGTCGCCGCCGCGCTCAACCCGCCGGCGGGCCGCAACGGAGGGGACCTCGTCGTCGAGTCCCTGGCCGGTCTGGGCGCCACCACCGTCTTCGGTCTGCCCGGCCAGCACGCCCTGGGCATGTTCGACGCGCTGCGCCGTTCCGACCTGGAGTACGTCGGACTGCGTGTGGAGAACAACGCGGGCTTCGCCGCCGACGCCCACGGCCGGATCACCGGGCAGGCCACCCCGCTGCTGCTCTCCACCGGGCCCGGCGCGCTCACCTCGCTGGCCGCCCTCCAGGAGGCCGCCGCGGCCAGTGCACCCGTCCTCGCGATCTCCAGCCAGGTGCCGAGCCCGGGCATCGGCGGCGGCCGGCACGGCTATCTGCACGAGCTGCGCGACCAGAAGGCGTCGTTCCGTGACGTCGTGAAGTCCGTGCACACGGTGCGTACCGCCTCGCAGATCCCCTCGGCCATCGCCGACGCCTGGCAGTCCGCGCTGACCGCCCCGCACGGGCCGGTCTGGGTGGAGATCCCCCAGGACGTGCTGCTCGCCGGGACGACCCTGCCGGTCGTCACGGCCCCGGACGCCACTCCGCACGACCTCGTGCCCCGCCCGGAGCTCACCGCCGTCGCCGCGCACCTGCTCCAGAACGCCGAGCGCCCCGCGATCATCGCGGGCGGTGGTGTCGTGCGCTCCGACGCCTCCGGCAAGCTGCTCGCGCTCGCCGAGAAGCTGGACGCGCCCGTCGTGACCACCTTCGGCGGCAAGGGGGCCTTCCCCTGGGAACACCCGCTGTCGATGCAGTCCTGGCTGGAGGACCGACACACCACCGACCTCCTGGAGGACGCCGACGTCCTGCTCGTCGTCGGCTCCGGCCTCGGTGAACTCTCCTCGAACTACCACACGTTCGCGCCGCGCGGCCGGGTGGTCCAGATCGAGGCCGACCTCGGCAAGCTGGAGTCCAACCACCCCGGGCTCGGGATCCACGCCGACGCCCGGATCGCGCTCACCGCGCTGCTGGAGACGGTGGCGGAACGCCGTGATCCGTCGGCTGCGGAGCGGGTCTCCGTGCTGCTGGCGAAGGTCCGGGAGCGGATCGCCGGCCAGGAGCTTTCCCTGGAGCAGGAGGTGCTCGCCGCGGTCCGCGAGGCCCTGCCGGACGACTCCCCGAGCTTCTGGGACATGACGATCCTGGCCTACTGGGCCTGGTCCGCGTTCGACGCCCGCCGGCCGAACACCATGCACTCGGCGCAGGGGGCGGGCGGCCTCGGCTACGGCTTCCCCGCCGCCCTCGGCGCGGCCGCCGCGGACCGCACCAGGCCGGTGCTCGCGGTCTCCGGCGACGGCGGCGCGATGTACTCCATCGCGGAGCTGGCCTCGGCGAAGCAGTACGGGCTGCCGGTGACCTGGCTGATCGTCGACGACGGCGGCTACGGCATCCTGCGCGAGTACATGACGGACGCCTTCGGCGAGGCGGCCGCGACCGAGCTGTCCCGCCCGGACTTCGTGGCGCTCGCCGAGTCCTTCGGCGTACCGGCCGTGCGCACCACCACGCAGTCGCTGCGCGAGGACCTCGCCAAGGCCCTCGCGCAGCCCGGCCCCTCGGTGGTCGTGCTGCCCGCGGTGCTCAGGATGTTCGCGCCGACGCACCTGTAGGAGCGCTTCGGCGCTCCTTCTCGCGGCGGCGGGACGACGCGGCGGCGCGTCCGGCCGCATTCGCGGGACGACGCGGCGGCGCACCGGTCACCCCAGGTAGTGCCCGGTGCGCCGTGCGCGCCCGCGTACGCACGTTCTGCGCTGTGAAGCCGTCGCGGAACTCCTTCCGCCGGGCCGTGTCCCAGGCCCGGGGAATCCGACCGTCGCCCGGTGTGGACGCGAGGAGCCGCTGTGTCCGCGAGCCCGGCGCTCCGGTAGCCGGTCGGTCCCCTCGACGCGGGCGAACGGGAAGTGGCCCGCACCCGCGCGGGCGCGGGCGCCCGTCGGGCCGCGCACATGAGCCCGTGGGCCCACGAGCACGAGCGCGTCGGGAACGGTCGCTGGTCCTAGGCCCAGGCCCAGGACCAGCGACCGTTCTTTCGCCCGGCCGTGTCGCGGCGGGATGAAATCGGGCCCGGCCCGCGTTGGTGCCTTCCGGCAGATCAGGACGACGGGGAGGCAGCTGGTGACGGCGGCGGCAGAGCGATCGTGGGCACGAAGACTGGCCGGTTACGCATGGCGGTACCGGCGGAACGTCGTGCTCGCGCTGGGCTCGTCACTGGCCGGTATGGCGGTGATGGCCATCGTCCCGCTGATCACCAAGGTCGTGATCGACGACGTCATCGGGGACCGCTCACGGCCGGTGGCCGTCTGGACCGGACTGCTGATCGCCGCGGCGCTGGTCGTCTACGCGCTCACCTACGTCCGCCGCTACTACGGCGGCAGGCTCGCCCTCGACGTCCAGCACGACCTGCGCACCGACATGTTCCGGACGATCAGCCGGCTCGACGGACGCCGCCAGGACGAGCTGTCCACGGGCCAGGTCGTGGGCCGTGCCACCAGCGACCTCCAGCTCATCCAGGGCCTGCTCTTCATGCTCCCGATGACCATCGGGAACTTCGTGCTCTTCTTCGTCTCCCTCGGCGTCATGGCCTGGCTGTCGCCGCCGCTCACCCTGGTCGCGCTGGCAGTCGCCCCCGCTCTCTGGTTCATCGCCAGACGCAGCCGGCTCAGGCTCCACCCCGCCACCTGGTACGCGCAGCAGCAGGCCGCCGCGGTCGCCGGGGTCGTCGACGGTGCCGTCTCCGGGGTGCGGGTCGTCAAGGGCTTCGGCCAGGAGGACCAGGAGACCGGCAAGCTCAGGGACGTCAGCCGCAGGCTCTTCGCCGGCAGGCTGCGCACGGTCAGGCTGAACGCCGTCTACACCCCGGCCCTGCAGGCCGTGCCCGCACTCGGGCAGGTGGCGATGCTGGCGGTCGGCGGCTGGCTGGCCACCCGCGGGCAGATCACCCTCGGGACCTTCGTCGCCTTCTCCACCTACCTCGCTCAGCTCGTCGGACCCGTGCGGATGCTCGCCATGGTCCTGACCGTGGGCCAGCAGGCGCGGGCCGGAGTCGAGCGGGTCCTGGAGCTGGTCGACACCGAGCCGGCGATCAAGGACGGCACCAAGGAACTCCCGGCCGGCGCCCCGGCGACCGTCGAGTTCGACGACGTCGGTTTCTCCTACGGGGAGGGGGAGGGCGCCCGGCCCGTCCTCGACGGGTTCTCCCTGGAGATCCGGTCCGGCGAGACCGTGGCCGTCGTCGGCTCCTCGGGCAGCGGCAAGTCCACGGTCTCGCTGCTGCTGCCGCGCTTCTACGACGTCACGCACGGTGCGGTCCTCGTCGGCGGCCACGACGTCCGCGAGCTCACCCTGGAGTCGCTGCGGGCCGCCGTCGGGCTCGTGCCGGAGGACAGTTTCCTCTTCTCCGACACCGTCCGATCCAACATCGCCTTCGGGAAGCCGGACGCGACGGACGAGGAGATCGCCGACGCCGCGCGGACGGCGCAGGCAGACCGTTTCATCAGCGAGCTGCCGCACGGCTACGACACCAAGGTCGGCGAGCAGGGTCTGACCCTCTCCGGCGGCCAGCGCCAGCGGATCGCCCTCGCCCGCGCGATCCTCGCCGACCCCCGGCTGCTGCTGCTCGACGACGCCACCTCCGCCGTGGACGCCCGGGTCGAGCACGAGATCCACGAGGCGCTGCGCGGGGTGATGGCCGGGCGCACCACCCTGCTGATCGCCCACCGCAGGTCCACCCTCGGCCTCGCCGACCGCATCGCCGTCCTCGACGGAGGCCGGCTCGTCGACATCGGTACCCACGAGGAGCTGCAGGAACGATCCGCGCTGTACCGGCGGCTGCTCACCGACCCCGACGAGCTGGGCGGGGTCTCCCCGGGCCACACCCTGCCCGTCGAGATCCCGGAGGACCGCACCCTCCGCGCCGAGTTCGACGCCGAGCGCGGCATCACGCCCCCGCTGTGGGTCCGCAAGGAAGAGGAGGAAGAGGACGAGGCGGCCGGCGCCACCCCCGAACTCCTCGCCCAGGTCGCGGCGCTGCCTCCGGCCGACGACACCCCGCAGGTCGACGAGGTCCGGGCGGTGACCCCCGAGGACAGCTACGACCTGCGCAGGCTGCTGCGCGGCTTCGGAGTGCCGCTGCTCTTCAGCCTGCTGCTGGTCGCGGTCGACGCGGGCATGGGCCTGTTGCTCCCGGTGCTGATCCGGCACGGCATCGACGACGGTGTCGAGCAGGCCGTGATGACCGCGGTCTGGGTCGCCTCGGCCCTGGCACTGCTGACGGTGCTCGTGCAGTGGGCCGGCCAGATCGGCGCCACACGGATGACGGGACGTACGGGCGAGCGCATCCTCTATGCCCTGCGGCTCAAGATCTTCGCCCAGCTCCAGCGGCTCGGCCTCGACTACTACGAGCGCGAGCTCACCGGCCGGATCATGACCCGCATGACCACGGACGTGGACGCGCTCTCGACGTTCCTGCAGACCGGTCTGGTCACCGCGTTCGTCTCCGTCGTCACGTTCTTCGGCATCATGGTCGCCCTGGTCGCGCTCGACCTCCAGCTGGCCCTCGTGGTCTTCGCGACGCTGCCCGTCCTGGTCGTCGGCACGTACTTCTTCCGCCGGCAGTCGGTGAAGGCGTACGAGCTGGCGCGGGAGCGGATCAGCGTCGTCAACGCCGACCTCCAGGAATCGGTGAGCGGACTGCGCATCCTGCAGGCGTTCCGCCGCGAGCGGTCCGGCAACCGGCGGTTCGCCGAGCGCAGCGAGAGCTACCGTGAGGCTCGGGTGCGCGGCCAGTGGCTGATCTCCGTGTACTTCCCCTTCGTGCAGTTGTTGTCCTCCGTCGCCGTGGCGGCCGTGCTGATCGTGGGTGCGGGCCGGATCGAGGCGGGCACGCTCACCACGGGCGCTCTCGTCGCCTATCTGCTCTACATCGACCTGTTCTTCGCCCCGGTGCAGCAGCTGTCCCAGGTCTTCGACGGCTACCAGCAGGCCGCCGTGTCGCTCGGCCGGATCCAGGAGCTGCTGCGGGAGCCGACGTCGACGGAGCAGCCCCGCGTGCCCCTGGACGTGCCGTCGCTGCGCGGTGACATCGCCTTCGAGGACGTCTCCTTCGCGTACGCCGGCGGCAGCGAAGCCGGCGTACGCGAAGGAGACGAGGGGGGCGGTGGCGTACGCGAAGGCGGCGAGGGGGCCGGTGGCGGGGAGGCGGCGCTCAGCGGCGTCGACCTGCGGATCCCGGCCGGTCAGACGGTCGCCTTCGTCGGCGAGACGGGCGCGGGCAAGTCCACGCTGGTCAAGCTGGTGGCGCGGTTCTACGACCCGACGAGCGGACGCGTCACCGTCGACGGCACCGATCTGCGGGACCTGGACCTCACCTCCTACCGGCACCGGCTCGGCGTCGTGCCCCAGGAGGCGTACCTCTTCTCCGGCACGGTTCGTGACGCGATCGCGTACGGGCGGCCGGGGGCGAGCGACGCGGAGGTGGAGGCCGCGGCCCGTGCCGTGGGCGCCCATGACATGATCGCCACTCTGGAGGGCGGCTACCTCCACGAGGTCGCCGAGCGCGGCCGCAACCTCTCCGCCGGCCAGCGCCAGCTCATCGCCCTGGCCCGGGCCGAACTGGTCGATCCGGACGTGCTGCTGCTCGACGAGGCGACGGCGGCGCTCGACCTGGCGACCGAGGCGCAGGTGAACCGGGCCACCGACCGGCTCACCGGCCGCCGCACCACGCTGGTCGTCGCACACCGCCTCACCACCGCCGCCCGCGCGGACCGGGTGGTCGTCATGGCGCACGGCCGGGTGGTCGAGGACGGCACGCACGACCGACTGCTCGCGCGGGGAGGGCGGTACGCCGAGCTGTGGCGGACGTTCATCGGTGAGGAGGAGCCCGCGACGGCCCGGTCCTGAGCGGGCGCGGGGCCGGCGTCGATCGGTCTGGGCGGCTTCGGGCGGGCGGGTGCCCGGATCCGGCCCGCCCGAGCGGTGGTTGCCGCCCTTCCGGGGTCCTGACGGCAACCGTCCGGACCCCGGCTGCGTCGTACGTCAGTACGGCTTGGTGCGGGAGGGGAGAAAACGTGTTCGGGAAGCTGCTGAGGCATGTACTCGCCGTGCTGACGGTCGTCGGTGCCCTCTCCCTGCCCGGACCGGGGGTCCAGCGGGCGGAGGCCGCATCCGTCTGCTCCGGCCGTCCGGTGAAGGCGGTCCGGTTCTCCACGGGAGAACTGCGCGTCTTCAAGAAACGGAATCTGGTCTGCGCACTCACCGTCGCCAAACGGCCCGGCGCCGTACGGGCGATGTCGGTGTCCCTCCAGCCGCGCGGCGGGCGCGCCGTCGTGGACAAGGGGCGGTTCACCCGGCAGGCGGGGCCCGTGACCGTGCACGCCCTCAACCGCTGCGTCCGGGTGTCCGGCGCAGTCGCCGGAAAACGCGCCTCGACCGGCTGGATCCTGTGCTGAGGGTGCCGGTTGCGTGTTTCCGTTCAACTCACCCTGGCCATAGGAGCATTGCCCCCGCTAGGTTCACCGCGACCGCTGTGAACCAAGGGGAGTGTGTGCATGCGGAAAACACTGAGATGGCTGCTGTCGCTCGTGGTGCTCATAGGTGGCGCGGGGACGACGGCGAGCGCGGCCACCGCCGCCGAACCCGCCATCGGCTCACCCACCGCGTCCCAGGACGTCGCGTCCCGGGACATCAAGGACCGGATCCTCGCGATCCCCGGGATGAGCCTGATCGAGGAGAAGCCGTACCCCGGCTACCGCTACTTCGTCCTCAACTACACCCAGCCGGTCGACCACCGGCGCCCGTCCAAGGGCACGTTCAAGCAGCGCATCACCGTGCTGCACAAGGACACGACCCGGCCGACCGTTTTCTACACCAGCGGCTACCACGTCGGTACGACCCCGCGCCGGCGTGAGCCCACCCAGATCGTCGACGGCAACCAGGTCGACCTGGAGTACCGGTTCTTCAGCCCGTCGCGGCCCGACCCGGCCGACTGGTCCAAGCTCGACATCTGGCAGGCCGCCAGCGACCAGCACCGCGTCTTCACCGCGCTGAAGAAGATCTACGGCAAGAAGTGGATCGCCACGGGCGGCTCGAAGGGCGGGATGACCGCCACGTACTACGAGCGCTTCTACCCGCGGGACATGGACGGTGTCGTCGCCTACGTCGCACCGAACGACGTGAACAACAACGAGGACTCCGCCTACGACCGGTTCTTCGAGAAGGTCGGCACCGCCGAGTGCCGCGACAAGCTGAACGCGGTGCAGCGCGAGGCACTCGTCCGCCGTGACTCGCTGGAGGCGCTGTACACCAAGTACGCGGCCGACAACGGCCACACCTTCAAGACGATCGGCTCGCTCGACAAGGCCTTCGAAGCCGTCGTCCTCGACTACGCCTGGGCTTTCTGGCAGTACAGCCTGGTGAGCGACTGCGCGTCGATCCCCGTCGCGGCAACCGCCTCGGACCAGGAGATCTGGGACAGCGTCGACGCCATCTCCGGCTTCTCCTTCTACACCGACCAGGGCCTGGAGCCGTACGCCCCGTACTACTACCAGGCGGGCACCGAGCTCGGCGCGCCGGCCATCGAGCTGCCCCACCTCAAGGGCCTGAGCCGCTACGGCTACCAGGCACCGCGCAACTTCGTGCCACGGGAGATCCCCATGCGCTTCAAGCCGTGGGTGATGGACGACGTGGACGGTTGGGTCCGTCACCACGCACGGCAGATGCTGTTCGTCTACGGCGAGAACGACCCCTGGGGTGCCGAACCGTTCCGGCTCGGCAAGGGCGCGCGTGACAGCTATGTCTTCACCGCTCCCGGCGCCAACCACGGTGCCAACATCGCTGGTCTGAAGGCGGACCAGCGGGCCAAGGCCACCGCGCGGATCCTGGAGTGGGCGGGCGTCGCCCCGGCCGCCGTCCAGGAGGACCCGGCCAAGGCGAAGAGGCTGACGAAGCCGGACAAGAAGCTTGACAAGCAGGACATCGAGCGTGAGCCGATGCTGCGTCCGTGACCGGTGACGGATGCCGGTGATGCGATCGGTGACCGATGACTGGTGACCGGTGACCGGTGACCGTGGCCGGGAACGCGTGACCGGTGGTCGGCGATCGCATCCGGTGAACGGTGAACGGTGGGCTGTGTCCCGCCGCCGACGACTCGCGATGCGCGATGTCAGAGGCGGCGGGCACAGCCCACCGGTTTTCTGCCGGAGGGCAGTTCCACGAACAGATCCGTCGACGGCGGGCACTGGGAGCGTTCGTCCACGGCCGACGCCACCTTGAACTCGGGCCGGTACTCACCGGACCCGTCGCAGGCGGTCTCCTTCACCTGCCCCCGGCGCGAGGTGTGGAGGCAGTCGCCGGCGACCGTGTGCGGTCCGCCCCCGCCTCCGGGATCGCCGGGATGCGGCGGCTCCAGATTGCGCATACAGGCGTACCCCCGCGGCACCGAACCGTCGCCGTCCTCGTCGAACGCCGGCCGGTGCTCCGAGATGTGCAGCACGAAGTCCGTCGTGTCGGGGCAGGACGGTGTGTCCGTCCGCCGTCCGTCGTGGCGGGCGATCACGCGCGCCGCCGCCTTCTCGCTGCCGCAGGGCACCTCGCGGACATCCGCGCGGCCCCGGCCGCTGCAGTTCCCCGTCCCGAGGAACAGCGGCCCGCGTGCGGACGGCGCCGAGCTCTCGCGAGGCGACGGTGAGGTCTCGCTCCCGGCGCCGCCCGGACCCGGCCGGCAGGAGACGAGCACCGCGCACACCACCCCCACCCAAAGACGCCGTACATGCATGGATCCCCCAGTTCGGTCGCTCCAGCGTGGCGCGCCGGTGCGGGCGCACGCCAGGGGGCAGGGGGCTTTCCGCCGCGTGAGGGTGGTGTGCCGGTAGCGCGGCCTACGCCGCGCTACCCCCGATACCTCAGGCCGTGTCCGACCGGGTACAGCACCTGCGCCGGGTCGTCGGCCCGCTGCACCGGTACGGGAAGTCGGCCCTCGGGCTCGGCCCGGCCCGCGATCACCCTTGCCGCGGCCCGCAGTTCGACGTCGGTCCAGCTGTACGTCGCGAGCGAGGCCGCGAAGCCGGTGCCCGTCAGTTGTGCGATGTCGTACGGGTTCCGGACGGCGACGGTGACCACCGGGACACCCGTGGCCACCAGCCGGGCGACGAGGGTCCGCTGCG
Organism: Streptomyces sp. HNM0645; assembly: GCF_030056615.1. Lineage (NCBI taxonomy): Bacteria > Bacillati > Actinomycetota > Actinomycetes > Kitasatosporales > Streptomycetaceae > Streptomyces > Streptomyces sp. HNM0645. The sequence goes on along the minus strand of NZ_JASHLT010000011.1, from coordinate 86,997 downwards.
GACTGGTCGCCGAGACGTTGTACGTGCCGACGACCACGACGTCCTTCCCGGCCGCCGCGGCCACCGCTTCCTCGATCCTGGCGGCCGTGGGGGTGATGCCGGTGGACAGCGCCGTCGCGGTGAAGCCCAGTTCGGTGAAGCCCTTCGCGAGAGTGGCGGTCGGGGGCCCGGTCGTCCCGGACGGGGAGGCCGGATCCGCGCCGACCACGAGGACATCGCGGTGTCTGCGGCGGGACAGCGGCAGCAGGCCGGTCGGATTCGCGAGCAGGGTGGTGGTCTCCTGGGCGATCCGGTCGGCGGCGGCCAGATGGGATCGCTTGCCCACGGTGCGGTCCACGCCCTCGCGGGTGACGAACGGTTTCCGGAAGAGACCCAGTTCGTCCTTCAGCAGCAGAATGCGCAGGATCGATTCCTCGATGCGCTGCTCGCTCAGCTCGCCGCTCCGCACGGCCTCCAGGACGGCGTTCCAGGCGACGCTCAGGTTCGGCGGGTTGAGCAACTGGTCGCAGCCTGCCTTCAGGGCGAGCACCGGAACCCGGTCGTCGCCGTACTTCTGCCGTACGCCCGCCATGTCGAGCGCGTCGGTGACGACGACTCCGTCGTAGCCGAGTTCCTCGCGCAGTATCCCCGTGAGGATGGGGCGGGACAGCGTCGCCGGGTCCTCGCTCGGGTCGAGCGCCGGGACGACGATGTGCGCCGTCATGATCGAGCGGATGCCCGCGGCGATCGCCGCACGGAACGGCGGAGCGTCCAGCTCGCCCCACTCCTCGCGGGTGTGGTGGATCGTCGGCAGCGAGTAGTGGCTGTCGGACACGGTGTCCCCGTGACCCGGGAAGTGCTTGGACGTCGCGGCGACGCCCGCGCCCTGGTAGCCCCGCACCTGTGAGGCGACCAGCCCCGACACGGCCTGGGGGTCGGAGCCGAACGACCGCACACCGATGACCGGGTTGGCCGGATTGACGTTGACGTCGGCAACCGGTGCGTAGTTCTGCCGGATGCCCATCGCCGCGAGTTCGGTGCCGGCGATCCGTGCGGCCTCCCGGGCGTCGGAACGGGAACCGCCGGCCCCCAGTGCCATCGCGCCCGGCATGAGCGTCGCGGGCTTGCCGACCCGGGCGACGATGCCGTGCTCCTGGTCCGTGGAGATCAGCAGCGGAACGGGGGTGGGCTGGGCGAGTCCGGCCTGCTGGATGCCGTTGGACAGCTCGGCGATCTGCTGCGGGTCACGGGTGTTGTGGGCCCAGACGAAGTAGATGATGCCGCCGACGTGGTAGCGCTCGACCAGCTCGGCGGCCGAACGGACCCCGATCTCCCTGAGGTTGGCGTCGACGTCGGTCTGGTCGGGTGCGGTGGCGGAGTGCCCGTACACCCGCATCACGAAGAGCTGACCGATCTTCTCCTCAAGGCTCATCCGGGAGATGAGCCGCTGGAGACGGGCGCGAGTGGTGCCGCGGTCGGCGGAGCCCGCGTGCGCCGGGCTGGAGGCGAGGGCTGCGGCCGCGGCACCCGCGGCGGTGGCGGCGAGAACGGAACGTCTGGACGGGGTGGTCCGGTCGGGCACTGGTGCTCCTTCCCTGAAGGAAACTTCCAAGGGCCACGGATATCCGGAAAGTAACTGCCAGTCAAGGGAATCGGCCGGACGAGCGCGCCGCCGCGGCGGCAGCCGCGATCCGACGGTTCCGGGAAGTGCGTGGAGGGCGACGCGCGTGGAGGTGAGAGGGGCCGCCACCGGAGCTGGGAGGGGGCGCACCGGTGGCGGCGTGCCGCAGGCCGCAGGCGGCCAGGGAGGGAGTCAGCGATCGCAGCCAGCAACGAGGGCCGACGACGCCGCTCTGCGGTGACTCGTCCGCGGCACGGCTCTTGGACGCCGGGTCCCCGTCACGGGTTCCCCACGCACGGAGAATCTCCCGGCTCCGTCGGGGGGCGGGACGGCGCGCGCCGAGCGGCGAGGGCCGGGTCGGTCACGACCCGGGTTGGACCTGAGGCGCCGACCCGGGTTGGATCTGAGCAACCGCGCCGGGGCCCGTGGCGGACGATCACGGACTCAGCGCCACTCCTGCACGTCCACGACCGTGCCCGCCGCCAGGTCCGGGTGCCCCCAGAAGTCGCCGACCTGCGTGGCGACGACCAGCACCGGGCGCCCCTGGGCGTCCAGGTGCGCTGTGAAGAACCCGAACACCCATGACGGCTCGGCGACCAGGTCCCGCGGAGGTGCCAACCGGACCAGCTCCGTCCCGTCCGCCTCGTATACGACCGCGTTGTCCGTGGGCGTGTACGGGGTGTCGTCCAGCGCCTCGACGACGATCACCCGGCCGTTCCACGCCAGTGCCGCCTGGGTCGGTCCCGCGAAGTCCTTCTGTACGATCCTGCTGCCGTGCGTCCAGCGCACGACGCGGTCGCCGTGGCGCCAGCCCGTGACGACGGGGTCCTGGCCGTGCCGGGCACGGGCGTCCGCGGCGCGGGGGGCCGTGGCCCGGGCGTTCGGATCCTGAGGGTGCCGGCTCATGGGCGGTCTCCATGGGCTCCACGCGGTTGCCGATGAACATCAGCCTACTGCGGACGGCTCGTCCGGCGATCTCCACCGGTCGACGGCCACGGTGCCCGGCCCGTCGTCCGCCTCCCGTCCGGTATGGGGCAGGCCCGGTGCGCCGCCCGAAGTCCGCCGCTCCCGCGGTCCGCCTCCCATCCGAGATCGGTCAGCCGCGGTCTCGGTCCGCCACCCGGCCGGACCCCGGTCCTGCGCGCCCCCGTTCGCTGGTCCGGCCTTGGTTCGGCCCAGGTCCCGAGTGGGTGAGCCCCCGGCCCCGGCCCGGCACCCGTTCGGCACTTCCGTCCCACCCGTCCCGGCCGCCGGCATCGGTCAGGCTGCCGTTCCGCATGGGCCGGAGCTGCCGGCCCGGCATGGGCGGGCTCCCTGTCCTCCGGCTCTGGCCCGGGGTGTGGCCCCAGCGCGCACGGCACCGAGTCGGAAGGCTCAGCAGCGCACCAGCGACTCCAGGTGCTCCCGCCCCGCCGCGAGTATCCCCGGCAGCTCGGCCGTGCCCGGGTGCCAGCGCTTCTCGTACTCCCAGCACACCCAGCCGTCGCCGTCCGCGAGCGCCAGGCACTCCCCGAGGGGCAGGATCCCGGTGCCCAGTGGCAGCGGAGTGAGGTCCTCCGCCGAGGTGACGTCCTTGACCTGGACGCAGCCCAGATAGGGCCCGAGCGCCGCCCGGGTGGTGACGGGCGGTTCCTCCTCCAGCCAGGGGTGCAGGACATCCCACAGCGCTCCCACGTGCTTGTGCCCGACCTGGCCCACGATGCGGGAGACCGCGGTGCCCGTGGGATGCGAGTCATGGGTTTCCAGCAGGACCCGCACACCCGCGTCGGCGGCGGTCTCGGCTGCTGCGGCGAGCCGCCTCGCCGCCGTCGCATCGGCGGTCTCCTGGGGCTGGTCACCGCCTCCGGGGAAGACCCGGACGAAGGGTGCCCCCAAATCCCGCGCCATCCAGACCAGTTCCGCCAGCTCCTCAACCGTGGCCGCCTCGTCGCCGGCCGCCGCCACCCGGGCGTAACCGGCGACCGTCACGATCTCCACGCCCGCCCGGGCGAACTCGTCCACGACCGCGGCCCGTTCGCGTATGCCCATGGCCAGGTTGACCGGCTCCTCCGGGTGGACGCGCAGCTCCACTCCCTGCCATCCGGTCGAGGCTGCCAGGGCGGCCACCTCCGGGACGGACATGCCGGGAACGCCGAGGGTGGAGAAGGCGAACTTCACTTGGGCGATCCTTCCTGGAGGGACAACCGCCAGTCCTGGCCGACCAGGTCGGCCCCGTAGGAGCGGTGCGGTTTCTCCGCGACGAGCGTGAATCCTGCGCGCTGGTAGATGCGCCGCGCGGCCGTCAGGACGCCGTTGGTCCAGAGCACCAGCTCCCGATACCCCACTTCCCGGGCGAAATCCACGACCGCGCCCACCAGCCGCTCCCCGAGGCGGTGGCCGCGCGCCTCGGGCTCGACCAGCAGCAGTCTCAGCCGGGCGGTGGCCGGGGCCTCGTCCCGTACGCACATCACGGAACCGACCGGGCGGCCGTCCAACTCGGCTATCCACACCCGCTCGAGATGGGGATCGTGGTCCTGGGCGAAGTCCGCGACAATCCGGGCGACCAGCCCTTCGAAGTCCGCGTTCCAGCCGTACTCCGCCGCGTAGAGCGCGCCGTGCCGCTGGACGATCCAGCCCAGCTCGCCGGGTACCGGGTCGCGCAGCGCCGGCCCTTCGCTCCGCCCCCGCCGGTCCGGCCGGACCTCGCCCAGTATGTCGCGCACGGTGCGCATGGCCTCGGTCAGCCGGGGCTGCTCCGCGGCGGGTACATCGGCCAGCAGCCTGCCCACGGCCTCCCGGGAGCGCTCGTCCAGCAGGGCTGTCGCCTCTCGCCCGCGTGGTGTCAGCGTTATGCGCTGCCGCCGCGAGTCCTCCTCCGACGGGGCCCGCTCGACCAGGCCGTCACGTTCGAACTTGCCGAGCAGCCTGCTCAGATAGCCCGCGTCCAGGGACAGCTCCAGTCGGAGGTCCGCGGCGTCGGTCCGCGGAGCGTGGGCCAGCTCGTACAGCACCCGTGACTCGGTGAGCGTGTACGGCGTGTAGAGGTGCTTGCTGTAGTCGAGCGCGCCGATGAGGTTGGTGTAGAAGCGGTTGAAGGCGCGGATCTCCTGGACGGCCATGATGAACCCCCGACCTTTCCTTTGACTGAGTCAAGGCTAGGTTCGGGCGATGACGCCCGGCAATGCCTGTGGACAACTCCCGCCGCTTCCGCCGTGCGTACGGTTCGCACCGGGCCCGCAGGACGCGACGAGCCCCACGCGCCGGGCCCGCCTCCGGTGGGTCCGCCGTCTGCCCCTCGGGCCGTGCGCCTCTCAGCCCTTGCGCGGCGGCGCCGTCGACGCCCGTGCCATCAGTTCCGCGCCGATCGTCGCGATGCCGCCCGGCGGCGGAGCCTCCTTGCCCATGGCGAGACGGCCCGCGCGCACCCCCGCCTCGTGCAGCGGCAGCCGTACCGTCGTCAGTGCCGGCACTGCGTCCACCGCGAACGGCAAATCGTCGAATCCGGCCACCGAGACGTCCTCCGGGATGCGCAGGCCCAGGTCGCGCAACGCCGCGCAGGCGCCCAGCGCCACCGTGTCGTTGGCCGCGGCGATCGCCGTCAGGCCGGGATCGCGGCGCAGCAGTTCCAGCGTGGCGTCGTAGCCGGAGCGCCGGTCGTACAGGCCGTGGACCGTCAGCCGCTCCTGGTCCTCCGGCACGGATCCGGCCGCCCCCGCGCCCCCGTTCGCGGCGTCGGCCGCCCTTGCCGCTTCCAGCGCCGCACGATGGCCTTCCAGCCGGTGCCGTGTGGTGGTGCGCTCGGTGGGGCCGGCGACGTACCCGATCCGCCGGTGCCCCAGGCTGACCAGGTGTTCCGTGAGCCGCCGCCCGCCGCCCCGGTTGTCGAAGGCGAGCGTGGCGGTGACGGCGCTCCCGGAGGCGGGCGGGCGGCCGCAGAGCACGACCGTGGTCCCCGCGTCCGCGAGCTTTCCCAGCTTGGCCGCCATGGCGGTGAGGTGGTCCGGGTCCTCCGGTGCCCCGCCCATGAGGACGACCGCGGCCGCCCGCTGTCGCTGCAGCAGCGTCAGGTAGGTCAGTTCGCGTTCCGGGGAGCCCCCCGTGTTGCACACCACCGCCAGCTTCTCGCCGCCCGCCCGGCCCGAGGCGCCTTCCCCGATCGCGGTCTGTGCGGCGCCGGCCAGGATCCCGAAGAACGGGTCGGCGATGTCGTTGACGAGGATCCCGACCAGGTCGGAGGTGGCCGCAGCGAGTGAGCTGGCCGGCCCGTTGAGGACGTAGTCGAGTTCGTCCACCGCGCGCAGCACCCGTTCCCGGGTCGAGGTCGCGACCGGGTAGTTGCCGTTGAGGACCCGGGAGACGGTCGCCGGGGAGACCCGGGCGCGAGCCGCCACATCAGCCAGCGTGACTGTCATCGCTTTCCTCCGAGGGGGATCCGGCCGGGCCCATGTCCGGGCTGCTGTGCGCAGGCTAGCGTCATCATTTGCAGAAAACGCTTGCCATGACCATTTCGCCGCCGTTTCGAGCAATCGGGGAGACATGGGGGCACCTTCGTGACACGCAGGACGGTGCGCATCGCCATGAACGGCGTCACGGGGTGGATGGGGTACCGGCGGCACCTCGTGCGCTCCCTCCTCGCGATACCCGAACGGGGCGGGCTCGACCTCGGCGACGGTGCGGTCCTGTGGCCCGAGCCCGCCCTGGTCGGCCGCCGTGCACACGCCCTGCGCGGGACGCCTGCCGCCACGGCCTGACCGAGTGGTCGACGGACCTCGACGCGGTGCTCGCCGACGGGACGGTGGACGCCCACTTCGGCGCGCAGGTCACCTCCGCGCGGGGCGACGCGGTCAGGAAGGCGATCGCGGCGGGCAAGCACGTGCACACCGAGAAGCCATCCGCGTCCGATACCGGTGGAGCCCTCGAACTGGTCCGTCTCGCACGGGCCGCCGGAATCCGGCACGGCGTCGTCCAGGACGAGGTCTTCCTGCCGGGCCTGCTGAAGCTGAAGCGCCTCGTGGAGGGCGGCTTCTTCGGCGAGGTCCTCTCCGCGCGGGGGAGTTCGGCTACTGGGGCTTCGAGGGCATGGCGGTCCGCTTGGCCACCGCCACCGCCACCGCCCTGGAAGAGAGGCTCGGCCAGTTCTCCGAGGGCGTCGCGCGCTTCGCCGGCCTGACCGGGTGTCTCCGCGGCGTCCTTCAGCCCGCCCGGGAGCGTGGACACCGAAGTGTCCACGGCGGCCGCGGCCGCCGTGGTGTCGGTGCCGAGCGCGTCCGCGACCTCCTGGAGCCGTTGGTCCCCGAGCTCGGCCAGGACGTCCTGCTGAAGTGAATCATCCCCCATGCCGGAAACGCCAAGTCCCGAGCCATGTGCCTGCCCTCTGGGATTCCGGAAAAACAACTGCCCGCAATCGTGCAACCCTTCCGGCGCGACGCGGGTCGTACTGGGCGTCAGGGCTCCTGGGGAGGGATATCCGGGGGGATTCGGAGGAGTCCTGAGGGTGGGGGAACGGGGGGCCCGGTCGTTCGGCCGGGCCCCTGAACGTCACGGGCGGCTGCCTCCGCCCGTCCCGGGAGCGCCGGCCGCGGGTCCTCCACAGGCCGGGCACGTTGTCCGAGCCGGGCGGTAGCGTCGGCGCATGTCCAATCTGGCAGTGCTCGAAGGGGTCCTGGAGCGGATCACCTACGCCAACGAGGAGAACGGGTACACGGTCGCCCGGGTCGACACCGGACGCGGCAGCTCCGACCTCCTCACGGTGGTCGGCTCGCTCCTCGGCGCGCAGCCGGGTGAATCGCTGCGGATGGAGGGCCGCTGGGGCTCCCACCCGCAGTACGGGAAGCAGTTCACCGTCGAGAACTACACCACCGTCCTGCCCGCCACCGTCCAGGGCATCCGGCGCTACCTCGGCTCCGGCCTCATCAAGGGCATCGGGCCCCGCATCGCCGAGCGCATCGTCGACCACTTCGGCGCCGGCACCCTCGACGTCATCGAGCAGGAGCCCGGCAGGCTCGTGGAAGTCCCCGGCCTCGGCCCCAAGCGCACGAAGATGATCGGTGCCGCCTGGGAGGAGCAGAAGGCCATCAAGGAAGTCATGGTCTTCCTCCAGGGGGTGGGCGTCTCCACGTCCATCGCCGTGCGGATCTACAAGAAGTACGGGGACGCGTCGATCTCCGTCGTCAAGAACCAGCCCTACCGGCTCGCGGCGGACGTCTGGGGCATCGGCTTCCTCACCGCCGACCGCATCGCCCAGGCGGTGGGCATACCCCACGACAGCCCCGACCGGGTCAAGGCGGGTCTGCAGTACGCCCTCTCCCAGTCCACGGACCAGGGGCACTGCTACCTCCCGGAGGAGAAGCTCATCGCCGATTCGGTGAAGCTCCTCCAGGTGGACACGGGACTGGTGATCGACTGCCTCGCCGAGCTGGCGGCCGAGGAGGAAGGGGTCGTCCGGGAGCAGGTCCCTTCGCCCCAGGGCGGGGACCCGGTGACCGCGGTCTACCTGGTGCCCTTCCACCGTGCCGAGCTGTCCCTCGCCGCCCAGCTGACCCGGCTGCTGCGCACGGACGAGGACCGTATGCCGGCCTTCCGGGACGTGGCCTGGGACAAGGCGCTGGCCTGGCTCGCCGGGAGTACGGGCGCGGAGCTGGCGCCCGAGCAGGAGCAGGCGGTCCGGCTCGCCCTCACCCGGAAGGTGGCCGTCCTGACGGGCGGCCCCGGCTGCGGCAAGTCGTTCACGGTCCGCTCCATCGTCGAGCTGGCCCGCGCCAAGAAGGCCAAGGTGGTCCTCGCCGCGCCCACGGGACGGGCGGCCAAGCGGCTCGCAGAGCTGACCGGCGCCGAGGCGTCCACCGTGCACCGGCTCCTGGAGCTGAAGCCGGGCGGAGACGCGGCCTTCGACAGGGACCGGCCGCTGGACGCCGATCTCGTGGTGGTCGACGAGGCCTCCATGCTGGACCTGCTGCTGGCCAACAAGCTCGTGAAGGCCGTGGCGCCGGGTGCTCATCTGCTGCTGGTCGGCGACGTGGACCAGCTCCCGAGCGTCGGCGCCGGAGAGGTCCTCAGCGATCTGCTCGCGGACGGCAGTCCGGTCCCGTCCGTCCGGCTCACCCGCATTTTCCGGCAGGCGCAGCAGTCGGGTGTGGTCACCAACGCCCACCGGATCAACTCCGGAGCCCAGCCCCTCACCCAGGGGCTGAGCGACTTCTTCCTCTTCGTCGAGGACGACACGGAGGAGGCGGGCCGGCTCACCGTCGACGTCGCCGCCCGGCGGGTCCCCGCCCGCTTCGGGCTGGACCCGCGGCGCGATGTGCAGGTCCTGGCGCCCATGCACCGGGGTCCCGCCGGCGCGGGCACCCTGAACGGGCTCCTGCAGCAGGCGATCACCCCCGCCCGTCCCGATGTGCCCGAGAAGCGGTTCGGCGGCCGGGTCTTCCGCGTCGGCGACAAGGTCACTCAGATTCGCAACAATTACGAGAAGGGGAAGAACGGAGTCTTCAACGGCACGGTCGGCGTGGTGACCTCGCTCAATCCGGTCGATCAGCGGCTGACGGTGCTGACGGACGAGGACGAGGAGGTGCCGTACGACTTCGACGAGCTCGACGAGCTCGCCCACGCCTACGCCGTCACGATCCACCGCTCCCAGGGCAGCGAGTATCCGGCGGTGGTGATTCCGGTCACCACGGGGGCCTGGATGATGCTCCAGCGAAACCTGCTCTACACGGCCGTCACGCGCGCGAGGAAGCTCGTCGTGCTCGTGGGCTCCCGCAGGGCCATAGGGCAGGCGGTCCGCACGGTCTCGGCAGGCAGGCGCTTTACCGCACTCGACCACAGGCTGACAGGTGGAGGGTTCGTGGGAAAGATCACCTAACGCTTCCGGAACCGGGGCGAAGGGGGCAGGATGAGCAGGCTGGGCGGCACTGAGTGCCGCTGAACGGCCGAATGGTCGACCCCGAGTGCACTCTCCTCAGCCAAATGGGGGATGGTAGAGACAGTCAGGGCACCTCGAAGAAGAGGCACTACGTCGGTGAGGGATGACGTGAGCGACAACTCTGTAGTACTGCGGTACGCGGACGGTGAATACACCTACCCGGTGGTCGAGAGCACCGTCGGCGACAAGGGCTTCGACATCGGGAAGCTCCGGGCGCAGACCGGTCTGGTGACCCTGGACAGCGGATACGGAAACACGGCCGCCTATAAGTCCGCGGTCACCTACCTCGACGGCGAGCAGGGCATCCTGCGCTACCGCGGCTACCCGATCGAGCAGCTGGCCGAGCGCTCCAGCTTCCTCGAGGTGGCCTACCTGCTGATCAACGGTGAGCTGCCGACCGTCGACCAGCTGGCGGCGTTCCGGGGCGAGATCACCCAGCACACGCTGCTGCACGAGGACGTCAAGCGGTTCTTCGACGGCTTCCCGCGCGACGCTCACCCGATGGCCATGCTCTCGTCCGTGGTCAGCGCGCTGTCGACCTTCTACCAGGACAGCCACAACCCGTTCGACGAGAAGCAGCGCCACCTCTCCACCATCCGACTGCTGGCCAAGCTCCCGACGATCGCCGCCTACGCGTACAAGAAGTCGATCGGGCACCCGTTCGTCTACCCGCGCAACGACCTCGGCTACGTCGAGAACTTCCTGCGGATGACCTTCTCGGTCCCGGCGCAGGAGTACGAGCTGGACCCGGTCGTCGTGGCCGCGCTCGACAAGCTGTTCATCCTGCACGCGGACCACGAGCAGAACTGCTCGACGTCCACCGTGCGCCTCGTGGGTTCCTCGCAGGCGAACATGTTCGCCTCCATCTCCGCCGGCATCTCCGCCCTGTGGGGCCCGCTGCACGGTGGCGCCAACCAGTCGGTGCTGGAGATGCTGGAGGGCATCGCGGCCACCGGCGCCGACGTCGACACCTTCATCCGCAAGGTGAAGAACAGGGAGGACGGCGTCCGCCTGATGGGCTTCGGCCACCGGGTCTACAAGAACTTCGACCCCCGCGCCAAGATCATCAAGGCTGCCGCCCACGATGTGCTCTCCGCCCTGGGCAAGTCCGACGAACTGCTGGACATCGCCCTGAAGCTGGAGGAGCACGCGCTGTCCGACGACTACTTCGTCGAGCGCAAGCTGTACCCGAACGTGGACTTCTACACCGGTCTGATCTACCGGGCCATGGGCTTCCCGACCGAGATGTTCACCGTGCTGTTCGCCCTCGGCCGCCTCCCGGGCTGGATCGCCCAGTGGCACGAGATGATCAAGGAGCCGGGTTCCCGTATCGGTCGCCCGCGCCAGATCTACACCGGCGAGGTCCTGCGCGACTTCGTCCCGGTCGAGGCCCGCTGAGGCCTGCTCGGCAGTTCCCGTCGCGCCCGGGTGCGGCGGAGTCCTGTACGCAGAGAAGCGCCCCGCTGCCGATCCCCCCACGGGTCGGCAAGCGGGGCGCTTCCCATATCCCCGGTGCGGATTCCCCCCACGGGATCCGGCCGGGCGTCTGCTGGTGTCCAGCAGAAGCTCTTCGCGACGCGGTCTGCCGGGGTACGTATCTACGGGAGGGCCGCTCAAAGCTCCCCGGTCGTACGTGCCCCGGCCAACGCTTGCCTGGGACGTCCCCCAAGACATCCCATGAGCGTCCCCCAAGACGCTCTGGCATCGCCCACTTAGACTCGCGAAGAGCCCGAATGGTTACCCACAAATATCTGTGATCTGGGTCTCTTTGTGAAGGTCCTGTGTACCACGTGAAGGATCGCAGATGCAGCCTCCCGCTGACCACGGAAACGGATGAGTAGGTCCTGGTAATTCCCGAGGCCGCGGGATTCGGCGGGCCGAGGCCGCGGGATTCGGCGGGCCGGGACGGCGGACGCCGTGTCGCCGAGTGCCCGGAAACGCGGGCGAGGGCGGGCGGGATCCGGCGGGGCTCCCCCGCGGGGTCGAGGGGGCGGGCGTGTGGCCGGTCGGGGGCGCGGGGCCGCTTCGGCGGGCCTGGGAGCGGCGAAGCCGCCCCGGGTGGAGTCAGGGGCGGCTTCGGGGTGTGGTCGACGTTTTCCGTGAAACCGGTGCCGGCCGGGAGGGGTGAGGTGTGAGGCCGGGGCGTGCGGTGAGGTCAGGCCTTGCCGACGAGCTCGTAGCCCGCCTCTTCGACCGCCGCGCGTACGGCCGCCTCCTCGAGCGGAGCGGCCGAGACCACGGTGACCTGTCCGGTCGCGGCGACGGCCTTGACGGACGTGACGCCGGTGATCGCGGAGATCTCCTCGGACACGGCGCCCTCGCAGTGGCCGCACGTCATGCCCTTCACCAGGTAGACCGAGGTGGTGCCGCTCGGCTCGGCGCCCGCCGCGCCGCCGTGGCGGGAACCGGTGGGTGAGCAGCAGGAGCCGGTGGTCTCGATGGTGCCGGTGGTCCTCTCGGCGGTCATGGCGTTCTCCTCTGTGCGGGTGTGTCGCTTCGCGATCGTTTCGTCCGGTGAAGGTGTGGTGCGTCCGGGGTCCTGGGAGTGCTGAGCCCCGACGCTCGTCCCACTCTATACCCCTAGGGGGTATCGATGCGAGTGTTCTCCGGCTGTGGGGCGGCGTCGACCAGTGGCTGGAGGTAGCGGTGCACCATGGCCTTCAGCTCGATTCTGTACGCGTCCCGCTGTGCTCCCTCGTGGGCGAGGACCAACTCCAGTCCCGCCTTGACCGCGGAGAACGTCATGTTCGCGACACGGCTGAGTTCGGCGGGTCCGGCCTCGGGGAGGAAGTCTCCGAGAAGGCGCTCGACGCGCTCGAGCAGTGCCGAGTGCACCGCGTCGTGTTCCTCCGTGATCCGGCCGGGGATCTCGGAGCCGTGCATGAGGACGGCGAAGGCGGGGTTCTCGCAGTTGAACTCGATCAGTGGATCGAGGACCGAGTCGAGCAGCTCGTCGAGCGGGAGGCTCGGGTCGAGGGTGTCGAATGCGGCGCCATGGGTTTCGCGCCAGCGCTGCATCAGTCGACCGCCCAGCTCGACGGCGATCGCCTCCTTGTTCGGGAAGAACTGGTACAGCGTGCCCGGTGAGACGCCTGCCTCGCGGGCGATGGCGTTGGTGCTCGCGGCGGTGTAGCCGCTGCGGCAGAACACTCCGGCGGCGGCTTCCAGGAGCTGGGCGACCCGGCGCTCGCCCCGCGCCTGGCGGCGGCGCGGCTGCGCGGACCCGCCTCGCTCCCCGACGTCCGGTGTCTCTGGCATGCGAACCACCAATCCCCAGCTCTCCGGGCTCGGTTGACAAACGCGAGTGCGCGCTCGCATTCTTGTGGAACGCGAGTGATGACTCGTGTTTTCCAGTCTATGGCAATGGCCGACCCGTGCTGCCTCCTGCGCGGCACCGGTCTCGGGGGAGGGGAGCACCACCCGATGTCCGACGTCGATCACGAGCCGCCGCCGGGTGGCTGGACCCGCTTCGTCACCGCGCGCCCACGTCTTTCGCTGCTCCTCGCCCTCGTCGTCACCGCCCTCGCAGTCTTGGCGGGCGGCGGAGTCGCCGACCGGATGGGCAGCGGGGGGTGGGAGGACCCCGATGCGCAGTCGACCTATGCGACCGAAGCCCTCGATCGCGAGTTCCCAGCCGCACGGCCCAATCTGCTCCTCCTCGTGGGCACCGGTCCCGAGGGTGTGGACGATCCTTCCGTCGCTGCCGAGGCCGAGCGGCTGACCGAGCGTCTGACCGGTGAGGAGGGCGTGACGGGCGTCGGCTCCTACTGGCGGACCAAGTCGCCCGCCCTGCGTGCCGAGGACGGTCGTGAGGCACTCGTCGTCGCCCGGATCGAGGGCGACGAGAAGACGGCCGCGGGGGTGCTGGAGCGCATCGTGCCCCGGTACCGGGGCACGCACGGGCCGGTGCAGGTCTCCGTCGGCGGGCCGGTCGCAGTCATGCACGACATGGAGACGATCATCCAGGAGGACCTTCTGCGTGCCGAGCTGATCGCGCTGCCGGTGACGCTGGTCCTGCTCGTGATGGTCTTCGGCAGCGCGGTCGCGGCCCTGCTGCCGCTGGGTATCGGCATCGTCGCCATCCTGGGGACGAACGCCGTCCTTCGCGGACTGACCGAGTTCACCGACGTCTCGGTCTTCGCCCAGAACCTCACAACGGCCCTTGGCCTCGGACTCGCCATCGACTACGCCCTGTTCATCGTCCGCCGCTTCCGGGAGGAACTGGCTGCCGGGGCGGAGAGCGGGGAGGCGATCGCGACCACCGTCCGCACGGCCGGCCGCACGGTGCTCTTCTCGGCGCTCACGGTGGCCGTGTCACTGGCCGCGATGCTGGTCTTCCCGCAGTACTTCCTGCGGTCGTTCGCCTACGCGGGGATCGCCGTGGTCCTGCTCGCCGCCGCGGCCGCGCTCGTGCTGCTCCCCGCCGCGCTGATGCTCCTCGGCGACCGCGTCAACGCACTCGATCTGCGGAAGCTGCTCCGCCGCGGTCGCCCGCAGGGGGCGGGCGAGGCCGGGCTGCCGAACGCCGCAATGGGCTCGGCGGCAGACGCCGACGGGGTGCGCTGGGCTCGCCTGGTGCGCCTGGTGATGCGTCGAGCACCCGTCTTCGCCGTGGCCACCACCGCCGGGCTGGTACTGCTTGGACTGCCCTTCCTGGGAGTGCGGTTCGGGCCGGCGGACGACCGCCAGCTCCCGTCCGGCGCGGAGTCGCACGTCGTGCAGCAGCACATCCGGGACGGATTCCCCGGAAGCCCGGGTGGTGGCCTCGACGTCTTCGTCGAGGGCGCTGCCACCCCCGCGGAGTACGCCGGATACCGCGAGCGCGTCGAGGCCCTTCCGGGGGTACTGCGTGTCGACGGACCGCTGGTCTCCGGTGAGCACGCGGTGTTCACGGTGCTGCCCGAGGAGGAGGCCGTCGGTGAGGAGTCGCAGCAGCTGGTCCGCGACCTCCGTGCGGAGCCCGCCCCGTTCGAGACGTCCGTGACCGGTGCGGCGGCGATGCTGGTCGACTCCAAGGACGCGATCGGTGAGCGGCTGCCGTGGGCCGCGGCGATCATCGTCGTCGTCACCCTCCTGCTCGTCTTCCTGCTCACCGGAAGCGTGCTGATCCCACTTCAGGCCGTGGTGCTCAACGGCTTGAGTCTCACAGCGATGTTCGGGGCCGTGGTCTGGGTCTTCCAGGAGGGGCATCTCTCCGGCCCGCTCTCCTTCACCGCCACGGGCGCGATCGAGACGACGCTTCCCGTGCTCATGTTCTGCGTCGCCTTCGGTCTCTCCATGGACTACGGAGTGTTCCTGCTCTCGCGTATCAAGGAGGAATACGACCGCACCGGCGACCATGAGCACGCCGTGGCCTTCGGGCTGCGCCGCACCGGAGGGCTGATCACCGCGGCGGCCGTGATCCTCGCGGTCGTGATGGTCGCGATCGGCACCTCGCGGGTGAGCAACACCAAGATGCTCGGCCTCGGCATCGCCCTCGCCGTGCTCATGGACGCCATGGTGGTGCGCAGCCTGCTGGTTCCCTCGGTGATGAAGCTGACGGGCAGGGCCACCTGGTGGGCCCCGGCTCCGTTGCGGGCGCTCCATGCGAGGTTCGGCCTCAGCGAGGGCGGGATATCCGGGCCCGCCCCGGCGGACTCCGTCGCACAGGAGCGCGACGCCGAGGAGCGGGGCGGGCTCTCCCCGGCTGGCAGGGGCGGAACCGCGGACGGGAGGGACGGCCGATACGACGACCGTGACCGCGACAACGTCCCCGTGGGCGGTTAGGTTCGGGCCGGGTCCGGTGGTGGTGCCCGCGGGGCGGGAGCGGGTGGAGTACGAGCCGGCGGGCCGACGCCGGGCATGGTCCGCTCGGGGCGCTGCGACCGGATCCGCTGGTGATCTCGGTGGTCCCGATCGAGCCGCCCCCGCGCCCTGCAGGCCATGGATGGGGCGCCGGGGCGATCGTCGAGCCGGGCGGGCCGCCTGGTCCCCTGCCGGTTCAGTCCTCGGGCCGGCCTCGGTGGACGGCCCACTCGCGGGCGAGAACCGACATGTTCGTGGCGTCGACCCAGCCGTCCTCGTGGCGCAGGACCTCGCGTTCGGTGCCCTCGGCGACGAAGCCCGCCTTCTCGTAGGCCCGGCGGGCCCGGGGATTGAAGTCGTAGACGCTCAGGGAGATCCGGTTCAGCCCGAGCCGCTCGAAGCCGTAGCCGGTGATGAGCCGGACGGCCTCCGTGCCCAGACCGCGGTCACGGCCGCGAGGGCCGATCAGAATGCGGAAGTTGCAACTGCGGTTCCGCTCGTCCCAGTTGTTCAGGACGGCCTCGCCGACGAGCTCGCCCGAGGCACGGTCGACCACGCCGAGGTCGAGACGGTCGGGCTGATCACCGCGGGTGGCGTACCAGGAGCGCAGCCGCTCGTCCGGGAGAGGCGGGGTACCGGCGGAGCCCGTGAGGAGAAGTGCCTCGGTATCGCGCAGGATCGCCGCCATCGTGGGGGTGTCCTCCTCGGAGAAGGGGCGCAGGACCACCTTCGCTCCGGTGAGGGTCGGCTTGACGGAGAAGTCCGCCGGTCGTCGCTCGGTCATCGGGGGATTGTCGGAAGGGGGCGGTGCGAGGGGCAAGTCATTTGCCCGTAGGGCCCCGCACCCGGGGATGCGGGGCTGGGTGTTTCAGCTCCTGCGCCCCCTGTTGCCGGGGCGGTTGGCCACCCAGACGCGGATGGTGTCGGCGTACCAGTAGGGCTTGCCCGACTCCACGTGGTCCGGTGGGGGCAGGAGGCCGTGCTTGCGGTACGAACGGACCGTGTCCGGCTGCACCTTGATGTGTGCGGCGATGTCCTTGTAGGACCAGAGTCTTCTGTCCGTCATCTGTGGCACCTCCCTGTATGCGCCGCAGCGGCGGCCGGGGAGCCGTCGGGGGAGCTGCGGCGCGGGCGCTGGCGATCACTCAGCCTGTGCCCGTTGAACGACGCAGAGTGACGACAGGGGAGGGGCTGTCGAGGTTCTGTGACGCAAGGCCCGCGTAACCGAGACATGTGTGACGAAGGGGTGACTGTTGTGACATGACGGAGGTGAAGAGATGGAGGGAACGGGGTTTCAGGCGCCGCAGGAGCGGAGAAAACGCCGGGTGCGTTCGGCGATCGGGTACGGCTTCTCCGGCGGGCAGGGGTACATGTCCTGCTCGACGATGGCGAAGAGCTCGGCGTCGAGCCGCTGGGCCGCGGCCAGTACGGGCTCCAGCGCGGGAACTCCGGCCGGCGGTTCGCACATCACCCCCCGCGCCACCGCGGGGCCGAACGGCACCTCGTTCGCGACCACTTCGGCGAGGATCTCCGGGTCCACCTGCTTGAGGTGGAGGTAGCCGATCCGCTCGCCGTAGGTCTCGATGAGCTTGACGCTGTCGCCGCCGCAGTAGGCGTAGTGGCCGGTGTCCAGGCAAAGTGAGACCAGGTCGGCGTCGGTCGCGTCGAGGAAGCGGCTGACGTTCTCCTCGCTGTCGATGTGGGTGTCCGCGTGGGGGTGGACCACGATCCTCAGCCCGAAGCGGTCTCCGACCTCCTGCCCCAGGCGCTCGGTCTGGGTGGTGAGGTGGCGCCATTGCTCGGGCGTGAGGGTCCGGTCCTCCAGCACCTCGCCGGTCCTGTCGTCGCGCCAGAAGGACGGGATGACGACGAGGTGGTCCGCGCCCATCGCACGGGTCAGGGCGGCGATGCCGGCGACATGGGCCCAGGTCTTCTCCCAGGCGGCCGGGCCGTGGTGCAGTCCGGTGAAGACGGTGCCGGCCGAGACCTTCAGCCCGCGGGACGAGGTCTCCTCGCTGAGCCGTGCGGGGTCGGTGGGGAGGTAGCCGTACGGGCCGAGTTCGATCCATTCGTAGCCGGCTTGTGCCACTTCGTCGAGGAAGCGCTGCCAGGGGACTTGACGGGGATCGTCGGGGAACCACACGCCCCAGGAGTCAGGGGCCGACCCGATCCGGATGCGGTTGAACGAGGCTGCGGAGGAGGTCATGGCGGCCAGCTTTCCGGCCGCCGGAGAAAGGTGTCAAGCTTTCGTCCGAATGTAAGGACAAAATGTTGACAGTGCTCAGGGATGCGGGCTAGACCAGGGGACAGCCGGGCGTGGAACCGAAGGGACACGTATGCCTCAGCCGTACGACGTCATCACGATGGGCCGGATCGGGGTGGACCTCTATCCCCTTCGGGCCGGGGTCCCGCTGGCCCAGGTCGACACCTTCGGGAAGTTCCTCGGGGGTTCCGCCGCGAACGTGGCGGTCGCGGCGGCCCGGCTCGGCCGACGCGCCGCTGTCGTCACCCGGACCGGCCAGGACGCCTTCGGGGACTACCTCCACCAGGCGCTCCGCGAGTTCCGGGTCGACGACCGCTGGGTCACCGCGGTGCCGGGGCTGCCGACCCCCGTGACGTTCTGCGAGATCTTCCCGCCGGACGACTTCCCGCTGTACTTCTACCGGCAGCCCAAGGCACCCGACCTCGAAGTGCGCGCCGAAGAGCTGGACATGGACGCGATCGGTGCGGCGCGGGTCTTCTGGGTGACCGGCACCGGCCTGTGCGCCGAGCCCAGCAGGGAGGCCACGCTCGCCGCGCTCGAGCACCGGGCGAAGTCCGGGACGACCGTCTTCGACCTGGACTGGCGGCCCATGTTCTGGGACAGCGCCGGCGGTACTTCGGCGGACGGGGCCCGGCCGTACTACGCGAAGGCGCTCGCCCGCGCCACCGTCGCCGTTGGCAATCTCGAGGAGTGCGAGATCGCCACCGGGGAGCGCGAACCGTACGCCGCCGCCCGTGCGCTGCTCGGCGCCGGGGTCGAGTTGGCCGTGGTCAAGCAGGGCCCCGAGGGCGTTCTGGCCGTGCACAGCGACGGTACGGTCGCGGAGGGGCCGCCGGTGAAGGTCGACGTGGTCAACGGACTCGGCGCGGGCGACGCGTTCGGCGGGGCGATGGTCCACGGGCTCCTCTCCGGCTGGGAGTTGGAGCGGGTGATGCGGTTCGCCAACGCTGCGGGCGCGATCGTCGCCGCCCGCCTCGCCTGTTCGTCGGCCATGCCCTACGCCGCGGAGGTGGACGCCCTTCTCGACGGCCACGCTCCGGGCCCCGAGGCGGACCCCGAACCCGAGGTGCCCGCCGGTCCCCGGCCCGGCACGGACGGCGGGCCCGGAACCGGGGCGGCGCCCGGAGCTGCGTCGTGACCCGCGTCGACCTCACCGACCTCGTCAGGACCAGGGTCCGCCACCCGGAGGCCGTGGCCGAGGCGGCGGCCCGCCGCCGGCGCCGGCCCCTCGTCGGCAGCAGCGGCCGACTGATGATCGTCGCAGCCGACCACCCCGCCCGCGGCGCGCTCGCCGTCGGCGACCAGCGGTACGCGATGGCCAACCGGCTGGGCCTCCTGGAGCGCCTGTGCACCGCGCTCGAACGTCCCGGCGTGGACGGCGTCCTCGCCACCGCCGACATTCTGGAGGACCTCCTCCTGCTGGGGGCACTCGACGACAAGGTCGTCATGGGATCGATGAACCGCGGCGGACTCGCCGGGGCCGCCTTCGAGCTGGACGACAGGTTCACCGGCTACCGTGCCGAGGACCTCGCGCGGCTCGGCTTCGACGCGGGCAAGCTGCTCCTCCGCATCGACTACGACGACCCCGGCTCCCTCGCCACCCTGCACTCCACCGCGCGCGCCATCGACGAGATGGCCGCCCGCCGGCTGCCGGTCTTCGTCGAGCCGTTCATCTGCCGCCGCGTCGACGGGGTGCTGAGCAACGATCTCTCCGCCGAGGCGGTCACCCGTTCCATAGCCATTGCCTCCGGCCTCGCCGGCACCTCGGCGTACACCTGGCTGAAGATCCCCGTCACGGAGAACCCCGACGACATGGCACGGGTGATGGAGACCTCCACGCTCCCCGCGGTGCTGCTCGGAGGCGACGTGGGCGACCCCGCGGGCGGACAGGCGGCGGCGTACGAGAAATGGCGCGGGGCGCTGCAACTTCCCACGGTCCAGGGACTGGTGGCGGGCCGTTCACTGCTCTATCCGGTCGACGGCGACGTCCCGGCGGCGGTCGACACGGCCGTGGGCCTGCTCTAGGGGGTACGGAGGACTCATGGATCACAGGAACACCGCACCGGAACGGCATCTGCGGGCCGGGACCGCGGCCGCCGGACCGTACGCGCTCGACATCGATCCCGGGACGGCCGGCTGGGGGTACTCCGCGCTGCGGATCCTGAAGCTGGCCCCCGGCGCCTCCCACCTGCTGGAGACCGGCGACAGCGAGTGGATCGTGCTGCCGCTGGCGGGCGGGTGCTCGGTGCACACCGAAGGCACGACCATGGAACTGCTGGGCAGGGAGAACGTGTTCGCCGGAGTCACCGACTTCGCGTACGTCCCGCGCGACGCCCGGGCACTGATCGCCTCCGGTGCGGGAGGCCGCTTCGCCCTGGCAGGAGCGAAGTGCGAGCGACGACTCCCCGCTCGCCGCGGCCCCGCGCCGGAGGTCCCGGTCGAGGACCGGGGTTCGGGCACCTGCGCCCGCCGTGTGCACAACTTCGCCGCCGCCGGCACCTTCGACTGCGACCGCCTCATCGCCGTCGAGGTGCTGACCCCCGGAGGCAACTGGTCCTCCTACCCGCCGCACAAACACGACGAGCACCGCCCCGGCGAGGAGACGGAACTCGAGGAGATCTACTACTTCGAGATCGAGGGCGAGCACGGGTTCGGCTACCAGAGGATCTCGCCGTCCCGCCCCGGGGGCACGGATCTCCTCGCCGAGGTCCGCAGCGGTGACGCCGTCCTCGTCCCGGACGGCTGGCACGGCCCCTCCATCGCCGCTCCGGGCCACGGCATGTACTACCTGAACGTCATGGCGGGCCCCGGGCCCGAGCGAGAGTGGCGGATCTGCTTCCACCCCGACCACACGGAGGGCTACCGATGAGCGGACCGAGGCTGACCGTCGCGCAGGCGCTGGTGCGGTTCCTGGCCCGTCAGTACACCGAGCGCGACGGCCGCAGACAGCGGCTCGTCGGAGCCATGTGGGGCATCTTCGGCCACGGCAACGTGGCCGGGATCGGGCAGGCCCTCCTCGAGTCCGAGGACTTGCCCTTCGTCCAGGGGCGCAACGAGCAGGCGATGGTGCACGCGGCCGTCGGTCACGCCCGCCAGTCCAACCGCCTGTCCACGCACGCCGTCACGACCTCCATCGGCCCGGGCGCCACCAACCTCGTGACCGGAGCCGCCCTCGCCACCGTCAACCGGCTGCCGGTCCTGCTCCTGCCCGGCGACACCTTCGCGACCCGCCCCGCAGACCCCGTCCTCCAGCAGCTGGAGGTCCCGTACGCGGGGGACGTGTCGGTGAACGACTGCCTCCGCCCGGTGTCGGCCTACTTCGACCGGATCACCCGTCCCGAGGCGCTGGTCCCGGCAGCGCTCGCCGCGGCGCGGGTCCTCACCGACCCGGCCGCGACCGGCGCGGTCACGCTCGCGCTGCCGCAGGACGTGCAGGCGGAGGCGTACGACTGGCCGGAGGAGTTCTTCGCCGAACGCGTCTGGCACGTGCGCCGGCCGTGGCCGGATCCGGAGGAACTCGCCGCGGCGGTCCGCGCCGTACGGTCCGCGCGCCGGCCGCTGATCGTCGCAGGCGGGGGAGTGCACCACAGCGGGGCGGAGGGCGCCCTGCGGACCCTCGCCGAGGCCACCGGGATCCCCGTCGCCTCGACCCAGGCAGGGAAGGGCTCGCTCCCGTACGACCACCCGGCGGACGTCGGCGGCATCGGCCACACCGGCACCGCCACCGCCGACGAACTCGCCGGGACGGCCGACCTGGTCATCGGCGTCGGCACCCGCTACACCGACTTCACGACCGCCTCGGCGACCCTCTTCGGCCACCCCGGTGTCCGCTTCCTCAACCTCAACATCACCGGCTTCGACGCCCACAAGCTCGCCGCGCTCCCGCTCGTCGCGGATGCCAGGACCGGACTGGAGGCCCTGACCGAGGCTCTGCGCGGACACCGTGTCGAACACGGCTACGAGACGGAGTACGCGGACGGAAAGGAGCGCTGGGAGCGCCGGGTCGGCACCGCCTACGAGGCGCCCGACGAGGACGCGCGCCCCACCCAGACCCAGGTCCTCGGCGCCCTCGACGGCCTGGTCACCGGCGACGACATCGTGATCAACGCCGCCGGCTCGCTCCCGGGCGACCTCCACAAGCTGTGGCGGACGCGCTCCCGCGACCAGTACCACGTGGAGTACGGCTACTCGTGCATGGGCTACGAGATCCCGGCGGCCATCGGGGTCGCCATGGCCGCTCCCGGGCGGCCCGTGTGGGCGCTCGTCGGAGACGGGACTTATCTGATGAATCCCACCGAAATCGTCACGGCGGTCCAGGAGAACGTCCCGATCAAGGTGGTCGTCCTGCAGAACCACGGGTACGCGTCGATCGGCGGACTCTCCGAGGCGGTCGGCTCCGAGCGGTTCGGCACCGCCTACCGCCACCGGGAGCCGGGGGCGTCGCAGGCCGGCGGGCCGGGAGGGCCCGGGGGCACCGGGGGAGGCGCGTACACGGGAGAGCCGCTCCCGATCGACCTCGCCGCCAACGCCGCATCCCTCGGGATGCGGGTCATCCGCGCCAGGACCGTGCGTGACCTGCGCGAAGCCCTTTCCGAGGCCCGCGCGGCGGACCGCCCCACATGTGTCTACGTCGAGACCGAAACGGCAGACACTGTGTCGGGCGCACCCCCGGCACAGGCGTGGTGGGATGTTCCTGTGGCCGAGACCGCGACCCGCCCGTCGGCGGTCAAGGCCCGGGAGGAGTACGACCGGCAAGTCGCAGCCCGGCGCCGCCATCTCTGAGGGACCCGAAGGAGCTTTCCGTCATGACGAAGACCGTCAACCACTGGATCGGTGGCAAGATCGTCGAGGGCGCGTCCGGCAACTGGGGACCGGTCACCGACCCGGCGACCGGTGCCGTGACCACGAGCGTCGCTCTCGCGTCGGTCGAGGAGGTCGACAGCGCCGTCGCCTCGGCGAAGGCCGCCTTCGAGACCTGGGGCACCTCCTCCCTCGCCCAGCGCACCTCGATCCTCTTCCGCTTCCGCGCGCTGCTCGACGCCAACCGCGACGCGATCGCCGAGCTGATCACCGCGGAGCACGGCAAGGTCCACTCGGACGCGCTCGGCGAGGTGGCCCGCGGCATGGAGATCGTGGACCTGGCCTGCGGGATCACCACGCAGCTCAAGGGTGAGCTGTCGACCCAGGTGTCCAACCGGGTGGACGTGGCGGCGATCCGCCAGCCCGTGGGGGTCGTGGCCGGCATCACGCCGTTCAACTTCCCCGCGATGGTGCCGATGTGGATGTTCCCGCTCGCCATCGCCTGCGGCAACACCTTCGTCCTCAAGCCGAGCGAGAAGGACCCGTCCCCGTCGCTGAAGATCGCCCAACTGCTCGCCGAGGCGGGGCTGCCGGACGGCGTGTTCAACGTCCTCCAGGGTGACAAGGTCGCCGTCGACCGCCTCCTGGAACACCCGGACGTCTCGGCGATCTCCTTCGTCGGCTCGACGCCGATCGCCCGCCACATCCACACCACCGCCTCGGCGAACGGCAAGCGCGTCCAGGCGCTCGGCGGTGCCAAGAACCACATGCTCGTCCTGCCGGACGCCGACCTGGACGCGGCCGCCGATGCCGCCGTCTCCGCCGCGTACGGCTCCGCGGGCGAGCGCTGCATGGCGATCTCCGCGGTCGTGGCCGTCGGCGCCGTCGGCGACGAACTCGTCGACAAGATCCGCGAGCGGGCCGAGAAGATCAAGATCGGCCCGGGCGACGACCCGACGTCGGAGATGGGTCCGCTCATCACCAAGGCGCACCGTGACAAGGTCGCCTCGTACGTCCACGGTGCCGCGGGCCAGGGCGCCGACGTCGTCCTCGACGGCACGGGCTACACCGTCGACGGCTACGAGGACGGCCACTGGATCGGACTCTCCCTCCTCGACAAGGTGTCCACCGACTCCGACGCGTACCGGGACGAGATCTTCGGCCCCGTCCTGTGCGTGCTGCGCGCCGACACCTACGAGGAGGGCCTCGCGCTCATCAATGCCTCGCCGTTCGGCAACGGAACGGCGATCTTCACGCGTGACGGCGGCGCAGCCCGGCGCTTCCAACTGGAGGTGCAGGCGGGCATGGTCGGCGTGAACGTGCCGATCCCGGTCCCGGTGGGCTACCACTCCTTCGGCGGCTGGAAGGACTCGCTCTTCGGCGACCTGCACGTCTACGGCAACGACGGCGTGCAGTTCTACACCCGCGGCAAGGTCGTCACGACCCGCTGGCCCGACCCCTCCGAGCCTCACGGCGGCGTCGACCTCGGCTTCCCGCGCAACCACTGACGGCCCCCGCCGAACCTCGGCGCCACCCGGCCCGCGACGCCACGCGGCCCGTACGGAACCCTCACCCGTACGGGCCGCGTGCGGCGTCACGGGCCGTCCGCGTTCGGCGGGCCGGCGCGGGGTTCGCGTACGCGGGGCCGGACTTCGTGCGTCCCGGGTTCCGCGGGCCCCGGGGAGAACCACGGGCGTTGCCTCGGCCCTCGCGGGCGGCGTTCGAGCGCCATGACGCCACCCGCGTACCGGATCCGGGCGCTTCACACCGGGACCACGATCACCGTCCACCGGGCGTACGACTCCTGCGATCGGCATGCCCGCCGCACGGGGCGGCCGGTTCCCGGACCCGTCTGAAGCGGGACCGGAGGACGGGTGGTCGTCACACCGCGTTCGCAGGGGTGTGCCCATGACGTGCGGGCGTTGGCCGTCTGCGGGCTGGGAGCGTGTACACCCGTCTGCGGAGCGGGCGGCCGGTGCGGGAGGTTGATCGGTACGGCAGGCACCGGCATGATCGTTTCCCGAGTCTGCGGCAGTGCGGAATCGGAGGAGCCTCGCCGCGCTTCCTCGCGCGGGGGCCCGCCGGGCGCGGCGGCTGTGCCTGAGGAGGACGGAATGCGCGGCGTTCGCAGTGGTCACGCCACGACCAACGACGGAGTGCGGTTGCACTATCTCGAGGCCGGCAGCGGTCCGGACATGCTGCTCGTGCCCGGCTGGTCGCAGTCCGCCGCTCAGTGGCGACACCAGATCGCCGAATTCGCCCGCACACACCATGTCATCGCGGTCGACCATCGTGGTCACGGTGGTTCCGACCGGCCGGATCACGGCTACCGGATCGCCCGTCTGGCGTCCGACATCCGTGAGCTCGTCGGGCTCCTGGGTCTCACCGAGGTCGTCTGGGTGGCCCATTCGATGGGCTGCGCGCTGGCATGGTCCTACTGGGACCTGTTCGGCGGGGACCGGCTGGCGCGCCTGGTGCTCTTCGACGAACCCGCCGTTCTGGTCCGGCAGCCGTACTGGCCGGACGGCCTCGCGGAACGTCTGGGCGCGCTGTACGGCCTCGGGCAGATCGCGGACGTCGTCGCGGGACTCCGCGACCCGCGCTCGGACGCCGAGGCACTCAGTGCCGACTTCCTCGACGCCATGTGGACGCCGGCCGCCGCCGAGGCGGACCGCCAGTGGGTCCTCGCCCAGAACCTTCTGCTGCCGCGGGAGTACGCCGGCAGGCTGCTGCTGGACAACGTCATGCAGGACTGGCGCGACGTCCTGCCCAGGATCACCGTGCCGACGCTGGTCATCGGCGGGAACGACAGTGTGATCCCGTCCACCGCGGCGCAGTCGGTGGCCTCGGCCATTCCCGGTGCCACCCTGCGGATTCTCGGCGAGCGCGGCAGTCACTTCGCGTTCTGGGAGAACCCTGACGCGTTCAACCGGGAGGTCCGCTCCTTCCTCGACACACCCGTCGACGCCGGGCTCTGACCGGCAAGGCGCGCCGGGGTGCCGGTCGCTCGCAGCGGGTCGGCAGCACTGCGGGCGGCGCCATCCGGCCGGCGGTGCTGCCGCGCGTCATTGCCCGCCGGTGCCACTGCCGGGGGGTGGCGAGACGCGGGGCACCCTCGCGGGAACTCGCCACGGCTTCACACTCGGGAACCGCGACCGTGCTCCGACGGCGTCGCACGGGCGGTGGCGATGCCCAGGGCGGTCGCGGCGACGGCGCTGCCGATCGCGATCCATCGGAGTACGCCGTCGATCGCCGAGGCGAGCCCGACACTGCTGGTGCGGACTTCGATCAGGGTCGCACCGGCGGCCACACACACGCCGGCGACCCCGATGACGATGGCGAGTTCCACACCGGAGGCCTGACCGGCCCGCTCGGAGGGGACGACGGCCTGGGTGCCGCTGCTGCCCATCGCCCACCCCATGCCGTATCCGAATCCGGTCAGCGCGAGACCGGGAATGTAGGACCGGAAGTCGCCGCCGAGCGACACGAGGAAGAGGCCGAGCGCGCCGACCAGGGTCATGACGCCCATCGTCCGCGGCACGTCGAAGCGCTCGCCGAGCCGCCCGGAGAGCGGCGCCGCCACGCCCGCGGCGACGGATGCGGCCAAAAAGATCATTCCGGCCGTGAGCGGCGTGTGCCCGGCGGCCTGCTGCAGGTAGATCGTGACGCCGTACATGGCCAGGACGAAGGAGATGTTCGCGACGGTCGCCATCAGGGTGATGACCACGAAGGGCTTGTTGCGGAAGAGATCGAGCGCGACCAGCGGCCAGCGCGCCACCCGCTCCCGCAGCACGAACCCGGCCAGGAGCAGCACCCCGGCGGCGGCGACACCCACGGTGACTCCGGCGGGCCAGGCTCGCAGACGGTCCACCGTGAGCGTCACGAGAGCGATGCCGAAGGTCACCATGACCAGGCCCGGCAGGTCGATGGAGCGGGGCACCGTGGTGTCACGCGACTCGCGTACCCCGGCGACGACCATGGCGATGGCCGCCGCACCCACGGGGACGTTGACGAAGAACACCACCCGCCAGCTCAGCAGCTCCGTCACCCCGCCGCCGAACACGGGACCGAGGGCCAGGGCCAGGGCCCCCACCCCGTAGGCGTTCCCGATGGCCCGCATCGTCCGGTCGGGTGGGTAGGCGTCGGTGATCACGGCGATGGCGAGCGGGAACAGCACGCCCGCTCCGGCGCCCTGGGCGATCCGCATCACGGTCACGGCTTCGGGGGTGGAGGCGAGACCGGCGCCGAGTGAGCACAGGGAGAAGACGACGAGGCCGATGATCAGCATTCGCTTGCGGCCGACGATGTCCCCGAGTCTGCCGCCCGGGATCAGGGCGGCAGCCAGCGCCAGCATGTAGCCGCTGATCACCCATTGGAGGTCCGTGGTGGTCGTGCCCAGATCCGATGCCATCTGGGGCAGGGCCAGGTTCAGCGCCAGGAAGTCGAGCTGCACGACGAAGATGCACAGCGAGGAGGCGATCAGCGTCAGCCCGGGGCGCGACGGCCGGGAGCCGGCTTCGTGCGTGCGCGGGGCGTTTTCGCCGGTACGGCGCTTCCCGTGCTGGTGGCCGGAGTCCATGGTGCTCTCCCGTGCGGCGGTGAACACGGGCCGGCCGGGTACGGGCGAAGACGGCTGATCCGATGACCCGTGTCGTGGAGTGTTCACTATGCAGGACACGGCTGTTGTTCGAGTGTATTTGCTCAATGCTGCGACGAATGTCGTATCCGTCGTGCATGAGCTGGTGTGCCGCTCCCGGCGTCCGGGTGCGGACCAGAAGCCGAGCAGCGGCTGGAAGGTCCCGGCCGTGACGCCGCTCGCCGCGGATCGCAACCTCGTTCCTCCGGGCGACGTGCCGATGCGGCCGGTGGCCCTGTCGTGTCGCTCGCTGCGCCGGGACGCGCCTGGGGGGCGTCGGCCCCGGTTCGCGGACCAGCGGACGGTGCACATCGACGGCATGACCCCGCCCGCGCACGGGATGCACGACCGGGTACGCCGGGGGCGCAGCCGCACGACGGCTGATGCCCGAGGAGCGGTCCTGCCCCGTCGGGGAGGAGCTCCTCGGGCATCTCACGGCCGCTGCTCCGGAGCCGTCGCCGTGGCGGCGGGGATCGCCCTGGCCGGGACGCCGGACCGGGCCGTTCGTCCCGGCCGCGCCGCCGGGATCAGAACAGCGAGTGCAGCAGCTTGTTCGGGGATCCCGCGCGCGGGTCCGTGACCTTGTCGCTGGTCGCGTTGTTGACGAGGGCGTCGCGGACCTGTGCCGGGGACGCCGTGGGGTTGTTCGCCAGGTAGAGCGCGGCGACACCCGCGGTGTGCGGGGTGGCCATCGACGTACCGGAGATGGTGTTCGTGGCGCCGTCGCCGTCCTTCCACGCGGAGATGACGTCCACGCCGGGGGCGAACAGATCGAGGCACGAACCGTAGTTGGAGAACGACGCCCGCCGGTCCCTCCTGTCCGTGGCGCCGACCGTGATGGCCTCGGGGACGCGGGCGGGCGAGTAGTTGCACGCGTTCACGGGGATGCCGATCAGGATGCCGTTGCCCGCCGCGATCGAGTAGCTGACACCCGAGGCGATGGACCGCTTCACCGCGTCGTCCAGGGCGGCGCTGGCGCTGCCGCCCAGGCTCATGTTGGCCACGGCCGGCTTGGACGCGTTCGCCGTCACCCAGTCGACGCCCGCGATGACGCCCTCGGTCGTACCGGAGCCGTCGCAGCCCAGGACGCGAACCGCGATCAGGTTGACGTCCTTGGCGACCCCGTACGTCTTGCCGCCCACGGTGCCGGCGACATGTGTGCCGTGGCCCTGGCAGTCCTGGCCGTTCCGGCCGTCGCCGACGGTGTCCGTGCCGACGCCCGCCCGGCCGCCGAACTCGGCGTGCGAGGTGCGGATGCCGGTGTCGATGATGTACGCGTTCACGTTCGCGGCCGTCGCGTTGTACGTGTACGTCGTCGACAGCGGCAGACTGCGCTGGTCCACGCGGTCCAGACCCCAGGTCGCGTTCGTCTGGGTCTCGTTGAGGCGGATGACGCTGTTCTGCTCCACGTAGGCCACCCGCGGGTCGGCGGCGAGCCGTTCGGCCTTGGCCTTGGACATGGAGGCGGAGAAGCCGTTCAGCACCGACCGGAAGACGCGCTTGGGGGTCACGTCCTCGGCGGCGGCGAGTTCGGAGACACGGGTGCCGTCGTCCTTCAGGACGACGATCCAGCTGTTCTGTACGGCGGTTGCAGTGGGGGCGAGACGGAGATCGCCGAGCGGCGCGCTGTGCGCTGTGGGGGTGACGGCGAACTGGAGACCGGCCGCGACGACGGCTGCGGAGAGCAGCGCGCCCATACGTATGGAGCGGCGGGCAGTGAATCTCATCTCGTGCACCTGACCTCTCTCTTTGATCGGAGCATGACAAACATCCGCGCGGCGGTGCGGATGCCGGCACAGCGTCTCGTGAGGTGATGCGGCACACAAGGGGTTGTTACCGATGGGTTGGAGCAAAAGCCCTGGTGGCATGGGTAATTTGGCGGACATCGGCGACATCCGCACGGTGCGCACGGGCTTGTGCGGTCCCGTCACGCATCGGGATGAACCAGCCATGAGCGACATGCGGTGAAGTGCTGGACGGTGACGGTGAAACCACTCCGCTCGAGGCGTCCCGGAGACCCGGCCGGAAGCCCGCACGGCTCGTTGCGCCCACCGGCGCGTCCCGTCGAGCGCCCTGGCCGTACGCGCGCCCGGTCCGTCCCGCACACCTGGAGTTCCTGATTCCGTGTACCGCGGCTGGTGTACGGCGAGGGCATCCGGTACTACCCGAGGAGGTCATGGAGTTCCGACCGGCGGCAGCGGAAACCGGGCCGGCCGTCCGCTTATGGTTTCGGGCATGAGGATCCGACTCCCCGGACGAGCCGTGCTGCCCCGGCGCCGAAGCCGATGGCTCGCGGCCGTCGCCGCCTTCGCCGTGCTCGGGGGCGCGGGCACCTGGACCGCCGCGGCCTCGGACGACGAGCCCGCCGTGCACCGCGAGGACCGGGTGCTGACCGTGCCGGGCGCGAGGATCGACACCTCGTACTTCACGTCCGGGGACGGCCGCAGGCCCGCGGTGCTGATCGGGCACGGCTTCGGCAGCAGCAAGGACTCCGTACGGCAGCAGGCCGAGGCGCTGGCGAGGGACGGCTACGCCGTCATGACCTGGTCCGCGCGCGGCTTCGGCAAGTCCACCGGCACCATCGGGCTGAACGACCCCGAGCACGAGGTCAAGGACGTCTCACGGCTGATCGACTGGCTCGCCGGGCGACCGGAGGTGGAGCTGGACGCCGAGGGCGACCCCCGCGTCGGGGTCACCGGAGCGTCCTACGGAGGCGCCGTCGCCCTGCTCGCGGCGGGCCACGACCGCAGGGTCGATGCCATCGCTCCGCAGATCACGTACTGGAACCTCGCTGACGCGCTCTTCCCGGACGGCGTCTTCAAGAAGCTCTGGGCGGGCATGTTCTTCACGGTCGGTTCGGCCGGCGGGTCGGGGCTCGTTCCCGACGCCGGTGAACAGCCCGCGGACGCTCCCGCCGGGGCCGGAGCAGGCAACGGCAGGGCCCGGGACGGCGAAGCCGGCACCGACGCGGGCACCGGAGCCCCGACGCAGCCCGGCGCCACGGGCCGTGACGACGACCGCGCCTCCGCCGGGCGGCCCGCGGCGCCCTGCGGACGTTTCGAGCCCGCCCTGTGCGCCATGTACGAGCGCGTCGCGACCAGCGGGAGGCCCGACGCCGAGGCCCGGGCTCTGTTGGAGGCCCGCAGCCCGTCCACGGTGGCCGGCCGGATCAAGGTACCCGCGCTCATCGTCCAGGGACAGTCCGACTCGCTCTTCCCGCTCTCCCACGCCGACGCCATGGCCGAGGCGATCGCCGGCAACGGCGCGCCCGTCGCCGTCGACTGGATCGCCGGCGGACACGACGGCGGCGATCTGGAGACGGCACGGGTGCAGGGACGGATCTCCGCCTGGTTCGACCGCTACCTGAACGGAGACGAGGGCGCCGACCCCGGCCCCGCTTTCCGCGTCAGCCGGACCGGCGGCGTCGACTCCACCGATGGACAGGCGACCCTGCGCGGAGCCACGGCCGATGCGTATCCGGGCCTGGGAGCGGGACGCCGCGAGTTCGCACTGGCCGGCGGGACGCAGACCTTCCGGAACCCCGCCGGGGCCAACCCGCCGGGGATCTCCAGCGTGCCCGGACTGGGCGGCGGGCTCTCGCGGTTCTCCTCGCTCGGCGTCGGGCTCTCACTCGACTTCCCCGGGCAGCACGCCCGCTTCGACTCGGCGCCGCTCGACCGCCGCACCCGGATCACCGGCTCGCCCACCGTCCGGGTGCAGGTCGCTTCGGACAGCGGGGAAGCGGTCCTCTTCGGCAAGGTCTACGACGTCGGCCCGGACGGCCGACAGCAGGTGCTCCCCGCTCAGCTCGTCGCCCCGGTCCGGATCGAGGACGCCAAGGCCGGCCGGACCGTCGAACTGACGCTCCCCGCAGTGGACCACGAGGTGGAGGCGGGCCACCGCCTCCGGCTCGTGCTCGCGGCCACCGACCTCGCCCACGCCTCACCCGCCACCCCGGCGGCCTACGCCGTCACCCCCGCAGGACCCCTGAGCGTGCCCACCGCACCCGGAGTCACCACCCAGGCGGCCGGTACGCCCTGGTGGGTGTGGGGCCTCCCAGCGGCGGGCGCGTCGATCGCGGCCGTTCTGCTGCTCACCGCGCACCGCCGGACCTCGGCGCCCGCCCCGGACCCCGGACTCGCCGACGTACCGCTGCAGATCACCGGACTCGCCAAGCGGTACGCCGGGTCGTCAGACCGGTACGCGGTCCGGGACCTCTCCCTCCGCGTCGAGAAGGGCCAGGTGCTCGGGCTCCTCGGCCCCAACGGCGCCGGCAAGACCACCACGCTCCGCATGCTGATGGGACTCATCACCCCCGACGACGGCGAGATCAGGGTCTTCGGACACGCCGTCAGGCCCGGGGCGCCCGTGCTCTCCCGGGTCGGCGCCTTCGTCGAGGGCGCGGGCTTCCTGCCGCATCTGTCCGGCCGGGAGAACCTGGAGCTGTACTGGCGGGCCACCGGCCGACCCGCCGAGGACTCCCACGTCGAGGAGGCCCTGGAGATCGCGGGCCTCGGCGACGCCCTCGCCCGCGCGGTCCGCACCTACTCGCAGGGCATGCGGCAGCGCCTCGCCATCGCGCAGGCCATGCTCGGACTGCCGGATCTCCTCATCCTGGACGAACCCACCAACGGACTGGACCCGCCGCAGATCCGCGAGATGCGGGAGGTGATGATCCGGTACGCCGCCGGAGGCCGGACCGTCATCGTCTCCAGCCACCTCCTCTCGGAGGTCGAGCAGTCCTGCACGCATCTCGTCGTCATGGACCGCGGTCGCCTGGTGCAGGCGGGCCCCGTCGCCGACATCACCGGCGCCGGCGACACCCTGCTGGTGACGACGGCCGACGAACCGTCGGCACCGCTCGTGGAGAAGATCGCCGCACTGCCGGGGGTCGGATCCGCCGTCCGCGCCGACGGAGGCGGGGGCGTGCTGGTCCGCCTCGACGGTGCGAGCGCCGCCACCCTGGTCGCCGAACTCGTCCGGCTGGACGTGCCGGTGACCGGAGTCGGACCGCACCGGCGACTGGAGGACGCGTTCCTCACCCTGATCGGAGGAGCATCCGCATGAGCACCACCCCCGTGCGCCCCGGCACCCGCGCGGCCGGTGTGCCGACCGCGCCCGGTTACCGGGCCCGGCGCACCCTGCCGCTGCGCGTCGAGGCGGTGCGCCAGCTGAAGCGGCGGCGGACGCTCGTGATGGGAGCGATCCTGGCGGCGCTGCCGTTCGTACTGATCGCGGCCTTCGCGATCGGCGGCTCACCCGATGAGCGCGGCGACGGCGGCGGCCGGATCAACCTGATGGACACGGCGACCGCTTCGGGCGCCAACTTCGCCGCCACCTGCCTGTTCGTGTCGGCAGGGTTCCTGCTGGTGGTGCCGGTCGCACTGTTCTGCGGCGACACCGTGGCGTCCGAGGCGAGCTGGTCGTCCCTGCGGTATCTGCTGGCGGCGCCCGTCCCCCGGTCCCGGCTCCTGTGGTCGAAACTGGCGGTCGCGCTGGGCTTCAGTGCGGCGGCGATGCTCCTGCTGCCGCTGGTCGGTCTGGCGGTGGGGACCGTGGCGTACGGCTGGGGGCCCCTGCGGCTGCCGACCGGCGGCTCGCTGGCGACGGCCGACACGCTGCCCAGGCTCGCGCTGGTCGTGGCGTACATCTTCGTCTCCCAACTGGTCACCGCCGGACTCGCGTTCTGGCTCTCCACCAAGACCGACGCACCGCTGGGAGCGGTCGGCGGCGCGGTCGGGCTGACGATCATCGGGAACGTCCTGGACGCCGTGACGGCGCTCGGTTCGTGGCGCGACTTCCTGCCGGCGCACTGGCAGTTCGCCTGGGCGGACGCCCTCCAGCCTCAGCTCGAATGGGGCGGGATGCTGAAGGGCACGGCGGTGTCCGTGACCTTCGCCATGGTGCTGATCGCCCTGGCCTTCCGCGGGTTCGCCCGCAAGGACATCGTGTCCTGAGCGGCCCGCAAGCCCCGTTCCGTGCGGTGCCGGACGCGCCCCGGCGGCCTCCCCGCATGTGCGCCCGCCGCCGCAACCGTCCCGCCACGGGCGGCCGTTGCCGCATCGAGACCCATCCGCAACGCGTTCGTCTGCTCCGTCGGTCCGCCCCGGACGTCACATTCACAAGTGCCGACGATTTCAGGGGGCGGAGCATGACGGCCTGGACGAGGACGCGACCGACGGAGTCTCCGACGCGGTCAGGGGCACCTGCCCGTACCACGAGGGCGGCGTTGGCGGCGCTGCTCTCCGGGGCCGTGCTGCTGACCGGATGCGGTGCGGGGGCGCAGGCCGACCGCTCCTCGGCGGACGGCGGCCAGCGCCGCGCGGACGGCGCTCCGGCGCCGATGGCCCCCGACGGCGGCGGTCGTGCCGCCGAGGGCGACCGGGACGACGGAGCGCAGGGCGAGGAGAAGCACGACGCCGTCCCCGCGCCGGACCTCGTGTCCACCTTCGCCCTGGACGTGGACACGGCCTCCTACGGCTACGCGCGCCGCGCCCTTGCCGGCGGCCGGCTGCCGGAACCCGGCTCGGTGCGGCCCGAGGAGTTCGTCAACAGCTTCCGCCAGGACTATCCACGCCCCGAGGGCAACGGCTTCTCGGTGACCGTGGACGGCGCGCGGGTGGAGAGCGGGGACGGCGGGGGCTGGTCGCTGATGCGGGTCGGACTGGCCACGCGCCCGTCGAGCAGGACCGCCGAGCGGCCCCCGGCCGCGCTGACGTTCGTCGTCGACATCTCCGGGTCGATGGCCGAGCCGGGCCGGCTCGACCTGGTCAAGGAATCCCTCGGCATCCTCACCGGCCAACTCCGCGACGACGACTCCATCGCCCTGGTGACCTTCAGCGACGAGGCGGAGACCCGGCTTCCGATGACCCGCCTCGACGGCAACCGCGATCGGGTCCACGAGGTCGTCGCCTCCCTGGAGCCGACCGACTCCACCAACGTGGAGGCGGGCGTCAGCACCGGTTACGACGTCGCCGTCGAGGGCCGCAGGCGCGGCGCCAACAACCGCGTCGTGCTCCTCTCCGACGCGCTCGCCAACACCGGCGAGACCGAGGCGGACGTCATCCTGGAGCGGATCGGGAGCGCTCGGAAGGAGTTCGGCATCACCCTCTTCGGCGTCGGGGTCGGCAGCGAGTACGGCGACCAGCTCATGGAACGGCTCACGAACCGCGGTGACGGACACACCACGTACGTCTCCACACCCGCCCAGGCCCGGAAGGTCTTCGTCGACCAGCTTCCCGCCCACCTGGAACTGCGCGCCCGTGACGCCAAGGCGCAGGTCGTCTTCGACCCCGCGGCGGTCCGGGAGTTCCGCCTCGTCGGATACGAGAACCGGCATGTCGAGAACGAGGACTTCCGCGACGACCGGGTGGACGGCGGCGAGGTCGGTCCCGGCCACGCGGTCACGGCGCTGTACGCGCTGCGGCTGAAGGACGACGCCTCCGGCCGCGTGGCCACGGCGACCGTGCGCTGGCTCGACCCGCGCACCCGGGCGCCGCACGAGGCGACGGGCACCGTCGATGCGGCCGGCCTCGCCCGCGACCTGTGGTCGCGCGGCACCCCGGCGCGCCTCCAGGTCAGCGCCGCAGCCGCGTACTTCGCCCAGCGGCTGCGGGGTGCGGAGACTCCCGGCGCGCCCCGGCTGGGGGTCCTCGCGGAACGCGCGGCCGGACTGGCGCGCCGCACGGAGGACGCCTCCGTGCGCCAGCTGGCCGAGTCGATCCGCAGCGCGGACGAGCTGCTCGGCTGAGGACCGGCCGGGGCGGGGCCGGGCGCGATGACCGTCGTCACCCCCGGCCCGCCGGACGTCGCCGCGCGCGTGCCCCGCCTCGCCAAGTGGGCTGCGGAACAGTGCCGTTCGGGTCATCATGAGCACCATGGCCGACCTGCTGCTCGCCCTGGCCGTCATCGCGACCGGTCTCTACGCGGGCTTCATGCTGATCTTCCAGACGGGCGTCATGCCCGCGCTCGCCAGGCTCTCCGACGACCGCTTCGTGCCCGCGATGCGGCGCATCAACGAAGAGGTGCCGCGGCCGGTTTTCCTGGCGGTCTTCCTGGCCGTCGTCGTGTTCCCGGCCGCCGCGCTCGCCGTGCCGGGCGAGGACGGCTCGGCCACCCGGACGTGGCTGGTGCTGACGGCGCTCGTGTGCGCCGCGCTGAACCACCTGGTGACCATCGTCGGGAACGTCCCGCTGAACAAAGCGCTGGCCTCCTCGGAATCGTCGCCGGACCCCGAGGTCCGCGCCGGCTTCGAGACCAGGTGGAACCGCTATCACCGGATCCGTACCGCCCTGATCCTCGGCGCGTTCGTCCTCCTCGTCGGCGCGGCGCTGAACTGACGCGAATCCGACGGCGACCCCCGGTCCGGAACCGCTGTGCCCACGCGGCGGCCGCTCAGCGGCCGGGAAGTTCCTCCCCGCACCGGCTGCAGTACCGAGCGCCGGACTCCGTCGCCAGGCGCCCGCACTCCGGGCAGACCCGGTCCAGCAGACAGGCGGCCTCGCCGCCCTCGGACGGCGCCGCCGTCCTGATGGCGAGTCCGGGGCGCCTGCGGTGAACGCTCAGCTGCACCAGGCCGCCGGGCCCCGCGCGGAGCGCCCGCCGGCTGCCGCGCGGCAGCCAGACCACCGCGCCCGCGACCACGTCCTGCGGCCTGCCTTCCAGCTCGAGCACTCCGTCACCGGCGGCCACGAACAGCAGCACGTCCAGGTCGGGTTCCACATGCCCGGCGATCCGGCCACCGGCGGGCAGCCGCACCAGGTTCGCGTCGAGCTGCCGTGACTCCTCCGCCAGACGCCATAACGCGCCGGCCCGGTCCGGTGGCAGATCGCCGGTCAGCTCGGTCAGCAGTGCGAGCACGCCTGGCCGGGGAGTGGGCGCCATGTGTCGTTCCTCCTGCGCTCGTGTCCCCATCGGATCCTTCCGGACCCCAAAGGCCCGCATGCTACCCCGTGTTGCGTGCCCACCCGAGCCGGACAAGCCACGTGTGCCGATCGCCCGAGGGCCCCATGGGAGGGTGCCCTGCCGGCCCGCGCTGCGCCGAGCGGGTGAGCCGCCCCGCCGTGGCCGTGCCGTGGTGACGCCGCCGCGAACCGGGATGCGCATACGGTCGTCCCGTGTTCTCTACCCTCCGCACCCGACACCGGGGACCCCGCGTCCCGGCACGGATCCGGGCCGGGACGCGGAGATCCCCGCCGGGCGCCGACCCGGGATCGCCCCCACGGACCGCGGATCCGGTCCGGGAGACCGATGGGGACCCGGGCCGGTGCCCCACGGCGGAGCCCACCCGCCGCGACGGATGGGCTCCGCCGTGCACCGGCCCGTGAGGTTCCGGGCACGCCCGACTCCCCGGCCCTCCCGGGCCGCCCAACAACCTTCGGAGGAAGTCATGTCCCGTCCCCTCCACTCCCGAGGAGTTCGGCGCATCACCCTGGACGCCGACGGCCTGCCGCTCTCCGCCCTGCTGGCCGTCCCCGCGGGCACACCGCGCGCCACGGTCGTCGCCCTGCACGGCGGGGGCATGAACGCCGGCTACTTCGACGGCCAGGCGAACCCGGACCTGTCCCTGCTCACCCTCGGAGCCCGCCTCGGCTACACCGTCCTCGCGCTGGACCGCCCCGGCTACGGAGCCTCCGCCGAACGGCTGCCCGAGGGCCAGACCCTCGCCGAGCAGGCCGCGACGCTGAGCGCCGCCCTGGGGGGCTTCACCTCCGTCCACCCGCACGGCGCGGGCCTGTTCCTGCTCGCGCACTCCTACGGCGGCAAGCTCGCGCTGACGGCGGCCGCGCGGGCCGTCCACGACCGGCTGCTCGGCCTGGACATCTCCGGCTGCGGTCACCGTTACGACGTCGTCCCGGAGGAACTGCCCGACGAGGGGGCCCACGGAAGCCGAAGGCTCAACTGGGGGCCGCTCAGCCTGTACCCGCCGGAGACCTTCACCACCGCGGCCTCGATCGTGGCAGGGATGCCGGCCCGGGAGCGCAGGGAAGCGGCGCGCTGGCCGGAGGAGTTCCCCGTCGTAGCCGGCGGCGTACGCGTGCCCGTCCGGTTGACGTTCGCCGAGTTCGAGGCCTGGTGGCGCCATGACGAAGAGGCGGTGTCCGAGCTGACCGCGCAGCTCGCCGCGCCGCGCATCGTGGTGGACCGGCTGCCGCGCGCGGGGCACAACATCAGCCTCGGATGGGCGGCGCGCGCCTACCATCTGCGGGCTCTGGGCTTCCTGGAGGAGTGCCTGCAGTCCGCAGACGGCGGCCGGGACGGGTCCGGCACGCCACCCGAGCCGCACGCGGCGGCGGTCTGAACGGTGACGGGCCCGTTCCGGTCGCTGGCGGTACGCAACTTCCGGCTCTTCACCGCCGGCCAGGTCGTGTCCGTGGCCGGCACCTGGATGATGATCGTCGCCCAGGACTGGCTGGTTCTCGCCCTGACGGACGACTCCGCCGGCGCGCTCGGGGTGGTGACGGCCCTGCAGTTCACCCCGCTGCTCCTGCTCACCCTCTTCGGCGGTCGTCTGGCGGACCGTCACGACAAGCGGATGCTGCTGACGGTGGCCAACGCAATCTCGGCGGTCCTCGCCCTGCTGCTCGCCGCGCTCGTGCTGGGCGGGGAGGTGCGCCTGTGGCACATCGGCCTGTTCGCGCTGGCGCTCGGCGTCGTCAACGCGGTCGAGGTGCCCGCCCGGGTGTCGTTCGTCAGCGAGATGGTCGGCGCGGAACTGCTGCCGAACGCCTCGGCCCTGAGCGCCGCCTACTTCAGCACCGCCCGCGTCGTCGGGCCGGCCCTGGCCGGGATGATGA
This sequence comes from Streptomyces sp. HNM0645, assembly GCF_030056615.1. Taxonomy (NCBI): domain Bacteria; kingdom Bacillati; phylum Actinomycetota; class Actinomycetes; order Kitasatosporales; family Streptomycetaceae; genus Streptomyces; species Streptomyces sp. HNM0645. The sequence continues at coordinate 49,218 of NZ_JASHLT010000011.1, read as the reverse complement.
TCGCTGCCCTGGGCACGGGCTGGGTGATGCTGCTCAACGCGGTGAGCTATCTGGCGACGGTGGTGGCGCTGCGCATGATGCGCCCGCAGGAGCTGCACCGCCGTGCCCCGGAGACCCGGGCGAGGATCGTCGACGGGCTGCGTCATGTGCTGGCCCGGCCGGACCTGGTGCTGCCGCTGGCGCTGCTCGCGGTCGTCGGACTGTGCGGGCTGAACTTCCAGTTGACCCTCCCGCTGCTGGCGAAGACCGTCTTCGGCGCGGACGTGGATGCCTTCGGGCTGCTGACCACGGCGTTCGCCGCCGGCTCGCTCGCGGCGGCGCTCGCCACCACCGCGCGCCGCCACCGTCCGTCGGGCCGGACGGTGGTCGTGTCGGCGCTCCTGTTCGGGGCGCTGGAGACGGTGGCCGGATGGTCGCCCGGCTTCGTGGCCGCCATGGTGCTGCTCGCGCTCACCGGTTTCGCCTCGATCTACTTCGTGCAGGCGGCCAACCACCGCATCCAGCTGGGCAGCGATCCGCGCTACCGCGGCCGGGTCATGGCGCTCTACGCCCTGATCGTCCAGGGGTCCACCCCGCTGGGCGCACTGGGTACCGGCTGGCTCGCCGAGCGCTTCGGCGCGCGCTCGGGGCTGGTCGTCGGCGGCCTTGTGTCCCTGGCTGCCGCGATCGCGGCACTGCTGGTGGAGCGTGCGACGGCGCGGGGGGCAGGGGTGGAGGCGGGCCGAACCGGAGCGGCGGGTGCGGCACCTCCGCCGCCGGAATCACCGGAGGCAGCCGGGCCGCCAGGTACGAGGGAGCGGGACAGGACGCTCTGACCCTCCGCCGGGCGGGGCAGGTGCCCGGCCGCCGGGCACCATCTGCCGAGCGCGGCGGCGTGGGCACGCCCCGGGGCATCCGTCCCGGGCGGACGGATCCGCGTCCCCGCCCCGTACGGGAGTGGCCGCGCGGCGCCCGCCCGTACGCATACCCTGCCTGCAGCGCACCGCCTCAGCCGCCGACCGGGGACCCACGTGAGCGACCAGCCGAACCAGCCCAGCGAACCCGTGCCGTCCACCTCCGCCGGCCGGCCCCGGCCACCCGCGGACCTCGGGCATCCCGGCTCGGGCGGAAGGCCGTTCCTGTACGTCGTCGTCTGCGCTGCGGGAATCGCGGGGGGCGTCGGCAAGCTCATCACGGCGGCGCAGCAGCGGAACTGGGACGTCGGGGTCGTCGCCACACCCCAGGGCCTGGGCTTCATCGACCGGAGTGCCGTCGAGACCCAGACCGGACATCCGATCCGATCGGCCTGGCGGCGGCCCGGCGACCCCCGCCCGCTGCCTCCCCCCGACGCGATAGCGGTGGCCCCGGCCACTTTCAACACCATCAACAAGTGGGCGGCCGGGATCTCCGACACCCTGGCACTGGGCATCCTGTGCGAGGCGTACGGCTCGGGCGTCCCGATCGCCGTGCTGCCGTGCCTGAACGCGGCCCAGGCGGCCCACCCCGCCTACCGGGAGAGCCTGGAGCGGCTGCGGGGGATGGGCGTGCTGATCGGTTCCCACGAACCGTCCGTGCAGCCGGAGACCGGCGGTACCGACGTGTTCCGCTGGGAGGAGGCGCTCGAACTGCTCACGCCGAGGCCCGTTTCCTGAACGCGGATCGTGCGCTCGGGGCGGCGAAGCAGCCGCCCTGGAACGACCGCCCCCGGTAGCCACCCAGAGGTGGCGCGCCCGGTGGTCCGGCGCTTACGCGTCCACTACCACCCGCCCGCTAGGGTGCCTCTGACCAGCAAGAAGGCCCTCCCGATGGGAGGGCCCGCGGGCCGTACGCGCTGTGCGCCCCCGGCAGGACTCGAACCTGCGGCCAAGCGCTTAGAAGGCGCCTGCTCTATCCACTGAGCTACGGGGGCCCGGTGTGGCCTCGGTGGCCTGGAGCCCCTGGTGGGTCGGCCGTGACCTTGCCGGGACAAGGATAGGGCTCCGATCGCCCTGCCCCGGATGCTTCACCTGCGTGGCACGATGTGGAGGTTCAGTGAAGCGAACCGATAATCGCAGGCAGATGCGATTCTCGCAGCGCTTTTTTCACGTCACACCTCGGGTGTTGTGCACTCGTTATGCCTGCGCCCCACTCGTCCCGTCTGTCCCGTCGGTCTGATCGGCGCGCAGGAGGGCTCATACGCTTCAAAAAACCTCCAAAATTGGGCATTCTTCGCATGTGGTGACCATGGAAGTACGGCCTCAGCTCATCGACGCACTCTCCGCCCTGCGCGACCGAGTCGCAGCCGTGCGTCTTCCACTCCCCCTTCCAGGTGCTCCGCGGGCGCGGCAGACGAGAGCCGAGCTGCTCGCGCAGCTCGACGACTATCTGGTGCCCCGGCTGAAGGACCCCGACGCGCCGCTGCTCGCGGTCGTCGGCGGTTCGACGGGAGCCGGCAAGTCCACCCTGGTCAACTCCCTTGTCGGGCGGCGGGTGACCGAGGCGGGGGTGCTGCGGCCGACGACGCGCACGCCCGTGCTCGTCTGCCACCCGGACGATCGCCACTGGTTCGCCGGCATGCGCGTACTGCCGAACTTCACCCGCGTATGGCTGCCGCAGCAGGACGAGACGGAGCAGTCGCCCGGACCCGTGCGCGGCAGGACGAAGACCAAGGCCAAGCCCGAGGAGAGGGCGCTGCGGATCGAGACCGCGGCGTCGCTTCCGCCCGGGCTGGCCCTGCTCGACGCGCCCGACATCGACTCCCTCGTCGTCGAGAACCGGATCATGGCCTCCGAGCTGATCTGCGCCGCGGACGTATGGGTCATGGTCACCACGGCCTCCCGGTACGCGGACGCGGTCCCCTGGCATCTGCTCCGCACGGCCAAGGAGTACGACGCCATGCTCGTGACGGTGCTCGACCGGGTGCCGCACCAGGTGATCAACGAGGTGTCCCGGCAGTACGCGGCCCTGCTCACCAAGGCCGGGCTCGGGCACGTACCGCGCTTCACGATCCCGGAGCTGCCCGAGTCCGCGGGCGGCGGCCGGGGGCTGCTCCCGGACACCGCCGTCGCCGCGCTCCGCGACTGGCTGGCGCACCGGGCCCTGGATCCCGCCGCGCGCCAGCAGACGGTCGTCCGTACCGCCGCCGGGGTCATCGACTCGCTGAACGCCAGGATGCCGGAGCTCGCGGGGGCCGTGGCCGCCCAGTACGCGGCCGCCGTGCGCCTCTCCGCCGCGGTCGAGGAGGCGTACGGCGTGGAGACCGAGCGGGTGCGCAAGCAGGTTCAGCGCGGATCCGTCCTCGCGGGTGACGCGCGCACCCGATGGCGGGGCTGGCCGCGCGACAGTTCGGCCGGCGAGCTCCTCGACGCGCTGGCGGAGAGCCTGACCGCCCTGCTGCAGTGCGCGGTCGCCGCCGCCGACGAGCGGCTCCAGGAGGCATGGAGGCGCGAACCGGCCGGGCCCGCGCTCGCCCGGCACTCGCGGGCCGACGGGGAGACGTCCGAGCGCATCGGCATGGCCGTACGGCGCTGGCGGCGCGTCATCGAGGAGCTCGCCGAGGAGGAGGTCCGCGCGATGGAACGCCCCGCCGCGCCCGACTCCGAGACGGTCGCCGCGCTGCTCGCCACCGCGCTGCTCGGCGGCCGGCGCGCCAGGGCCGCCGGGGAACTCCTGGCGGAGCGGATGGGCGCCCAGGGCGCGCTCAGGCTGCGCGACAGGGGCGGGGAGCTGGTGACCACGTACATCGAACGCGTCATGAACGAGGAGCGCGACCGGCGCCTCGCGCCGCTCGACTCCCTCGAACTGTGCCCGGAGCCGCAGGCCGAGCTGATCGCCGCGCTGTCCGTACTGCAGAAGGAGAGGTGACCGCGGTGAAGGCAGTCACTGGCGAGACCGAGGACCGCCGCTCGGCGGGCGGAGCCGGGAGCGGATCCGGGAACGCGTCCGGGGCGCAGAGCGAGCCAGGGGCCGGCGGTGATACCGCGGCCGGGAGCGCGGCCCCGGGGCCCCGCGGCCGCCTCGGCGGGAAAGCCCGTCCCGAGGACGAGCACGCGTCCTCCGGGGGCGGTGAGCGGGCGCAGGGCGACGGGGCCGAGGGTGACACGGACCCCGCGTCGCGCACCGAGGGGAGGCGCGAGGGCGGCCGGGAGGCCGGTGCTCCCGAGGACGGCGACGGCGACCGGTGGGACGACGGTCTGATCGCCCGCCGGGCCGTCGACCCGTCCGATCTCGCAGGCGACGACGGCTCGCTGGTCGGCGGCGAGGGCCACGTCCCCATCGGCGGCCCGTACGCAGCGCCGCTGCGCGGCAGGCTGGACGCGCTCCGTGAACTCGTCGGCCTCTCCCGCACCCGCCTCGACGACAAGGCCCTGGCAGAGGCGGGCCGCGTGCTCGACGAGGCGGCGGCGCGGCAGCAGCTGTCGGCGAGGCACACCGTCGTCGCCATCGCGGGCTCCACCGGCAGCGGTAAGTCGACCCTCTTCAACGCCCTGGCCGGGGTGCCGATTTCGGAGACCGGGCTGCGCCGGCCGACGACGTCCGCACCGATCTCGCTCAGCTGGTCCGAAGGGTCCGCCGGGCTCCTCGACCGGCTCGCCATCCCGCCCCGGCTGCGTCGCAGGCCGCTCGCGGGCGGAAGCGGCGACGAGGGGCTGCAGGGCCTCGTCCTGGTGGATCTTCCCGACCACGACTCGGCGATGACGGTGCACCGGGAGCAGGTGGACCGGGTCCTCAAACTCGTCGACGCGGTCATCTGGGTCGTCGACCCGGAGAAGTACGCGGACGCAGCACTCCACGAGCGCTATCTGCGGCCCCTCGCGGGGCACGCCGAGATCACCTTCGTCGTCCTCAACCAGATCGACCGGCTGCCGGGCGATGCCGCCGACCAAGTGCTGGACGACCTGCGCAGACTGCTCGACGAGGACGGTATGGCGGTCGGTGAGCACGGCGAGCCGGGCGCCACCGTCCTCGCGCTGTCGGCTCTCACCGGTGAGGGCGTCGGCGAGCTGCGGGAACTGCTCGGCCGACTCGTCCAGGAGAAGTCCGCCGCGGCCCGCCGCGTCTCCGCCGACATCGACGCGGCGGCCGGCCGGCTGCGGTCCATGTACGTCGCCGACGGCCGGCCGGGTCTCAGCGAGCGAGCCCGGGACGACTTCACCGCCCGGCTGGCGAACGCGGTCGGCGCCACCGCCGTCGGCGAGGAGGCCGAACGCCGGTGGCGCAGGAACGCCGGGAGGGCCTGCGGGACGCCGTGGCTGCGGCTGTGGCGCTGGTACGAACGCGTGCGCATGCCCGGCGGGGGGCTGCCCCAGCCCACGCAGCCGGCGGAGGAGGAGCTCACGGCCCGTCAGCGCGTCGAGCAGGCGGTACGAACGGTGGCCGACGACGCTGCCCACGGACTGCCGGCCCCGTGGGCGCAGGCGGTGCACGAGGCGGCGGTGCGCGGTGCGGAGGGGCTTCCGGAGGAGCTCGACGACCTGGCCGCCGAACTGGGCACGCCCAGCGGCCGTCTGCCGCGTCCGGCGTGGTGGCCTGCGGCGGTGTTCGTTCAGGTGTGCATGACGCTGCTGCAGGTCTTCGGCGGGCTGTGGCTGGTGGGCCAGATCATCGGGGTACTGGAGCCGGGGCTGCTCCTTCCGGTGCTGGTGATGCTCGCCGGGATCATCGGCGGGCCGCTCGTGGAGTGGGCGTGTGCGACGGCCGCGAAGGGGCCCGCGCGACGGTACGGACAGGACGCGGAACGGCGCCTGCGGGAGGCGGCGGCGGCGTGCGGCAGGGCGAAGGTGCTGGATCCGATCGCCGCGGAACTGCTCCGCTACCGGGAGGTGCGGGAGCAGTACGGGGCGGTGTCGTTCAGACGCTGAGCGGGGCCTGGGCCGTCGTGTGCGGAGTGCGGCGTGCCGCGCGGCGGCGGACACCGCTTCCCGCGACGGGGCGGCTACCGGTGGCAGTCCGCTCGTGGGCCGGCGCAAGCGGTTCCGGAGCGAGCGGGAGAGGACCGGGGCGGCCGGGGAACGGCTGTCGGACCGCTGTTCAGGAGCACCCCGTCACCCGGGAGGGCGGCGGGGTTTTCCACAGCCGTGTCCGTGTCCACAGGCGTCGGCGGGAATGCGCCCGTCGGCGCAGCATGGATCCGTCGGCGCAGCGGCGCGGACTCCGGAAGCGGACAACGAGGCAGGGGGATCGTCATGACTGACGTGATGGTGACGCTGGTGGGGAATGTCGCGACGGCCGTGGACTACCGGGAGTCGGCGGCCGGGGGCAGGGCTCGCTTCCGGTTGGCCGTGCCCTCACGGCGGTGGGACCGGCAGCGGGACGGCTGGACCGACGGGCCCACGAGCTTCTACACGGTGTGGGCCTGGCGTGCGCTGGGTGCCAATCTCGCGGCATCGGTCGCGGTGGGCGAACCGCTCGTCGTGCACGGGCGTCTGAGGGTGCGCGAGGAGGAGTGGGAGGGCAGGCTCAGGACGTCGGTCGACGTTGACGCCGTGGCGGCCGGACACGACCTGACGCGAGGGACGTCGGCATTCCGCCGTGTGACGAGAACGGAGACGCAGCCGACGGGCCGTCACACGGCAGTCGCAGGCGCCATGGCCCCGCCGCCTGCCATGCGGTCCGGGGTACCACTGCCTCCGGCGGCTCCGGCGAACTCGACCTTGCCCGGGCCCTCGGCGGTCCCGGCCGTGGTTGCTCAGCGCGCCTCGGCCGCCCCGCCGTCGGCGACGACTCCGTCGAAGCCGCCGGGACCGGGCGAGGCGACCGAGGCGGGCCCGTCCCGCGCGGGCTCGTCCGGCTCGGCGGGCCGGGCTCGCGGCCGGTCCCGTGCCGCTTCGGCGACGGCGACGGCGACAGTGACCGGGGGCATGCGGAGAGCCGAGGAGACCGGGATTCTTCCTGCATCAGATGGTTCCGGCCCGGCATGCACTCCGGGAACCACGCCCGGAGCCCGCAGCGCGGCTGCGGCCGGTGTCCCCTGACCGCCCTGAGCTGGAGCTGTGGAGATTTGTCGATAGTCGAACGGGGATGCGCCACCGGCGATAACGATTCCGATTCGGAATGGTTGTCTGACGGTATGACGGGGGATCGGGTCGCGCCACGTCCTTAGGATTCCTCAGAACTCACGGGGCACTTGAGTCTGCCGGCGAGGCAATCCCCCACGCACCCCACGCGAAAGGGGCTCGCCCGAAGGGGAATTCTGTGTTTACTGCGCTCTCTGTACGCGGGCGGGGCGCCGCCCGGCTCGCCGTGACGGCCCTGGTGTCCGGTATGTTCGCGGCGGGCGCCTTGGCCTCCGCCGGACCGGCCGTCGCCGAGGACATCCCCCAGCACCAGGGTGGTGTGTCCGCGACGCTGGACGGCCTGACCACCTTCGACCGAGCCGTCCTGCACGACGGCGGGCAGCGCCACGAACTGCCTGCCGGGCTGTTCGAGATGACCGTCGACGGCGGGGGCAGACTCAAGACCTACTGCATCGACGTACACAACCCGACGCAGGAGCAGGCGAAGTACCTGGAGACCCCCTGGGACCAGACCTCGCTCGGCGCCAACAGCGGGGCCGGGAAGATCCGGTGGATCCTGCAGCACTCCTATCCGCAGGTCGACGACCTCATGGCACTGGCCGAACGGGCGGGCACGGGGCCGCTCACCGAGCGGACCGCGGCAGCCGGGACACAGGTGGCGATCTGGCGGTACTCGGACGGCGCCGAGGTCGAGGCGCTCGACCCCGCGGCGGAACAACTCGCCGACTGGCTCGAGAAGAAGGCCAAGAACGTGGAGGAGCCCCGTGCCTCGCTGAGCCTGGAGCCGAACGCGGTCTCGGGGAAGGCCGGCGGGCGGCTCGGGCCCGTCACGGTCCGCACCGACGCCGACCGCGTGAGCGTGACACCGCCCGCGGACTCCGCGGCCAGCGGCGTCATCGTGACGGATGCAGCCGGCAAGCCCGTCACCACCGCGGTCGACGGCAGCAGGCTCTACTTCGACGTGCCGGCGGGTGCTACCGACGGCACGGCCGCTCTGAGCCTGCAGGCCACCACCAACGTGCCGGTGGGGCGGGCGTTCTCCGGGGTGACCAAGAGCCAGACGCAGATCCTGGCCGGCTCCAGCCGTTCCACCGTGTCCGCGACGGCCACCGGCACCTGGGCCACGAAGGGCCCGATACCCGCGCTCACAGCGAAGAAGAACTGCGCCGGGAGCGGTATCGACATCACCGCCACCAACAAGGGCGACGAGAAGTTCACCTTCGAACTGCTGGGGCTCAAGCACGCGATAGCACCCGGTGAGTCCCGCACCGTGACGGTTCCCGTCCCCGAGGACCAGGCCTACGACTTCACGATCACGGGGCCGGGCGGGTTCTCGAAGAACTTCAAGGGCGTGCTGGACTGCAGGACCGCCGGCAGCGCAGGTCCCGTCACGGACGAGCCGGAGCCTCGACCCAGCACGGCCTCGGCCGGCGGGACGGCCGTCGACGAGAACCTGGCGGCGACCGGAGCCTCCGGCGCCACCCCGATCATCGCGGGCGTGGCCATCGGCCTCGTGGTCATCGGCGGCGCCGCGGTCCTCTTCGTACGCGGGAAGAAGGCGCCCTCCGCGGAGGACTGAGCGATCGGCGCCACGCCCGACGGACCGAGAGCCCGAGGCCCCGACGGCCCGAGTGCCCCGGCTTCGGGGCCGTGCCACTCCGCGACGAGGGCGGGGCGCTCCCCGCCGGTCGTCTGCGAGGACTCGGGGCCTTCGCACACATGGATCCGTCCCGGCCCGGGTGGCTGCCGGGCTCCGGTGGGGGCCGCTCGCCGTATTTCCCGGACCAGTACGCTGCCCAGCGGGGGTGAGGGCAATGGAGTCGCTCGGATCCATGATCATTTTGCTGGTGTGGGGCGGAATCGCCATCGCGCTTCTGGCCGGTGCGGTCGCCGCGGTTCTGACCGTCAGGTGGCGACGGCGGACGATCGCCGAGCTGAGGAGCGAGCAGCTCGCCGCCGATGGGCGGCCATCCGCAGGGCGCTCTGACACCACCAGCTGACACCAACGACACCGGATACCGATGACCGCTCCCGGCGCGGATCCGACCCGAGTGCCGCACTCTCCATGTGCGCGGGGGCGGCTGGTGGATGCGATCTGGATCACCGTGCAGCCGCCGGGCGGATGAGCCACGCCGTCGAGACCGCACTGGCCCGGGCACTCGCCCTTGCCGGGGGCCGGCTGAGGCGGTGCCGGGCGCTTGTTGGCGGTCGACGGCGACGATCGGTGACGTACCGACCACGCGGGTGCCGGGCGAAGGGGCAGGTCGGAGGCGCTTGGCCGGACGGGTTTCGTTCCCGGGGCGGCGGTCAGGCAAGATGGGGTGTATCTGCCCACTCACTGATTGCCGGACGGTTCCTCTTGGCTGAGTACATCTACACCATGCGCAAGACGCGCAAGGCGCACGGCGACAAGGTGATCCTTGACGACGTCACGCTGAGCTTCCTGCCCGGTGCGAAGATCGGTGTGGTCGGCCCGAACGGCGCCGGTAAGTCCACCGTGCTGAAGATCATGGCCGGTCTTGAGCAGCCCTCCAACGGCGACGCCTTCCTCTCGCCCGGTTACAGCGTCGGCATCCTGCTGCAGGAGCCCCCGCTCGACGAGAGCAAGACGGTCCTGGAGAACGTCCAGGACGGTGTCGCTGAGGTCAAGGGCAAGCTCGACCGGTTCAACGAGATCGCCGAGCTGATGGCCACCGACTACTCCGACGCGCTGATGGAGGAGATGGGCAAGCTCCAGGAGGACCTGGACCACGCCAACGCCTGGGACCTCGACGCGCAGCTGGAGCAGGCCATGGACGCGCTGGGCTGCCCGCCCGGCGACTGGCCGGTCACCAACCTCTCCGGCGGCGAGAAGCGCCGCGTCGCGCTCTGCAAGCTGCTGCTGGAGTCCCCCGACCTGCTGCTGCTCGACGAGCCCACCAACCACCTGGACGCCGAGTCCGTCCAGTGGCTGGAGCAGCACCTCGCCAAGTACGCCGGCACCGTCGTCGCCATCACCCACGACCGGTACTTCCTGGACAACGTGGCCCAGTGGATCCTCGAGCTGGACCGCGGTCGCGCCCACCCGTACGAGGGCAACTACTCCACGTACCTGGAGAACAAGTCCGCGCGTCTGAAGGTCGAGGGCCAGAAGGACGCCAAGCGCCAGAAGCGCCTCAAGGAAGAGCTGGAGTGGGTCCGCTCCAACGCCAAGGGCCGCCAGGCCAAGTCCAAGGCGCGACTCGCCCGCTACGAGGAGATGGCCGCCGAGGCGGAGAAGACCCGGAAGCTCGACTTCGAGGAGATCCAGATCCCGCCGGGCCCGCGCCTGGGCAACGTCGTCGTCGAGGTCGAGAACCTCAGCAAGGCCTTCGGCGAGAAGGTCCTCATCGACGACCTGAGCTTCACCCTGCCGCGCAACGGCATCGTCGGTGTCATCGGCCCCAACGGCGCCGGCAAGACCACGCTGTTCAAGATGCTCCAGGGCCTGGAGAAGCCGGACTCCGGCCAGATCAAGGTCGGCGACACCGTCAAGATCAGCTACGTGGACCAGAGCCGCGAGAACATCGACCCCAAGAAGACGCTGTGGGCCGTCGTCTCCGACGAGCTGGACTACATCAACGTCGGCCAGGTCGAGATGCCCTCCCGCGCCTACGTCTCGGCGTTCGGCTTCAAGGGCCCGGACCAGCAGAAGCCGGCCGGTGTGCTCTCCGGCGGTGAGCGCAACCGCCTCAACCTGGCGCTCACCCTGAAGCAGGGCGGCAACCTGCTGCTCCTCGACGAGCCGACCAACGACCTCGACGTCGAGACGCTCTCCTCGCTGGAGAACGCCCTGCTCGACTTCCCGGGTTGCGCCGTGGTCGTCTCCCACGACCGCTGGTTCCTCGACCGGGTCGCCACGCACATCCTGGCGTACGAGGGCGACTCCAAGTGGTTCTGGTTCGAGGGCAACTTCGAGTCGTACGAGAAGAACAAGATCGAGAGGCTCGGCCCGGACGCGGCTCGTCCGCACCGTGCCACCTACAAGAAGCTCACCCGGGGCTGAGGCAGGCGGCAAGTGGCTCGGCACATCTACAGCTGTCCCCTGCGCTGGTCGGACATGGACGCCTTCGGGCACGTCAACAACGTGGTCTTCCTCCGCTACCTGGAGGAGGCCCGCATCGACTTCATGTTCCGGCTGGCACCGGGGAACGGCTCCCCGTCGTTCTCCGGCGGGTCCGTCGTGGCCCGTCATGAGATCGACTACGTACGACCGCTCGTGCACCGCCACGAACCGGTGACCGTGGAGTCCTGGGTGACGAAGGTCGGCGCGGCGTCGCTCACGATCGCCTACGAGATCAAGGACCCGGACCAGGTGTACGTCCGGGCCTCGACCGTCGTCGTCCCGTACGACCTGGCGGCCGGGCGTCCGCGCCGTATCACCGCCGAGGAGAAGTCCTTCCTCCAGGAGTACCTGGACGAAGACGTGAAGGACGCGCTCGCGGCATGACCGCACCCGTGCAGACCCTGCGGCTGGCCGATGCCCGGGAGGCGGCGGACCTCGCCGCCTTCCTCGGCCGGCTGATCCACTACGACCGGGCCGCCGCCGTGCGGCTGCAGGCCGGCGGGGGAGCGCTGGCCGTGTTCGGACGGCCGCCGTCGTTCGAGGTCCTCGCGATCCGGACGGCGCGGCTGGCGGAGCCGGTCGAGCTGGACACGACCGTGTCCGCGGGTGAACTGCTGGAGTCCGTCGAGGGCTCGGCGCTCGCCGTACCGCCCGCCGTCACGGGTCCGCCCTGGGCCGGGGTACTGCCTCCCCGCGGAGGCTGGCGAGAGCTTCCGGGGCTGCCCGAAGTCGACCGGATGCGGGGCGCGGTGGCCGCCGCGGTCGCCGAATTCCGTTCACGGGACGAGGCGTTGCCCGTAGAGCGGCGCACCCGCGCCGAACGCGACCGGATCGGCCGCGAGATCTGGTCCCGGACCCTCGACGAGACGGGCCTGCCGCTGCGGGCCGTGCACGCCGCCCAGTCACTCGGCTTCCTGCGTCCCACCCCGGACGGTGTTCCGGGCGCCGCGCTCCTGGCCTCCGGTGGCTGGCTCCGGCTGCGCACGCCGTTCGGCTCGGTCGCGGTACGCAGGGCGGGGCTCGGTGCGCTGACCGTCACCCCCGCCTGACCCCGGGGAACGCCCCGAACCGCCTCGGGCAACGGCTCGGCCGGGCCCGGACCCTGCCCCGGCCTGCTCCCGCACGCGTCCGTGGTTCGCCGTCCCGTCCGGCACGTGTCGGCCGTTCCGCCTCGGGTCCCGGTCGCCTGCCTGCTCCGGCAGTGATCCGCCGTCCCGTCCGGTGCGCGTCGGGCATCCCGCCTCGGACCCGGCCCCGTGTCCCCTGCCGCACCGGCAGGGTCGTGGCGACCCGGGCGGTGTGGCGGATCCTCAAGGATGCGGCCATCGACTCGGCGTTTCGGCATCGGTCCGGCCGATCGACCACCCGGCCCGGCTGCGTGCCCGCTCCCTCGTCCCACGCCGGGACCCGGTCCGCTCCCGTCCGCACCGTTCAGTCACCGCGCGGCACCCACCGGTGGGTGAACCGGCTCGACAGCAGCCCGCCGACCACCGTCGCCACCGTGCAGAGCACCACGGCCGTCACCAGCCCGCCGGCGAGCAGCGGGAGCGGGGAGTCGCCCGACGGGGCCAGGAACGCGAGGTTGACCGCCCCGAGCAGCCCGGCGAACGCCGTCGCCAGTGCCAGGGCACAGGCCGTGGGCACGCCCAGGCCCCACCACGCGGTCCGCAGATGGAACCGTACGCCCGAGGTGTAGCCGGCCAGCGGGCGCAGTTCGTCCGCCCGGTCGAGATAGGCGTGCAGCAGCCCCGCGGCACCGGTGAGCGTGAGGAGCACGAAGCCGGGTGCGGCGATGAGGACGACCCAGCCGGCGATACGGGCGCGGGCGGTCGAGCCGATGACGTACTCGTCACCCGGCACCACCACCGACGGAGACGCGAGCGTCGCGAAGGCCGCCCGGCCGACGTGCTCCCGGCCGTCGGACCTGTGGGTCAGCACGATGTAGTCGCCCTCCCCACCCGTCAGCGGGGCTCGTGACGCCGTCGACCGCACGTTCAGCTCGCCGGGGCTCGTCCAGCGCAGCGCCTCGGTGCGGGCGGTGCGCTCACGGAACACCCGCACGGCCGGGGCCGGCTCGGCGCCGGGGCAGACGGACAGGGGAGCCAGGGCCGCCAGATCGCGGCAGTGCCCCGTGAGTACCGGCGGCGCGCCCTCCCCGCCCGGTGCCAGGCGCAGCACGCGGTCCCCGGCTCCGAGGGCCGACAGGAAATCCGCCCGCGCCTTCTCGTCGTCGGTCCCCGCGGAGACGTGGAGCAGCCTTCCGTCCAGTCGCCGGGCGAGCGCCGTGGCGTGGCGGGCCTCGGACGTCAACTCCGTGATCAGGACCTGGACCTGGGTCAGCAGGCCCAGGAGTACGGCGAGCGAGGCGCAGGAACGGGCGACGACCGCGGGATGGGCCGCTGCCCAGCGCCCTCCGACCAGCCGGGCGGGGTCTCCCCGTCCGCGTGCGGTCAGCCGCACGGCCGCCCGGGCCGCGGCCCGTCCCAGCAGCGGCGGCAGCCCGGCCATGGCGAGGACCAGGCCGAGCATGAAGATCCGAACCCCCGGCTGGTGGCCGATCACCGCGCCCCACAGGGCCATGAGCGTGCCGATGCCGCAGAGGCATCCGGGCCAGGCGGACCGCCGGTCCCGCGCCGGCCGTGGCCGGTTGCCGCCGGCGGGACGGATGCGCAGGTGGAGCGCCGCGAACGACAGGCACAGGGTCGCCAGGACCGGCAGCAGGGCGAGTGGGAACCACAGGAGCAGCGGTACGAGATCGGCTGCCGCGATCGCGTGGCCGGTGACGGGCAGCCGTACGCCGGTCAGGGTCAAGGCCAGCAGGGGTACGGCCGCCGCTGCGGTGCCCAGCGCCAGGGGACGCAGGCACTCGCCCACGGCGACCCGTGCGCGTGCGGACCGCCCGGCGCCGATGGCGTGCAGGACGGCGAGCCGCCGGTCGCGCTGCCGGGCGCCGAGGCGGGAGGCGGTGACGAGCAGGACCGCGACGGGTAGCCCGAGCAGGGGAGCGATCAGCAACCGGACGTCGGACTCCGCGCGGTCGAAGGTCTGGCTGGCGAAGTCCGACGCCTCCGGGAGCGCTGTGCCGTAGCCGACGATGCCGGCGATGCCTCCGGGGCCGGGGGAGAGCGCGGTCCCGGGCGGCGGCCGCCGGTACACGAGGAACTCGGAGGGCTCGGCGAGCCCGTCCGCGGCGATGGTTCCGGCCCGCTTCCCGTAGCGGGTGGACGCCGCCGGCAGGGCCTCCAGCAGCGCGGGTGAGACGAACGCCTCGCCCGGTTCCGGCCAGCGCGGCAGGCCCGGCGGCAGCGGGGCGTCCGCGGTGAGGGGGGCGATCGTCACGACGGAGAAGCTCCTGTCGCCGACGACGTCGCGGCTGTCCGACCACCGTGCTGTGGGGCGGGTGCCGGGCTCGGCCGCGGCGCGTACCGGGTGGCGGGCCGATGTCCGCAGGTCGCGGCCGTCGTACGCGGCGTCGGTGACCTGCAGTCCCCAGACCAGCAGGGTGGCGCCCGTCGCGGCGAGCACCAGGCAGAGCGCCTGGAGGACGTGGCGCGGGTCCCGGTGCACCGGGGACGGCCGGCGTCCCAGGGCGAGCAACTGGGCCGTGGCACCGCGCCGCCGGGTGGTCCGGGTCATGCCCCCGCCGTCGTCGTGTCGTGCGCGGTGCCGGGTGCGGAGTCGTGCAACGCGCCCTCGCGCAGGGTCAGCAGGCGGTCCGCCCGGTGGGCGACCACCGGATTGTGGGTCACCAGAACCAGTGCGCAGCCGTACCGGGCGGGCAGGCGGAACAGCATGTCGCAGACGTCGTCCGTGGTGCGTTCGTCCAGGGCGCCGGTCGGTTCGTCGGCGAGGACCAGCGGTGGTCGTGTGGACAGGGCCCGGGCCACCGCGACGCGCTGGCGCTCGCCGCCGGACAGGACACTCGCGGGCGCGTCCGCCACCTCTCCGACGCCGAGCTCGGCGAGGAGGCTCTCGGCGGTGCCGTACGCGTCGCGCCGCCCCCGGCCGGCGATCAGCAGGGGAAGCGCCGCGTTCTCGACCGCGCTCAACTCCGGTAGCAGTTCGCCGAACTGGTAGACGAAGCCGATGGTGCGCAGCCGCCATGCCGCGGCCCGCCCGGGCCGCAGCGCGGCGATGTCCGTACCGTCCACCCTGATGGTCCCGGCCTGCGGGGTGTGCAGCCCGGCGAGGCACGACAGCAGCGTGGACTTGCCGCTGCCGCTCGGTCCCATGACGGACAGGGACGTCCCCGCCCGGGCGCTCAGGTCCGCCTGGCGCAGCAGTGTGCGCCGGCCGATCGAGCAGGTGAGACCGCGGACCTCCAGAGTGGGGGCGGTCATGGCTACGGGTGCTGCTTCCAGGCGGAGCAGGCGTCGGGGAACACCGGGATGTTCTCGCACGCCTGGATCCGGTGGACGGGGTACGTGCCGGTCGTCGAGGTCCTGCAGTACCCGTCCTTCTCCTCGACCCGGGCGACCGTGTTCGGGACGGTGCGCTTGAAGTTCGCGTAGACGTTGAAGCCGTCGACCTCCCGGTCGCAGACTCCCGCGGCCTTGTGGTTGTACGTGATGAACCCGAAGTCGTCGCCCTGGTAGACGTAGAAGTTGTCGCCGTACGCCGCGCTCGCTCCCAGCAGCACCGCCGTCGTGCCGATCAGTACCGCGCCCACTCGCAAGGTTCCCCGACGCACGTCGAAGCCTCCACAGGAAGAGGGCACCCGCCGGATGCGGATGCCCGTTCGATGTGTTGCGGCTGTGAACTTATGGGCTGTGTGCGTGAGCGGGTACGGGCCCGGACCGAGACGGCCGGAAGTCGGCGAGCTGTGGCCAGAAGTGACCGGGCGGTGACGCTTCGTGCGGGATGTCCCGGGGTCGCCGACCCGAGCGTCAGCCCGCCGTGTTCACCATCGAGGCGGCGGCGTACGTGAGGTAGTTCCAGAGCTGCCGTTCGTGCTCCTCGGAGAGGCCGAGTTCGTCGACCGCGACCCTCATGTGCCTGAGCCAGGCGTCGTGCGCGGCCTTGTCGACGGTGAACGGGGCGTGGCGCATGCGCAGGCGGGGGTGGCCGCGGTTGTCGCTGTAGGTGCGCGGGCCGCCCCAGTACTGCATCAGGAAGAGTGTGAGGCGCTCCTCGGCCGGGCCCAGGTCCTCCTCGGGGTACATCGGCCGCAGCAGGGGGTCCTCGGCGACGCCCTCGTAGAAACGCCGCACGAGGCGGCGGAAGGTCTCCTCGCCGCCGACCTGCTCGTAGAAGGTCTGCTCCTGAAGTGTGCCCCGCGGAATCTCGTTCACCGCTCCATGGTCTCAGACGGACCGGACGAGGATCCGGGCCCGGGGCCCACGGCCCGAAGAGCGCTCCGGCCCGGGAAGTCCCCGTCCGGGGTACTCGCCTCCCGTACCGGCCCGCAGGACAGTGGAGGCATGGGTGCGGACCAGGACGCGCGCGCGGTACCGGACCCCTACGCCGGTCCCGCCGCCGAGGTGCGGGCGGCGCTGGTGCGGCGGATCGCCGCGGCCGGCGCGCTGCGGGACCCGGCCTGGCGTGCGGCGTTCGCGGAGGTTCCGCGTCATCTGTTCGTGCCCTCCTACTACGTGTCGACCTTCTCCGGCTACGAGCGGCTATGGTCGGGCGACGCCGAGCCGGATCGCCGCGAGCGCTGGCTGAGAGGCGCGTACTCCGACGGCCCGCTCGCCACCCGCATCCGCGACGGCGAACTCGTCTCCTCCAGCAGCCAGCCGTCCCTGATGGCGCGGATGCTGGAGGCGCTGGAGGCGGAGGACGGGCACCGCGTGCTGGAGATCGGCGCGGGCACCGGCTACAACGCGGCGCTGCTGGCGCACCGGCTCGGGGACCCGCTGGTGACGACCGTCGATCTGGACCCGGATATCGCCGAGGCCGCGCGCCGCCACCTCGCGGCCGCCGGTCACCACCCGGCCGTGATCACCGGTGACGGTGCGCGCGGCTGCCCGGGGCGCGCCCCGTTCGACCGCGTCATCGCCACCTGCGCCCTCCCGTCGGTGCCGTGGGCCTGGCTGGAGCAGTGCGTGCCGGGCGGACTGATCCTCGCCCCGCTCGCCAACGGGCTGGTCGTGCTGCGGGTGCGTGACGAAGGCCACGCGGAGGGGCGCTTCCTGCACACGCCCGCGTACTTCGTCCCGCTGCGCGGAGGCGGGCCGGTGCGGACATCGGTTCCGCATGTCGGCGGGCTGTCGCGGCAGGTGGCGGAGAGCGAGCAGTTCCGCTTCCTGCTCACGTTGACCGCGGGCGTGCTGGATCCGCACGAAGCGCTCTCGCTCTGGCAGCGCGAAGGCCGGCCGGAACGGGAGCGCTTCGGGGTCACCGTCAGCGGGGACAGCCAGTGGGCGTGGCTGGACGACCCCGAGGGGCCGTACGCCTGGGCCCTCGGGGCGCCGGGCCCCGACCGGTGACCGCCGTCAGCCCCGGCGGATGGTGATCGTCGTCCAGGCACCCACGTGCACCCGGTCGCCCTCCCGCAGGGGGACGGGGACGTAGGGCTGTATGGGGTCCTCGGCACCGTTCACCGTCGTGCCGTTCGTGGAGTTCTGGTCGACGACGGCCCAGGAGCCGTCGGGCTGCTGGACCAGCACGGCGTGCTGGTGCGAGACGCCCGGGTCCTCCGGCGGCACCGACAGGTCGATGTCGGGCGACTCGCCGGTGGAGTGCCGGCGGCGGCCGATGGTCACCTCGTCGCCCGAGAGGGCGAGTTGCTGCTCCGGTGAGTACGCGGGCAGGTTCAGCCCGGCGGCCTCGGGGCCGCTGCGCTGCATCATCGCCATGAAGTACTCGCGGTCGGGCGCGATGACCGCGGTCCAGCCCGCGGGTTCGTACGGAACCTGCTGCTGCGGTGGTGCCGGGTGCTGCGCGGAGTGGTGCGGAGCGTGCTGCTGCGAGGGCGGGGAGATCATCCAGTCGTCGTCACCGCCGCCCTGTGGCGGCTGCGGCGGGGCCGGAACGGCCTGCGGGAAGCCGGGAGGCGCGGGCGGACCGGCCGGGAACCCCTGCTGCTGCGGGGGCGGGGCCGGCCTGCTGAACTCGGGCGGACCCGGGGGCCGGTGCTGTCCGGGCGACTCGGAGACGTCCGAGGAGCCGGACGGGCCCGGCTGGGGGAACGGCGGCGGGGCCGGCGGTCCGGCCTGCGGGGGCCGGGGCACCGCGGGTTCGCCGCCGATCGGTTCGGCGGGCCGGTTCATCTGCGAGGGCCGCGAGCCCTGGTAGTCGAACGGGTCCGGTGGGCGCGGCGGCTGCTGGGCCTGGAAGCCGGGCGGCAGGTTCAGACCGGGCGGCGGTCCGCCGGGTCCTCCCGGACCGCCGGGTGTCCCTCGGTGGGGCGGGGCCACGGGGGTGTACGACGTCGCCGTGTTCGTGAGGAAGTTCCAGCGGCACTCCTCGCAGAAGGGCGCCATCGGCTCGCGGGGCGTACGGCACTGCGGGCACAGCTCCGCCTGGGCCGTGGCGTTCGGGTCGCCCGGCCCCGGGTAGCCGTACCCCGGTGCGGGCGGCGGCGAAGGGGCCGGGGGCGGGGGAGGCGGCGGAACCGCGCCCGCCGGAGCCCCCGCCCCGGCCATGCGGTGGCCGCAGACCTCGCACCAGTCGTCGGAACCCGACTGGTGTCCGTTCGGGCAGGTCGGCATGTCGGCGCTTCCCCCTCTCCTCCGTCCGGCCGGCGAGCCGGACTCTCTGTGCTCTTTGTCGTTTCTCGACCGCTGTCGGCTGGTTTGTCTTTGCCGCGTGTCTACTTCTTCACGCGAACTGTCTTCGTGGAGCGCGTTTCGAGTGTCATCTCGTCCGCTTCCGTGACCCTTGCCTTCAGCCGCACAGTACCCGTCGCCGCGTCGACGACGTCCACCACCTTCGCCAGCAGCTTCGCGGTGTCCTCGTTGCCGGAGGCGGCCGCCAGCATGACGGCGCGGCCGAGTTTCGCGGTGGCGTTGTCGAGATCTCCCGACTTGCGGGCATCCAGACCCTGTTGGATGACCTGTGCCAGTTCGGCCTGGCCGGTGTAGTGCGCGACCTGGGGATTGATGGAGGTCGAAGCCGCCATGTCGTCGGTCCACACCGCCCGCACGAGTCCCTGGGCGAGGGGCCGCGGGGTGCCGCCGGCCGGATCCGGAATGATCAGGGAGGCCCGTGCCGCCAGCATCTCCCGGCCCACGCCGGCGTCCGGCACCCGCACGCACACGTGGTAGTCGCGGGACTCGTCGCCCCACGAACCCGTCGGATAGTCCCCGGCGCGCGGCCCCGCCTCCGTGCGCCGACCGGTCAGTTCCTCGACCGTGGGTGCCACCTGCTTGACGAACGCGATCTCCGCGCCGACGGGCGTCCAGAGCCGCAGCGCCACGTCCGCGACCTCCTTGCCCATCGCGTTCTCCATCATCCGCGTGAAGTCGGCCGCGAGCCCCGAGGGGTCCGCGACGATGTCGGCCGTGCCGAGCAGCGCGGAGGCGATGCCGGTGACCTCCTTGACCTCCCAGTCCGTGCCCACGCCCCGTGCGTCGCAGGTGAACCGGCCCGCGCAGGCGTCCAGCGCGGCCCTCAGCTCCTCCGGCGCCTCGTGCTCGTTGCGCCCGTCGGTGAGCAGGACGCCGTGCCGGATGGACACGTCGGCGTCGCCGAGCAGTCGGTCAGCCAGCCGCAGCCAGGTGCCGATCGCGGTGCCGCCGCCGGCGCTCAGCCTGCGCAGCGCCTCCTTGGCCTCGGCCCGTGTCGTCGCGTCGGCGGTCGCCAGCCGACCGCCGCCCGGGTACACCTCGGCGGCCACGTGCGTGCCCGCGACCACGGCGAAGGCCGTGCCGTCGCGCAGGGTGTCGATCGCCGCGGCCGTCGCGTCGCGCGCGTTGCGCATCTTCGTGGGTGGATAGTCCATGGAACCCGAGCAGTCGACCATCACGACCACGGCGGCGTCGGTCCGCCGCCCGGGTATGGACGAAGGGGAAGCGGAAGCCCCGGCGACGGGAAAGCCACCGCTCGTGCCGCCGCCGGTGGAGGTGACCGTCACGATCGCGTTGACCTCGCGCCCGCCCTCGGGCAGGAACTCGTTCTGGTACACCTCGACGGAGAATCGCGGCACGTTCGACTTGGAGAAATTGGCCATCTGAACTGGCTCCTCGAGGCTCAGTTGGGCAGACAGACATGACGAAAGGGTGCCGAACGGACGCAGGGGCGAGCGGATATGGCCTTGTTCAGGCCAATCCTGCCCCCTGGCGCGGCACGGCGAACGGGAGCACGGCCACTGTTACGTTGTCGTGGCCCCCGCCGTCGAGCGCATGACCGACGAGGACCTGCGCCCCGTGGAGCGGACGGCCCGCCGCGTCCGGCGGCAGGACCTGCGCCATCTCCTCCGGCGCCTCCGCGTAGTTCCACAGCCCGTCCGTGCAGACCACCACCACACCGGGGCGGTCGGGCTTGAACGAGGCGGTGTGCGGTTCCAGTTCGTAGGCGTCCGCGCCGAGCCACCCGGTGATCGCGTGCGCGCGCTCGTCCGCGTACGCCTCGGCCTCGCTCATCAGACCCGCGGAGACCATCTGGGCCGCCCAGGAGTCGTCCTCGGTGAGCCGGGCGGGCGGGCCGCTGCGGTCGTCGGGGACCCAGTACGCCCGGCTGTCGCCGACCCAGCCGACCACGAGCAGTTCGCCGGCTGCGACGGCGCCCACCAGCGTGCAGGCGGGAGCGTTCTGATGGCGGTGCGGGTCGTGCTCCATGGCCGCGCCGGGCTCCGCCGCCAGGGAGTTGACCGCGGAGGCGGCGGCCAGGATCGCCTCGTGCATGGCCTGCTGCGGATGCGTGCCCCGGGGCAGCGAGGCCAGCAGGTGCTCGTTGGCGGAACCCGCCGCGGCCGAGGATGCGTCGTCGGGCCGGGTGGCCGAGGACACGCCGTCGCAGACGATCGCGATCACGGCCGGGGAGCCGTCGGGCAGGGCCGTGGACGACACCGCGAACGAGTCCTCGTTGCGGTGGTGCCGCAGTCCCCGGTCGCTGACCGCGGCCACCGAACCCAGCTCCTGCTCCATGTGGTCGCGCTCGCGAGGCTGGGCGTGCCCGCAGTTCTCGCAGTAGCCGTCGTGGTCCACATGGCCGGCACGGCACGCGACACAGAGCTTCGCGCCGGGCGGGGGCGCGGCGGAGTGTCCGCCACAGTGCCCGGCGGCGCGGGGATCGGGCGCGGCCAGCTCGAAGTCCCCGGAGCCGGAGCCGGAGCCGGAGCCGGAGCTGCGCGGTGCGGGGCCGGGATCGGCGGCCGGGGACGCCCCGGAGGCGGCGGAGGCCGCTCCGCCCGGCGCGGCCGGCCCGAACCGCGCGGCGGTGCCGGCTCCCTGCACGGCCGGGCGTGCCGTGGCGGCGCCAGGTGCGGTGTCCGGGCCGTCGAAGAGGACCGGCGTCGTGGGCAGTTCACGGCCGCCCGAGTCCGTGCCCGGCACCTCACCGGGCCGCTGCAGCGTCCCCGGCCGGCCGGAGCCGTCAGCCCCGGGAGCCTCGGGCCAGTGCACCTGCGCACCCGCCGCTACCGCGGGGCGGTCCCGCGGCGGCTCGGCTACGGCCGACAGGTCGTACCCGCACGCTCCGCAGAACAAATCGCCGGATTCGAGTGGTTCCTCGCATCCAGGGCACTTCGACCAGGCCGCCTGCTGGGGCATCTGCGGCGTCATTCGCTCTCACCTCGCCTTGATGTGCCGGGCGCGCCTCGGTCCTTCCGCCGGAGGTCCGGGGACCTGTCCCCGCGACAGCACAGCATCACACCCACGTCCGGGGGCGGTAGCGGTTGGCCCGCTCCACCAGTTCGATGCGCTCCTCGCCGTTCGTCGCGAGCCGGGCGAGCACCCGGAACGAGCGTTCAAGGCCGAACCGCAGTCCGCGTTCGTCCAGTTCGCTGCCGAGCAGGACAGTTCTCGCCGGCGGGGCGCCGGCACTGCCGGAGAGTACCCAGTCCAGCGCCGTACCCAGAACCTCCGTCGACAGGCGCTCGCGGCGCAGGGCGTCCAGTCCGAGCCGTTCGAGCGCGGTGACCTGGTCGGCGGCGGCCGTGAGGTCGTCGATGAGCGGGTCCCGCACGGCGCGCCGCCGCAGTCGTGCCCGTACCGCAGCGACCCGGGCGGCCGTGTAGTGGATGGACGCCTCCGGGACGGAGTCCAGCGTGCGGACGGCCGCGGCGCGGTCGCCGGCGGCGAGCTGCACCCTGGCGAGGCCGAACGCGGAGCTCACATGGCTCGGATCGGTGGCCCACACCAGGCGGTAGTACTCCGCGGCGTTGTCCAGCTGGCCCAGCACCTCGGCGCAGACGGCGAGCGCCAGCTTGGGGGCGGTCTCGCCGGGGAACGCGTCGTAGACCGCGTCGAAGGACAGCGCGGCCGTTCCGTCGTCGCCGGTGGCGAGCGAGGCGACGCCCCGGTACCAGACGACCCGCCAGTCGTCGGGGTGCCGCGCCTCGAGATCGGCCAGCGAACTCGTCGCTGAGGTGAGCTCGCCCGTCTCCAGCCGTGCCCGGATCTCGCGCAGCCGCAGTTCCAGGGAGCTCGTGGGCGCGCCGTGCAGCGCGGCGATCAGCTCGGCGGGCGCGGAGGCCATCAGACCGGCGAGGAATCCCGCGTTGGGGTCGTTGGGGTCGACGCGGGGGACCGGCAGTGCCAATGCGGTCGCGCGGACGTCCAGGTCCGCGAGGTGCGGCCGCGGTGCGGCCGCCCGCTCCCCGGACCCTGTGGACGGTGCCGCCTGCGGGGGGACGAAAGCCGGGGTCGGCGCGTGGGGACGCGGGCCGACCGGGCCTGCGTGCCCGTGGAGGCCCCCCGCTGCCGCGCCCGAGGCACCCGGTACGGCGGCGTACGGGTGGGTCCCGGTCGCCTGGACGGGGAACTGTCCGTCGGGCGCGGCCGGCTGTCCGGGAGCCGCCGCGCCGAAGGGCCGGGGCACCTGCGGGGCGTTGGCCGCGGGCGGTGTGCCGCGGCGGTGAGGGCGCCGCCGGGCACCCAGCGCCGAGACCTCGCCGTGGAGTTCGGCGAACAGCTCCGTGTCCGTGACGCGCAGCTCCGGGCCGAACAGGGTCGACAGCGACGGGCGCGGCCGGCCCGTCTGGAGCGCCACGACCTCTCTGAGCACGCCCGTCAGCTGGTCCGCCATCTCCTGTGCGGAGGCGAACCGGCGGGCCGGGTCGGGGTCTGTCGCGCGGACGAGGAGCCGGTAGAACGACTCGTACGTCCGGAACACCTCGATGTTGTCCGGGTCCGGGAGGGAGTCCACGAAGACGTTCGTGTAGCCCTGGAAGTCGAACGTCAACACCGCGAGGGTGCGCGCCACCGTATAGAGGTCCGACGCGACGGACGGTCCGGACTCGGCGACCTCCGGCGCCTGGTAGCCGACCGTGCCGTAGATCGCCGACTCGTCGTCGTCCATCCGCCGCACGGCGCCCATGTCGATCAGCTTGAGCTGGTCCTCGGTCTGGATGGCGTTGTCGACCTTGAAGTCGCAGTACAGCAGGTTCCGGCTGTGCAGGTGCCCGAGCGCTTCCAGCGCCTCGATGCCGTAGGCGCACGCCTGCTCGACCGGCAGCGGGTCGCGCCTTCCGTCGGGTGCGCGCCGCTCGTTGGCGATCTCCTTGAGGGACTTGCCGCCGACGTACTCCATGACGATGTAGCCGTCCATGGAGCCGGTCCGCTGGTCCAGGTGCTCGACGAAGTTGTAGATGCGGACGATGTTGGAGTGCTCGATCTCCGCGAGGAACCGGCGTTCCGAGATCGCCGCCGCCATCGCGTCCTGGTCGCCCGTGTCCAGCAGGCCCTTGAGGACGACCCAGCGGTCGGACACCGCCCGGTCGACGGCGAGGTAGATCCAGCCGAGGCCGCCGTGCGCCAGACAGCCCATCACCTCGTACTGCCCGTGCACGACGTCCCCTTCGCGCAGCTTCGGCACGAACGAGTACGGGTGGCCGCACTTGGTGCAGAAGCCCTCCGTACGGCCCGCGCGGTCGCCGCGGGCGCGGCCCACCGGCGAACCGCAGTCGCTGCGGCTGCAGAATCGCTTCCGCTCGGGGACCTCGGGCTCCGCCATGACCGCGGAACGAGGGTCCGGGCGCGGTACCTCGGGGACCGAGACCAGCCCGGCTCCGAGCCGGCTGCGGCCCGAGGAGGAGGCCGAGGATCCCGAGCTGCGGACCGACACCGAGCGGCCCGAGCCGCGGCCCGACAGCGAACGGGACAGCCGGCCCGAGACCGACCGCCGTGACGTCGAGGAGCGCGACGACCGGGAGCCCGACGCCGAACTCCCGCGCTCCGAGGAACTGTTTCCGCTCCGGCCGCTGCCGCCGCTCCGCCCGCCTCCCGTGATGCCGGTGGGGGGAGACGACAGCGCGCCGTTCCTCGCGACGACCGGGGCGAGCCCGCAGGTGTCGCAGTACAGCTCGCCGTCGCCGACGTCCTCGTAGGCGCCCTCGCACCCCGGGCGCTGGCACGCGCCCACCGCGGTGCCGGAGCCCCCGCCGCTCGCGGTCGGCGGTGTGCCACCCCGCCCGGCCTCGGGGGCGAGTCCGCAGGTGTCGCAGTACAGCTCGCCGTCGCCGACGTCCTCGTAGGCGCCCTCGCACCCCGGGCGGCTGCACTTCGTCAGATCACTCACGGCTCCCCCTGCCTGCTCGCCGGCCCCGTCGCCGGTGCCGCGGACGGGGTCCGCCGGGCGCCGGTGACCTGTGCGCGGACGTGGATCACGATTCCCCCTGCCGGCCGATGCCGTCCACGGGGCCCGGCTGCCGGGGCACCAGGACCTCGGACGCGGCCTGCTGGTAGCGCAGGACCGCTTGCTCGGCGGCGCGCAGATCGCACGGAGCGCTCCACAGCATCCGGCGCGCCGCGTCGTACCGCTCGATCAGCAGCGGGTCCTCGGCCATGCCGTGCCGCGCGACCTTCGCCTTGTACGCGTCGAGCCGGCCGCGCAGCTCGGCACGGACCGCGAGTGGAGCCGTCACGGCCGTCAACGACTCGCGTGCCCGCATCAGTTCGTCCTCGGCCTCCCGTTCCAGGGACTCCAGCAGTGGGGACAGCCGGTGCCACTGGGCGTGCCTGCGGTACTCCGCGGCGGTGGCCAGTCGCTCCTGCAGCACGGTCGGCGGGCCGCTGACCGCGGGGACCTCGGACGCTGCGATCTTGGCCAGCACCTCCCCCCGCGCGGCACGCGCCTCCGTGAGCGTGCGGTCCGCGCGCGAGAGCACGTCCCGCAGCCGCAGCAGCCGGGTCTCCGAGTCCTGCCGCACCGCGAGGACCGCCTCGATCTCACGCCGGACGTCCTCGAGCGAACGCGCGGCGCGGTCGTAGCGTCCCGTGTCGGGCCGGCCGCCGCCCGGCGCCGAACTCGCCGTCGCCGGCAACCAGAACGCCAGCGGGTCCGACACGACCTGAGCCCGGAGCGCGGACAGTTCGTGGGTGATCGACTCCAGCTCGTCGCCCGCCGGGTGCTCGCCCGGCCGCACGCCCACGGAGTGCGCCAGCGAACGGGTGCGCTGCAACTCCGCGGCGAGCAGGTCGATCCGCGCGGGCAGGGCCGACCAGACCGTGTCTGCGGCCACCACCACGTCCAGGGAACGGGCGTACAGCGTGTTCATCCGGCTGACCAGGCCCTCCAGCGTGAAGCGCTCGGAGAGCTTGGCCGGGCCGGTCACCGAGGGCGCGGGATGGGCCGCGGAGCTCGCGACGGTGACGCTGGGGCCGCGCAACCGGTCCGTGAGTGCCACCAGGTCGTCCCGGCTCGGCCAGCGGCGCCGCGCCCGCAGTTCACGCGCCGAGCGCAGCGCCCCCGCGTACGCGTCGAAGTAGCCCCACAACAGGGTGATCGCCTGCTCGGTGGAGGCCCAGCGGTCCTTGGTGACACCCGTCAGCTCCGCGCCCTCCAGGAGCCTGCGGCCCGCATGGTCCTGGAGGGCGAGGAGCGAGGTCTCGATCGCCTCGTGCTCCTCCCCGAGCCGCGCCAGCGCACGGTCCACCTCGTCCCGGTCCATTACCGGCCCGGGGGGTCCCGCGACGCCCATTGATCACCTCTCCGCTCGTGTACTCGGACCCGCCGCCGGACGTCCCGGTCGGCCCGGCTTCCCCGCCGGGCGGCCCGTCCGCCGGCTGCCTTCCCAACGGTCTCAGTCGTCCCGGTACTTCGGCGCCGGGGGACCCGGTATTCCGGGCAGGTCCTTCTCCAGCCACTTGGCGTACGCCTGCATCCAGGGGCCCGCCCGGTACTCCTCCAAGACCTTGTTGACCCTGCGGACCAGGTCGTCCCTGCCCAGTCTGGCGGCCACGCCGTAGTACTCGGTGGTGAAGGGCCTGTCGCCTTTGAGTTCGACGGATGGGTCCTGTGCGGCCTGGCCCGCGGCGAGGGCCGCGTCCGTCACCACCGCGTCCACCTCGCCGAGCTGGAGCCGGACCAGGCAGTCCAGTTGGTTGGGGACCGTGAGCCTGTCCCGGTCACCGGGGCCCCCGTCGTCCTCGTCCTCGAAGACCGCTCCGTGCGGGTCCTTCTCCAGCGCGTCGTAAGCCGTCGAGCCCTCGGCCGAGCACACCCGCCGGCCCTTGAGGGACCCGTCGAAGCCGGTGATCGCCGACTGCCGGGGGGCGAGCACCTGCTGGCCGGTCTGGAAGTAGGCCGTGGAGAACGCGACCTGCTTGATCCGGGCGCAGTTGATCGTCATCGTCCGTACGACGACGTCCACCGTGCCGTTGTTGAGCGCCGTGATCCGCTGGTTGGTCGGGACCGCCCGGAAGATGATCTTCTCGGGGTCGCCCAGGATGTCCCGCGCGATCGCCCGGGCCAGATCGATGTCGAAGCCCTCCAGCCGGCCGTCCGCCCGTCGGTAGCCCCAGCGGTAGCTGTTCTGGTCGACGCCGACGATCAGCTTGCCGCGCTGCTTGATCTCCCCGATCGCCGGGCCGTCCGCCGAGGACGGCCGCAGGGACGACTCCGGGCTCGCGCAGTCGTCCGCCTTCGCGGGCGGTACCGCCGCCGGATCGGCACCCGGGGTCACCCCGGCCGGCGGTCCTCCGTGCGAGAGCGGGACCAGGGTGAGGGCGGCGGTCAGAGCACAGGCCGCCGCCATCCCGGCGACGCCGCCCCAGCCGCGCAGCCGGCCCGCGAGGCGTCCCCGCCGGAGCGGAAGGCGCTGCCCGGCGTCCGCGGCGGTCCCGGCCCGCGGTGTCACGTCCGGTGCCCCGTCCGGCATCGAGTCAGCCATCCCTCCCCCTCTCACCGGTACTCCGAAAGCCTGCGACCGACGCCCAGGACGGCGCCGGCCGCCGCGAGGACGGCCAGCACGGCCGCGCCGACCGGCAGTCCGGCCAGCGCCCCCCGGCCGCCCTCGGCGGACTCGGTGAACTCTGCCTGCTCGTGGGCCAGCGCCTTCTCCAGCGCGGCGTCCACGCGATCGAAGCACTGGCCCGTGGAGCCCTCGCTGCCGATCACCTTGGCCAGCGCACGGTCGTAGTCGCCCGCCCTGTCCGTCTCACCGGCGTCCTTGTGCCGGTTCTTCCACTCCGACGCCGCCGAGACCGCGTCGGCGACCGGCGTACGGCCCGCGCCGTCGTCGGCGAGCCGCCCGGCGCGGCCGAGAGAGGCGGTGAGACTGCTCATACCCGCGGTGTAGTCCGTCTCGTACTTGTCGTTCTTGCCGTCCGCGGTGAGCACCGCACCGCGGGCGACGAGGGTCAGGTTCTCGTTGGCCCGGGCCTTCAGGCTGCTGATCCGGGCGTCGTTGAGGACCTTCAACGACTCCTGCCCCTTGGCCCGGGCCTCGTCGAGCCCCGCCCTGGCGACGCCGTGCCCGACGCCGAGCCAGAGCAGCACCACCGTGGATGCCGCGGTGGCAGCGAGCAGCCCGTGGTTGAACACCCGGTTCGTACGCCGGTAGTTGCGGCGCTGTGCCCAGGCCAGTCCGCCGAGCGCCACCACTCCCAGCCCCAGCGACAGGAAGGGCCACTTCCGGGCTTCGCCGTGATCGTCGTCGAGGCGGGCCGTCTCCTCCTCGTACAGCTTCTGTGCCGCCGGCAGCAGTTCGGTGGTCATCAGCTGGTTCGCGTAGCGCAGGTACGCTCCGCCGAGGGGGAGGCCCTGGCGGTTGTTGGCCCGGGCCCGCTCGACGAGTCCCGTGTAGCGGGGGAGTTGCTCGTTGAGCGTGGCGATCCAGCGGCGCGAGTCCGTCGAACCGTCCGTGTTCCCGGCGGCCTTCACCAGCAGCCGCGAGGCGCTGGCGATGTCCGCGCGATAGCGCTCCCGCACGGCCTCGGGCTCCTGCGCACCGGCCAGGAAGCCGCTCGCGGCGGCCGTGTCTGCGTCGGCGAGCGAGCGGTAGATGCTCGCCGCGTCCGCGCTGAGCGGCTGGCTGCGGTTGACCACGGCGTCGGCCGACGAGGCGCGGTCGGCGATCTCGAGGGCCGTCACGGCGCCGAACGCCACGACCAGCGCGGCCAGTACGGCGCCGATGATCCGCAGCCGGCCCGGCTCCGTCGTCGCGGCGGCGCGCAACCGCGCCGTCGTCTCCGCCCAGGCGCTGCGGCGCGCGGGCGGCCCCGGCGGCGGCGCCGACCGGTCGGCGGAGGGGCCCGACCCCGTGCCGGGCAGCGCCCCCGGCTGTGCCGGGACGTGCGGCACCGGTGGCGCGGGCGGGCCTGCCGCGCTCGGCATGTGTGTCACTTGACCTCCCCCTCGGTCACTGACGGGGTCCCACCTCCCGCGGACGGGGGACGGCTTCCGGCCAGAAGTATGGCCGCGGGGGCGGACATTCCACACCCAGGATTCACTGGATCTTGTGTCATCCCGCGTGTCGCGTCAATGCCGCCTCCCGTT
Organism: Streptomyces sp. HNM0645; assembly: GCF_030056615.1. Classification (NCBI taxonomy): domain Bacteria; kingdom Bacillati; phylum Actinomycetota; class Actinomycetes; order Kitasatosporales; family Streptomycetaceae; genus Streptomyces; species Streptomyces sp. HNM0645. The sequence continues at coordinate 20,340 of NZ_JASHLT010000011.1, read as the reverse complement.
CAGCGCTCCTCCCATGAATACGCCGACGGCGGCGGATCGGTTCCGCCCGGTGGGCCGGTCGCGTCGGCGCGTGGCGTGTGAACCGCGTGCGCCCCTGCTTCCGCGAGCCGCAGGCCACGACCCCCGCTCGTGGCCGGACGTCCACTCCCGGCAGAACGCTCGAGCTCACTCATGTGCCGTCATCCGACAGCAACTCACAACCCCTCGTACCGTGACCGCAGCCGGGCCCGTGCCGTGGACGCTGCGCCGAGGTGGTCGAGTCCCAGCAGCGCCGCGCCGAGGACGGGCGGTGCGGTCACCACGGAGAGGACGGCCCTCGGGGCCCGGACGGCGAGCGACTCGGCGATCCCGACGTCGAGCCGGGGGTGCCGCGCCGCCAGCACGCTGCCGCCGAGCACCACGGGGGCCTCCTCGTCCAGCAGCCCGAGCCGGCCGAGCGCCACCGTGGCCATCAGGGCGACCTCGTGGGCGAGCCGGTCGACGATCGCGCAGGCGACGGCGTCCCCTGCGGCCGCCGTCGAGAACAGGACCGGGGCGAGTTCGTGCCGCCGGCCGGCCGCGATCCGCCCCAGATGCAGTGCCTCGATGAGCGCGTACATCGACGGCAGTCCGAAGTGCCCGGGGAGCGTCCGGGCGAGCTCGGTCGGCTCCCCGCGCCCGTCCTCGGCCCGCGCGGCGAACCACAGGGCTTCCTCAGCGAGGCCCGCGCCCCCTCCCCAGTCCCCCGAGATCCGGCCGACGGCCGGGAAACGCGCGGTGCGTCCGTCCGGCACCGTGCCCGCGCAGTTGATGCCGGCGCCGCAGACGACGGCGACGCCCCTGGGCTCGTCGACCCCGGCCCGCAGGATCGCGAAGGTGTCGTGCGGACCTCGCTCGTCCCGCCCCAGCCGCGGGCCCGTACCGCCGCCGTCAACTCGGCCTCCTCGACAGGGAGATCGGCGTTGGCCAGACATGCGGAGACATGGGCGACGGACCGGAGACCGGCGCCCGCGAGGGCCTGCCGCACCGTGCCGTCCAGTCCGTCCAGTGCCGCCGCGACCCCCACCCGCGGCGGCTGGAACCCGCCGCCGCGGGCCGTCGCCAGGACCGACCCTCGCGTGTCGACCACCGCCACGTCCGTCTTGCTGTTGCCGGCGTCGACGGCGAGGACGGTGGCCGCGGGACCGCTCGCCGCCGAGCCGCGCGTGGCCCGGTCGTGTGCGCCCGGGGCGTTCACGCCCACGGAAGGTGCTCCCGGTTGTGGGCGACCAGCCGCTCGGTGAGCGCCTCGGCGTACTCGTACTGGCCGATCAGGGGGTGGGCCAGCATCGCCTTGAAGACCCGGTCGCGTCCGCCGCGCAGTGCCGCCTGAAGTGCCAGCTCCTCGTAGGCCGTGACGTTCGCGATCAGCCCGCCGTACAGAGGGTCGACGTCCGGTAGCGGCAGCGGCGCCGCACCCTTGGTGCCGACGGCGGCCTGCACCTCGACGACGGCGTCGTCGGGGAGGAACGGCAGGGTGCCGTTGTTGTACGTGTTGACCACCTGGTAGGGGCTGCCCGCTCCCCCGAGGAGCGACGCGACGAGGTCGACGGCGGCCTCCGAGTAGTAGGCCCCTCCACGCTGGGCGAGCAGTGCGGGCTTCTCGTCCAACGAGCGGTCGCCGTACATCTCCAGCAGCCGCTGCTCCATCGCCGCGACCTCCGCGGCCCGGGAGGGCCTGGTCCGCATCTCCCCGACGACCGCGTCGTGCGCGTAGAAGTAGCGCAGGTAGTACGACGGGACCACGCCGAGGCGGTCCAGCATCTGCCGTGGGAGCCGCAGGTCCCGAGCGATGGCGTCGCCGTGCTCGGCGAGCAGCCGCGGCAGGACGTTCTCGCCCCCCGGGCCGCCCAGCCGCACACCCGTTTCCCAGGTCAGGTGGTTGAGGCCCACATGGTCCAGGTGCACATCGCCCGGGGATGCGGCCAGCAGCGCGGCGAACTTCCGCTGCAGGCCGATCGCCACGTTGCACAGCCCGACCGCCCGGTGGCCGGCCTGGAGGAGGGCACGGGTCACGATCCCGACGGGGTTGGTGAAGTCGACGATCCATGCGCCGGGGGCGGCGCGCCGCACCCGTTCGGCGATGTCCAGCACCACCGGGACGGTGCGCAGCGCCTTGGCCAGGCCGCCGGCGCCGGTCGTCTCCTGCCCGACGCAGCCGCACTCCAGCGGCCAGGTCTCGTCCTTCTCCCGCGCGGCCTGGCCGCCGACGCGCAGCTGCAGCAGCACCGCGTCGGCTCCCGCCACACCCGCGTCCAGGTCCGCGGTGGTCGTGATGGTCCCCGGGTGGCCCTGCCGGGCGAAGATCCGCCGGGCGAGGCCGCCGACCAGGTCCAGCCGTCCGGCGGCCGGGTCGACCAGCACCAGCTCGCCGATCGGCAGGGTCTCCCTCAACCGGGCGAATCCGTCGACCAGTTCGGGTGTGTAGGTGGACCCGCCACCCACGACCGCGATCTTCGTGCGCCGGGGGTTCGGGGGGTGTCCCCCGCTGGATTGCCGCATGTTGTCAGCCCTTCATTCCGGTCGGTGTCACTCCCTCGACGAAGGCCTTCCGCACGAGGAGGAACACGGCGATCAACGGCGCCGTGATGATCACGGTCGCGGCCCTCGTCAGGTTCCGGTCCGGCTGGTGCGCACTTGGCGGACTCCGGCCCGGAGGAGGGCGTCCGGGCGGCGGGGTTCTCCGAGGCGTGGATCTGCGTGCCGAGGTGGTCGTTCCAGCAGGAGAAGAAGTGGAACGGCGCCACCGCGGCGATCGCCGGCCTCGCCATCGGCAGCACGATCCGCACCATCGTGCCGGCGAGGCGGTCGAGGCAGGGGGCACGGTCGTGGAGCGGCGCCTTCCGGGCATGACGGTGTCTCCCTGAGGGCTGGCGGACGGGTGGGGATGCGCGGAGTGCGGGATGCGGGGTTCGTGACGCAGAGGTCGCGGGTCGCGGTTCAGCGGGAGGTGTCGAAGACCTCGTCGCGGGTGGTGGCCAGAGCGCTCTCCAGCGCCCCGCGCAGCACGGGGTGTTCCTGTACGTCACCGATGACGAGCCGCGGCCTGGACGGGGCCAGTTCGGCGAGTTCCGACCGGACCCGCTCGCGCAGCGGTTCCCCGCCGGCCGTTGTGAGCGGTCCGGAGAGGACGACGAGTCCGGGGTCGAGGACGGCGACCATGGAGGCGAGGCCGGTGGCCAGCGCGGTCGCGTAGGTGTCCAGGAGGACGCGGTACGGTCCCTGTCCTCCAGCCGCGGCCTGCGCCAGCAGGCCGGCCGCCACCTCGTGGTGGGGGCCCTGCGGGACGGCGGCGATGCCCAGTTCGCGGGCCAGCCGGGGCACGGCCCGGGCACCGGCCAGCTCCTGGAAGCCGCCGCTGCCGGCCTTGGAGACCTGCCGTACGAGCGGGGTGCCGGGCACCGGCAGGAAGCCGATCTCGCCCGCGCCGCCGGTGAAGCCGCGGTGCAGCCGGCCGCCGATGACGAGGGCGGCTCCGAGCCCCTCGTCGTTCCACAGCAGTACGAAGTCCCGGTGGCCGCGGGCGGCTCCGAGCCGCTGCTCGGCCACGGCGACCAGATTGACGTCGTTCTCGTACTCGACCGGCATGGGCAGCGCGGCCGCCAGTTCGCCGAGCAGCGCGGGGGAGTGCCAGCCGGGCAGATGGGAGGCGTACCGCAGCCGCCCCGTGGCGGGGTCGAAGGCACCGGGGGTGCCGACGACCAGGCGGTGTACGTCGCCCCGGGCGATCCCGGCGGCCTTCACGGCGCCGTCCAGTGCCTCGGCGACCTGCCGCACGACGCTCTCCGACCGCCGCCCGCGGGTCTCGGTGACGTGCTCGCCGACGGTTGTGCCGGTGAGGTCGGCGACGGCCGCGCGGATGCGCTGGGCGGTCACGTCGAGGCCGGCGGCGAAGGCGGCGCGGGCGTTGATCGCGTACAGCCGGGCGCTCGGCCCCGGTCTGCCCTCGGCGGTGCCGGTGGCCACGACCAGCCCGGCTGCCTCCAGTCGGGCCAGCAGTTGGGACGCGGTGGGTTTGGACAGGCCGGTCAGCATGCCGATCCGGGTGCGTGAGAGCGGCCCGTGCTCCAACAGCAGGTCGAGCGCCGCCCGGTCGTTCATGGCGCGGAGTACACGAGGGGTCCCGGGGGTGGCACCGGCCACGACGCATCGCACCCTTCATGTCCGTGATCCGTTAGGAAACTTTCCTGTTCACTCGGAACCTAGGTCGCCGTCATGGGCCCGTCAATACCCGGCGATGCTCCGGTGAGTGGGCGCGGGCGCGGTATGCGAAGGGGTGTCCGTTGCCGCCCGCCGCTTCCCCGTCGCCACGCTGGTCCGGTTGCCGACCCGTGGGGCACGGTCCCAGGTCGGTTGCGAGTCCCGGAAACGGCCCGGTGCCCGGGGTGCGGCGCCGGGCGTCATGGCCCGCCGGCCGCCCCGCCCGGCGTGGCCGACGCGAGGGACTCCACGGTCCAGCGCTGGTCGCTCCGGTCGTTCACGGCGCGGAGTTCCAGAGGGATCGGACTGTCCACCCATTCCGGGTTGGGGACGAGCGCGACCGTCGGGGCGGACCGCGGCCGGATCGTGCCCGCGGGTTCGACGAGGAAGGCCATCTTGTTCAGCTTCTCCGGATTGTCCGAGGAGCACGGGCGGACACCGACCCCCGCTCCGTCTCCGTCCGCCTTCAGGCAGAACGTGGAGTCGTCGCGGTTGTGAAGCCGTCCTTGCGCGTCCAGAGCCCACCGCTGAGTGAGGGCCTGGGTGCACGGGGCCGCCACCGCGCCGCCGCGCTTGGTGAGCACCCCGTCCTCGATGTCCAGGCACAGTCCGCTGCCCTTGTGCACGATCCGTCCGTAGACGAGATCGCCGGGTGGGAGCGTGCTCCCCGCCCCCGGCTGCGTGGGGCCGGTCGCGGCGCTGCTCGGGGTTGCCGAAGCGGACGGGCGGCCCTCTGCCCGGCCACGGTCGGCGCCCGTCTCCTCCCCGGAGTGGCGCGCGGCGATGAGCAGAAGGGGAACCGAGACGGCGGCCACGGCGGCCACGGCACCGGCAACGCGCGCCCCGCGCCTCGGCGGGCGCAGTGCGTGGGCGGCACCGTCTGCCGAGCCGGGGCGTCCTGCTGTGTCCCCCGACTCCGTCCCGGCACTGTGCAGGGGTCCGGATTCCGACGTGCGCCGCCCCTGGGCGACGGCGGACGCGTATGCCGCTCCGTCCCGGGCTAGCAGCCCGTCGGCCAGCGCCGTGCGCAGGTCGTCGGAGAGCAGGATCAGTTGCGTCAGTAGCCCCTCGCATGCGAGGCACGTGTCGAGGTGAAGGGCGAGGTCGCCGCAGCGCAGACTGTCGTCCGCGACCGCTGCGGCCTCGATGAGGCGCCGGAAGCCGTTGCAGCGGGTGTCCCCGGCAAGCTCCGCATGCGCCTGGAGGAAGGCGTCGCGCAGGGCCTTCCGGGCCTTGGCCCGCAGGGCCGGGACGTCGTGCGGTGCCACCCCGACGTACGTCGCGACCCTTTCGTCCGGTTCCTGGTCCACGAACGAGTACCACAGGACGCCCCTGGCGGCCTCGGGAAGGGCGAAGAAGCCGTTGCGGAGCGCCTGCTTCTCTCCCGACTCCGCCGGTGTGCCGTCAGGCCATCCGTCGCCCCCGCCGTGGTCGTTCGCCCAGGTGAGGAACGAGGGCCTGAGCAGGGCTCTTCTGCCGGTCCGGGCCCAGCTCCGGGCTGTGTGGTGCACGTGCGTCAGGATGAAGTGGCGCCAGGTGCCGGGGGGGTCGATGCCCGAGCGTGCGGCCTCGGCCGCCCGATCCAGCGCCTCGTGCGCCAGCCGGTCGGCGGCCGTTCGTCCCCGGGTGCACAGCTGCGCGCAGGTGACGGCGTATGCGAGGTGACGCTGCTTCAGCTCGCTTTCGGGCCGATGGCCGACCGTGCCGCGTGAGCGGATCCGCTCGGCGAGTTCCGCGTCCGTCGGCTCCGCGCGGCCGCCGCCCCAGGACACCGTTGTCAAACCGACCTTCTGCAGCTTCGGCATCGGGCCCCTCACTTGCTGCGCCGCTCCGCGTCCGCCGTGCTCCGGGCACCGCAGAGGGGCGGTCGTTACGGGGGAACGGTGCGGTCCCGCTCAACTCCATGACCCCGTACTGCGGTTGGGAAGTCTCCATGGTGAAGGACCGGGCCCGCCGGTGGAAGGTGTTTCCGTTGGTAAGTTCGAGGGTCGGAGCGGAATATGACGTGATGTCCGGGGACCTGGCGGCAGTCCGGAGGCTTGCTCGGCCCGGTGCGGCCTGCTGGTCCCGCTGATCCCACCCGTCCCGGGCGCGGCTCGTTCACGTCCTTCCAGGCATTGACCGCAGGGGACGAAAGGGCGGATCTGCGAACCGGGGGCTGCGACCCGCCGCAGAGGGCCGATCGTGACGGTGCCCGCTCACCTTCGAGTGGGCTTGACGCGCACGGCCGGTCGGGTGCCGGGCGTGGCGCGGCATGCCCGCAGGCGTCTGCGCAGCCAGTCACCGGTTTCCCCGACGAATCCCACGAGGGCGGCGGAGGCGACACACGCCGTCAGGGAGGCCGGCCGGCCGATGGCCTGGCCCACGAGCCACAGGCCGAGGGCGAACAGCAGCCACCATGCGACGAGGGATCCACCGCGGCGCCACCGGCGGGAGGGGCCGGTCATCGGGCGGTGGCCCGGGCGAGCCGGGCGGTGGAGGCCACCGTCGTGCACCCCGCGGCGGCCGGCGCGCGGCCGAGGGCCGTGGCGGCCGGGGCAACGGCCAGGCGGGGGATCGCGTCGACCGGCGCGACCGCGTACAGGGCCGGCAGAGCCCTCCCCCGGGGGCGCGTCGGAGCCACGCCGGCACGCAGGCGGCGGGATGCCCGGCTCGTGAGCAGAGCCACGGCCGCCGGCAGGGGCGTGAGGGTGAAGACGGCCAGGCCTGTCCGCTGCCAGATCACAGGTCGTCGGTTCCTCTCCCAGAGAGGCCGAAACCGGCCGTCCTCGGTGGTGAGCACGATACGGCAGGCCTCCTGGTCCGGCAGGCCCCGCTGGTCCGGCGGGCCCGATGACCGGGGCGAGGAGCTCTTCCCCACGGAAGCGGTGCCCCACCGGGAGCGGGAGCGTGCCTCGCGGTGCCCGAGTGCCCGCTCATGGCCCTGGTGCTACTTCGACAGGGGTGCCGGGGGCGAGATCGGGGACGCCGCCACCGACTGCGGCGACGTGGCGGAGGCGTATGCGGACGGGGCCGCCACGCCCGCCGTCGGGTCGCTCGCCTGCTCCCCGTCGGCCTGCTGCGGCAGTCCGCCGACGATCCGGACACCGGCCTCGTCGAAGGCGCGCTTGATGCGCCAACGCAGTTCGCGCTCCACGCTGAGCGCCTTGCCCGGCATCGTCTTCGCGGCGACGGAGACCGTCATCCGGTCGATCAGCACCTCGCTCAGGCCGAGGACCTCGACCGGACCCCACAGCCGCTCGTTCCACGGCTCTTCCTTGGACATCGCCGTCGCCGCCTCCTCGATGAGTTCGCGCACCCGGCCCAGGTCCTCGGCCGGCCGCACGTTCACCTCGACGGAGGCGGTCGACCAGCCCTGACTCAGATTGCCGATCCGCTTGACCTCGCCGTTGCGGATGTACCAGATCTCGCCGTTGTCGCCGCGCAGCTTCGTCACGCGCAGGCCGACCTCGATCACCTCGCCGGAGGCGACCCCTGCGTCGACCGTGTCGCCGACGCCGTACTGGTCCTCGAGGATCATGAAGACGCCGGAGAGGAAGTCGGTGACCAGGTTCCGCGCGCCGAAGCCCAAGGCCACGCCCGCGACACCGGCGGAGGCGAGCAGCGGGGCCAGGTTGATGTTGAGGGCGCCGAGGATCATCAGACCCGCCGTGCCGAGGATCACGAACGAGGCGACCGACCGCAGCACCGAGCCGATCGCCTCGGACCGCTGTCTGCGCCGCTCGGCGTTGACCAGCAGCCCGCCGAGGGCCGTGCCCTCCATGGCCTGGGCGCTGCGGTTCATCCGTTCGATGAACTTGGTGAGCGCGCGGCGGACGGCGGTGCGCAGCATGATCGCGATCACGAGGATGAGCAGGATCCGCAGGCCCACGTTCAACCAGGTGGACCAGTTCTGCTCCACCCATCCGGCGGCTTCGTTGGCCCGGTCCGCGGCCTCGTCGAGACTGACGGGCGGCGCGGACGGATCGACGGCCAGGAACACTGCGGAACCTCCGTGTGTGCGATCGGCGGACCATCCACACTATCGGGGCATACGACGTGCCTCCGGCGTTCTCCACAAGGGAGAGACGAGCCTCACCCGGGGAACCTCCCGGTGTGGCCGAGCGCACACAGAATCCCTCCGGCCCGTTACAGGTACGTAGTGGCGCTTCGACCAGGCATGAGGAGAGACTGAGTACAGATCGTCCCGGCGCGAGCCACGCGCCGCCGGCGTACAAGGAGGCATCCGTGCCGCATGTCCTGGTCCTCAACGCGTCGTACGAGCCGCTCGGCGTCGTACCGCTCCGCCGCGCGCTCGTCCTCGTCCTCGAGAACAAGGCCGTCTGCCTCGAGGAGTCCGGCGCCTTCATGCACAGCGCGACCCGGGTGATCCCCGCACCCAGCGTGGTCCGGCTCAAGCGTTTCGTCCGGGTCCCCTACCGGGGGCCCGTTCCTCTGACCCGCCGCGCGCTGTTCGCCCGCGACGGGGGCCGCTGCATGTACTGCGGTGGCGTCGCAACCAGCGTCGACCACGTCGTTCCGCGCAGTCGCGGCGGTCAGCACGTCTGGGACAACGTGGTGGCGGCGTGCCGCCGCTGCAACCACGTCAAGGCCGACCGGCACCTGCGCGAGCTGGGCTGGCGGCTGCGGCACCAGCCCGCTCCGCCGAGCGGCCTCGCGTGGCGCATCATCGGCACCGGGCATAGGGACCCGCGCTGGCTGCCATACCTGCAGCCGTACGGCGCGGACGACGCCATGGCCCGGATCGACGGCATATCCGCCTGAGGATCCGGGCCACTGTCGTGTGCGCGCGCTCCGGGCCACCCGGGCGCGCGCTCTTCCGCGCCCTGACGCCGGCCCGGACGTGCGCCGATCAGGGCGTGCTGCCGCCCTGCTCCGACACCGCGTACGCCTCAACCGACCACAGCGAGTAACCGAAGCGGGTCGCCCGCCCGTCGCCCTGGACCCGGACGAAGCGGGTTCCCGGCGCGTCCATCCGGACCGACTCCCGGCCGCCCCTGCCGTCGCGGACGGTCGCGGCGGTGCGCCAGGTGCGCCCGTCGGCCGAGACCTGGATGCGGTACCTCGCCGCGTGGGCGTCCTGCCAGTGCAGCACCACCTGACCCAGCCTGGCCGGCCGGGCCAGCTCCGCCTGCCACCAGGCGCCGTCCTCCGCGGGGGACGACCAGCGGGTGCCGGGGTCCCCGTCGGTCGCCGCGGAGGCCGGGAAGTCCGGCGTCTCGTCCCCCGAGGACGACGCCACCGCCGTGCGGAACAGATCGGGGCCGCCGGTCGCCGGATAGGCCCGTACGGTCAGCGTGCTCTCCTCCCCGCCGAAGGCCAACGGCACCTGGTACTCGCCCGCGGGCGTCCCAGGGGGGACCGTCACCTCGACGGGTACGGCCGTCCGCCTGCCGCGCGGTGCCCGCACCTCCTTCGGTACGTCCACGGTGATGCCCTTCGGGGCCTTGGCGGTGAGCGCGCCGCGTACCTCGTCCGGCCGCTGGGGGGCGACGAACGCCTCGGTGCGCTGCGGTCCGCCGCCGATCGGCGCGTCCAGCTCGTCCCGGCCGAGGGCCAGCCGGGCCCGGGGCTCGTCGGCGAACCACGGCACGAGCGCGTGTACCGCGGGCGCCTGCGGTCCCCCGGTGATCCGGAGGGCGTCCGCGCGCAGCCCCTGGGGGCGGCTCTGGGTCCAGCCGGACGGGGCGAGCCCGCCGAGCGGCCGCCAGCCCTGCCCCGGCACGTGTGCCTCCAGCGTGCCCGCGACGCCGTCCGCACCCGGTTCGGTCATCGCCGTCACGGCTTCCACGGGCCGGACGCGGTCCAGCCGCACCGTGTACGTGCCGCCGGTGCGTGTCACCGGGCCGGGCCGACGGTCCGCACCCGTCCACACCGCCGACTCCTTGGCCACCCGGGTGAGGAAGGGATCGAGCACGCCCTTGCCGACGGTCACCCTGCCCGCGCCGATCTGCGAGCGCACGGGGGCGAGGGCCAGCGACGCCCGCCAGGCGGCCTCGCCGTCGCCGCGCGCCTGGGCCTGCAGCATGTCGACGGCGAGCTCTCCGGCGGTGCCGTAGCGCGCCAACTGGTCCAGCCACGGCCCCACCTCGGAGTCCAGCCGGGCCAGCCGCTCCGGGGCCTCCCGCATCACGGTGAAGGCCGACCGGAGCCGGCGTGCCGCCTCGTCCCTGGCCTTGGCGTCGTTCGTGGTCCGCGAGCGCCAGAACTCGGCCAGCAGGGGCTGGAGATAGGCCGATTCGGTGGGGCTGAGGACGGACGAGGAGTGGTTTCCGGCGAGCGCGCCGAGCGCCTCCCTCGTCCGCGGATCGCCTCCGGCGAGGTCGTCCATCGCCGCACGCCAGGACTCCTGGGGCCGGTAACCCTTGGGGTTCCAGGCGTAGTCGGCGGCCGTGAACAGCGGGATCCGGGAAGCGGTCGGCTGCTCCATGGCGTTGGCGAGCACCGCGGCCGAACCGGACGCCACGGCCGGCTCGCGTCCCGTGTAGGGCCCGAGGAAGATGCGGTCCTGCGCGTAGTCGTTGACGGGGTAGTTGTCCATCGTGACCATCGGGTGCCGGAAGACCTCGCGGGCCCCGGCCAGTTCCCGTCCGGTGATGGTGCGGGGCACGACCCCGACCCCCGTCCAGGCGACCTGGACGCCGGGGTCCAGCCGCGAGGCGAGCGCGGTGCGGTACTCGGTCGCGCCGTCCTGGTAGAACTCCGTCGGCATCACCGTCAGCGGTTCCGCGCCGGGGTGACGGTCGGCGAGATGCCCGGCGATCTCCCCGGCGAGCCGTGCGTGCGCCCTGGCCGCGGCCTCCGGGCCGGAGCCGAAGGCGTCGGGGTCCCGGTCGCAGTGCCACTCGCTGTAGCTGACGTCCTGGAACTGCAGCTGGAAGGCGCGCACCCCGAGCGCCCACATCGCGTCGATCTTGCGCTTGAGCGCTTTCACGTCGTCGTCGGAGGCCAGGCACATCGACTGGGCGGGGGCGACGGCCCAGGCGAGCGTCACATGGTTGCGCCTGGCCCGCTCGGCCAGCTCGCGGAACTCGGCGCGCTGGGCGGCGGGGTACGGGTCGCGCCAGCGGGTCTGCCGGAACGGGTCGTCGCCCGGCGCGTAGAGATAGCGGTTCTGCTTGGTGCGGCCCATGAAGTCGAGCTGCTCCAGGCGCTGTTGATGGCTCCATGGGCGGCCGTAGAAGCCCTCGGTCACTCCGCGTACGGCCGTGCCGGGCCAGTCCCGTACGGTCACACCGGGCACCGCGCGGTCCGCGACGAGCTGCCGCAGCGTCTGGGCCCCGTGGAAGAGCCCGTCCGTCCCCACTCCGTCCACGGCGACGGTGTGGCGTTCGTCCACCCGGCCGGTGCCGATCCGGTAGCCGCCCGCGGGCAGATCGGCGCGTTCCGGCACGCGCAGGGCGCGCAGCGCGTCGAGTGCTCCCGATCCGCCGAGACGGAGCACCGTCCCGCGTCCGGGCAGTTCCGTGTGGACGGTCCGCACCCCCGCGGCGCGCAGCGCCTCGCGCACGGTCTCGACGGCGTGGGGGTCGGCGTCCGGGGCCGCGAGGAGCGTCACGTCCTCACCCAGCGGCACGGCGGGGCCCGTGGCCCTGAGCACCTGTGGCCGTGGCCAGACCGGGGGCACCGATCCGGCGGCCTTCCGGTCGGGGGCGGCCGTGCTGGCGGAGCCCGGTACGTCCGGGGCGGCGGCGGCCCCGGGAGCCGTCCCGAGCAGTCCGCCGATCACGGCGACGGCGACGGCGGTCGCCGTCTGCTTCCTGCGCCCGAACCGCACGTCCGGTCTCCCCTCGACTCCCCGTGCCTCACGGTGCCCCACGAAACGGGTTCGAGCCCACCATCGCTGTGGTGAAGGTGTCAATGCGGCTGACGGTTGTGTCGTATTTGCCCATCGACGCGCGCGAGTCGCGACCGGCCGGTTCAACTCCCATGTGTGAAGCAGAATGTGACACGGAACACGTTGACGAGAGGTGTACGTCTGCGGCCGCGCCCACTGGGTAGGGCTGCCCATGTCCTGTTGCCCCACCGTGAGGAGGCCCTCCGTGGCCGCACCCGCACAGCTTCTGCTCCCCGCCCTGTCCAAACCGGTGCCCGGCCCGCTCACCAGCGAGCCGCCGCTGACCTCCGTACCGCCCCTGACCAGCGAGCCCCCGCTCGCAGACGCCGGTCCGCTCACGAGCGAGCCCCCGCTCGCGGCCGCCCTGCCGCTGACCAGTGAGCCTCCCCTCGTCGACGCCGCCCCCCTCACCAGCGAACCCACCGCCACCGGCGACGCCGGAGGCTCGGAGTCCCCAGGAGTCTGAATGGGCCTGGCCCGGCTCGCCGCGCTGCACGGTGTCGCCACCACGTACTCGCCCTCGGCAGGCGTCAGCGTCCCCGTCCCCGACTCCACGGTCGTCGCGGTGCTCGCCGCCCTCGGTGTGGACGCGGCCACGCCGGACGCGGTCCGCGCGGCCCTCGCGGCAGCCGAGTCCGCCGCCGGGGAGCGGCTGCTCCCGCCGACCGTGGTGGCGTGGCTCCCCGTCGCCGGGCCGCCCCCCGTCGCAGTCCCGCCCGGCGCCCGTGTGCGCGTGGACCTGGAGGACGGCGGCCTGCTGGAATGGCGCGAAATCGCCCCCCAGGCGCCCGCGCCGGGCACCGCCGGCACACCCTCCGCCGAGCAGCCCCCTGCCGGAGGCAGCACCTCCGCCGCACACGGCTGGTCGGAACTGCCCACCGGGGTGCACCGGCTGACCGTGCGCACCACCGGCGGGCGCACCGGCAGCACCGTGCTCGTCGCCGCCCCCGAGGCCGTGGACCAGCCCGCCGAGCGGGTCCACGGCTTCCTGGTCCAGCTCTACTCGCTGCTGTCCGGCCGCTCCTGGGGCATGGGCGACCTCGGGGACCTCGCGGAGCTGGCGTCATGGGCGGGCCGCGCCCTCGGATCCGGGTTCGTGCAGGTCAATCCGCTGCATGCGGCCGTGCCCGGCACGCCGACCGACCCGTCCCCGTACCGCCCCTCCTCGCGCCGGTTCCCGGACCCGGTGCATCTGCGGATCGAGGACATTCCCGAGTACGCGTACGTCACCGGCCAGGACCGGTGCCGGCTGGACACGCTCCTGGAGAAGGCCGCCGAACTGCGCGCCTCCGTCCTGGAGAAGGGCGCGCTGATCGACCGCGACGCCGTGTGGCGGCTCAAGCACCGGGCACTGGAGCTGGTCCTGCGGGTGCCCCTCGGCCCCGGCCGCCGGGCCGCGTACTGCGCCTTCCTGGCCGAGCGCGGCCGGGCGCTGGACGACCACGCCACCTGGTGCGCCCTCGCCGAGGTCCACGGCTCCGACTGGCACGCCTGGCCCGAGGGCCTGCGCGACCCGCGCTCCCCGGCGACGGCCCGCGCCCGCGGGGACCTCATGGACCGCGTCGACTTCCACTGCCGGCTCGCCTGGCTGACCGACGAGCAGCTGGCCAACGCCGCCGCGGCGGCCGGGGACGCCGGGATGGCCGTCGGGATCGTGCACGACCTCGCGGTCGGCGTGCACCCCGGCGGGGCGGACGCCTGGGCCCAGCAGGACGCCTTCGCCCCGGGCATGTCGGTGGGCGCCCCGCCCGACGCGTTCAACGCCCGCGGCCAGGACTGGGGCCTGCCTCCATGGCGGCCCGACGTCCTCGCCGCCTCCGGCTACGCCCCCTACCGGGGGCTGCTGCGCGGACTCCTGCGGCACGCCGGCGCGCTGCGGCTCGACCACGTCATGGGCCTGTTCCGGCTCTGGTGGGTCCCCGTCGGGGCCGAGCCCACCGAGGGCACGTACGTCCGCTACGACGCCGAGGCGATGCTCGCCGTCCTCGTCCTGGAGGCCCACCGCGCCGGGGCGGTCGTCGTAGGGGAGGACCTCGGCACGGTCGAACCCGGGGTGCGCGAGGCCCTCTCGCGCCGGGGCGTGCTCGGCACGTCCGTCCTCTGGTTCGAACGCGACTGGACCGGCAGCGGGCGGCCGCTGCCGCCGGAGGACTGGCGCGAGGGCTGTGTGGCCACGGCCACCACCCACGACCTGCCGTCCACCGCGGCCCGCCTCACGGGCGAGCACGTGGCGCTGCGCCACCGGCTGGGCCTGCTCACCCGGCCGCTGGACCAGGAACGCACGGCGGACTCCGCCGAGGTGGCCGAATGGCGCGCCTGTCTGACCCGACTCGGTCTGCTGCCCGAGGGCACCCACGACGAGGAGGGCGAGATCCGCGCCGTGTACCGGTTCCTGCTGCGCACCCCGGCCCGCATGGTCGGCGTCTGGCTGCCCGACGCCGTCGGGGACCGCCGGCCGCAGAACCTGCCCGGCACCTGGGACCAGTACCCGAACTGGCGGCTGCCCGTCGCGGACGCCGCCGGCCGCCCGATGACCCTGGACGACCTGGCCGCCTCGCCGAGGCTGCACGCGCTCATGGAGGTGTTCCGGCCGGGGTCCGCTCCCCGTACGGGCACCCCGGACGCGCGGCCGTCCTAGCCGTTCGCTACGTTTGCACCGTGGACAAGAAGAACGCCCTGCGCGCCGGTGCCGTCGCGGCCGGTACGACGCTGATGATGCTGCTCATGTCGTCCCCCGCGCTCGCGCTGACCCGCGACGACGGCGACGACCCGGGTGCCGGCCTGAGCGTGGCCGAGACGCTCGGCCTGTTCGTCGTGGCGCCGATCGCGCTGTTCGTACTGATCGCGGGCCTGGTGATGGTCCTCGACAAGTCCGACAGGCCCAGGAAGAAGCAGGCCTGACCTCCTGACGCGAGGCCCGGGACACCGGGCGGGCGCCCCGAACCCGGCGCCGCACCGCGGACCTCCGAGGGCGCCGCACGGTACGCACACCGTGAGGCGCCCTCGTCGGTGCACCGGCGGGCCGCGCCGGGTGCGGTCGCGGGGCCGACGGTACGCAGCCGTCGGCCCCGCGGCGGCGCGCCCCGTGCCGGGGACGGGGTCACAGTCCGCCCGTGAACAGCAGCCGGTTCGGCGATCCCCGGGTGATGCTCCTCACGACGTTCTTCGTGGACTGGGCGACGAGCCAGTCCGCGACCTCCTGGGGGCCGGCCGCGGGGTGGGCCGCCTTGTAGAGCGCGGCGACGCCGGCCACGTGCGGGGCGGCCATCGACGTGCCGTTCATCGTCGTGGTGCCACCGCCCATCCGCGCGGACCTGATGTCGCTGCCCGGTGCGTAGAGTCTGAGGCACTGCCCGTAGTTGCTGTAGTCGGTCTCGGCGTCCTCCGTGTCGGTCGCACCGACCGCCAGGGCGTTCGGCGCGCTCGCGGGTGAGACGCCGCACGCGTCCTCCGCGGAGTTGCCGGCCGCGACGACGGGCAGCACGCCGCTGTCGAAGACGGCCTTGGTGGCGACGTTGGCGGAGGGGGACGTGGAGCCACCGAGGGAGGCGTTCAGCACGGCGGGCTGCTGGGCGTTCTTCGCCACCCAGTCGAGGCCCGCGATGATCCTGGACCAGGCGCCCTCGCCCTCGCAGTCGAGCACGCGCACGCTGACCAGGCGGGCCTCGGGCGCCACTCCGTAGATCGCCCCCGCCGCCGTCCCCGCGACATGCGTGCCGTGGCCCTCGCAGTCCCGGCCGCGGCGGCCGTCGCCGACGGCGTCGAACCCGAGGGTGGCACGGCCGCCGAACTCGATGTGGTCGTAGTCGATCCCGGTGTCGACGACGTAGACCGTGACGCCCTTGCCCGTGGAGGCCGCGGTGAACTGCCCGTCGAGCGGCAGGGCCCGCTGGTCCGCCCGGTCGAGTCCCCAGCTCGCGGCCTGCCGGCGGAGGGCCGCGGCACCGCGCGGGTCCGGGAGCCGGTCCAGGGACGGGACCCGCGGACCCTCGGGGAGTCGGCGCGCGGACACACGCGCGTCCTCCTCCACGGCCGCGACGCCGGGCGCGAGCCGCATGGTCTCCAGCTGGTTCGCGTTCAGCGTCGCGGAGAACCCGCGCATGGCCCGGTTGTACGTGTACCTGCGCTTCACTCCCGCGTCCCGGGCGACCGCGACCGGGTCGGCGCCCTCACGCAGAGCGACGATGTAGCTGCCCTTCACCGGCTCGGCCGACCGGTACAGCGGGGCGGGGGTCGGACCTTCCACGTCGGCCTGCGCGGTCACCCCGGGGGCGGCGGCGGACACGGCGAGCAGCAGGGCGGCGGCCGCGCGGCGCGCGAACAGTCGCATGGATACTCCCATCCGATCGACGGTGATCATGTCACCGCTTTTTCGACCCGGTCGCGCCGCCGCTTGAGCCCTTGTCAGCCGATCGCCCGGACGTGGGCACGGATCTCCCCCGACTGCTGCCGCTCACCCGGGGGTGGGGCGCCCGCGCGGGTGACGGACCGTCCGGACGCGGTGCCCCGCGCGGACGGCGATGGTGGGGGCGCGGGCCGGGTCCGACCCGGCCGGGTGGCGACCGTCGGCATGCTGCGCACCTCGTTGCCGTACGCCTCGTGCAGCACACCGTGGTCCCCGGACCGGCCGGACGGTACGTCCCTGCCGTTCGCCCCTGCCGTTCGTCCTTTCCGGCCGTGTCCACCCGGTCGCACCCGAGGCCCGTCGAGGTACGCGGAAGGTCCGTCGAAGGGTCCGTCCGTGGTTGTTCGCGTTTGGTGCGGTTACCGGAAAGTTCGGTTTCGCAATCAACTACAACTTTGCTTGTTCTTGGTGGGGTTGGCGTGGCTATTGAGACAATCTCACGTTCACAGGCGGTGATTGCGGCTTGGTCAGGACGTCCCAATTGCGGGGCGTGGCAGCGCAGTTCACCGACTCCCCACACAGCGTGAAAGGCACCAGCATGACGATGAGTCACGCCCTGAACCGGGGCGTCCGGGCACTCGCCGTTGCGACGGCAACCTGTGGAATCCTCGTGGCGGCCACCTCCACAGCGGCCGCGGACGACGGGCCCACCCGTGAACTCCTCAGGACCGACTGCGAGTCGGGCGTGGGCAAGTGCAGCTTCAACGACCCGACGCTCGGCGAGGCGTACCTCGGCAAGTTCCGCCAGGTCTCCGACTCCCTCTTCAACTGCAGTACGTCCCCCGCCACCCAGTCGATGACGTGGACCGACTCGGTCGGTTCCACGGACTCGGTGGGCGTCTCGGTCACGACCGGCGGGAACATCGCGGGCATAGTGGACCTGAGCGTGACGGCCACCTACAACCACACCTGGAGCAGTACACATACGGAGAGCAGCTCGCTGAACATGACGGTGCAACCGGGAGAGGTCGGCTGGATCTCCCGGGCCCAGGTGATGCAGCGGGTCTCCGGCACCTGGCAGACCCACTACGACAGCCCCAAGTGGGGCCACTACTACTGGTTCTGGGGCGACACCATCACCGGCCCGGCCAAGAACGGCACGGACGGCAAGAGCAACGCGGTGGTCGTCAAGAGCCGCAAGATGACCGCGGCGGAGAAGAAATCCTGCTCGGCCGGCTCGAAGGCGGGCCGGGCGTTCGTCAAGCAGCACTGACGCGCCGGGCGCGGCCTTGAGCGCGGGGGGCCGGCACCTCCGGGTGCCGGCCCCCCGCGATCGCGGGTTCCACGACCCCGCCGACGGGCTCGGCGTCGCGGGCCACGGCCCGCCGGCGGACCGGCGGGCCGTGGCGGAGAGCGGTGGCTCAGTCGGCCACCGCCTCCAGGAAGTACTCGTGGGTTCCGAGGTCGAACTCGATGCCCGTGAGCGGGCCGAGGACAGCCGTGTGACGCTCTTCCAGACGGTACACGTCGACGAGCCGGTCGGCCGGGACCCCGACCAGGTCGGCCAGGACATGCACGTCCAGGCCCGAGACGTCCGTCTCGCCATCGGGGGAGTCGGAATCGATCCGGTAGGAAGTGATCAGATAACTCACGGCGTCACCTTACGAGACGGATCGGCGGGCTTGGTCTGTTCGCCGGTCTCCCCGTCGAACTCTCCTTGGTGCTTGCCCCGCTTGTTGTACTTCTCCACCGTGCCGTGCTGGGAATCCCACTCGTAGATGTTCCCCTTCGGGTCCTTCCAGCGCTTGCGCAGACCACCGCCGCCCTGGACGGAAGTCTTCGGCTTGGCCTTGCTCGCGTTCGGGAAGCCCTTGAGGGTGTCCGGAGCCTTGACCGGCCCGGTGGCGACCTTCTGCGTGGCGGAGCTTCTGGCCTGAGCCTCGCGGAGTGCCGCGCCGAAACCGTCGCTGAACCGGCCTACACCGTCGCCGACGGTGTAGGCGCCGCCGACGATGAGCCCGGTGCTGGCGGCGATGGCCGGAGCTCCGGCGAGGCAGCCGACGCCCGTCAGGCAGATCGCGCCACCGGCGATGTCGCCGCCCGCTCCCACACCGATCATCACGATGCCGAGCGCCGTCTCGCCGGCACCGATCCAGATCTCCGGAGTGGTCAGAATGGCCTCTCCGTAGTTCGCGACATTGTCCGCGGCGTTGCTCAGCCAGTCCGGAATCCAGCTGTCGTCCTCCTCGCCACCGGGCTCTTCACCCCCGCCGTCGGCGCTGCGCCACGCCGCCTCGGTCGCACGCCAGGCGGCCTGCTCCTCCTGCTGCTTGGCGACAGCAGCGGCGAAGGCCTCCTTCTCCGCCTTCCTGGCGGCAGCGGCGTCCTTCCCCGCCGCGACCTCGGAGGCCCGGGCCTGGTGGGCCGCCGCCCAGGCGCTGTCGGCCGACCCACGGGCCCAGTCGGCTGAACTCTGCGCCTCCGTGGCGGAGTGCAGGGCACGGGTCGCGGCGTTGAGGGCGTCTGCCTCGGCGGCTCGGGCGGTCTTCGCGGAGGCGGCCGCCTTGGCGGCGGAGGTCTCCGCCGCTTTGGCGGAGGCGGTGGCCTGGTCGGCGTAGCCCTTGGCCTGGTCGGCTGCGGCCTTGGCCCGCTTGGCGTACGCGGTGGCTTCGGCCGCGGCCTTGCGGGCGGTGGCGGCGGTCTTGCCGGCTTCGGCGGCGTCCTTCTGGGCGTTGGCCGCGACGTGTGCCGCTCCGGCGATCAGTGCCTGGACCTGTGCGACGTGGGTCGCGGCGAGCTGGTCCTTGCGCTGCGCCTTGTGCCGGCCGCTCAGTATGAACGCGTGCAGCTGCTGCTTCGGGCCTTCCAGGGCGATGCGTCCGGCGGCCTTCAGTTCCGGGCCGCCTGCGTCGATCAGCTGGGCCGTGTGCACACGTTCGTCCTCCACCCGGGCCGTGTGCTGTCCGCGTACGACGAAGTCGCGGTACCGCTCGACCGATCCGGAGGTCAGTGCCGCGCGTCCGGCGTCCTGGACGTTCGGACCGCCCGCGGAGATGATCTGTGCGATGTGGACGCGGAGTTCCTCGGTGACGGCCTCGTACTGGCCGCTGGTCACGAAGGTGCTCACCTTCGTGGCGTCGCCGCGCAGGGCCGTCTCGGCAGCAGCACGGATCTTCGTGGACGGTGAGTCGAGCGCCAGCGCCTCCACGCGGGATCGCTCGTCCTGCTGTGCGGCCTCGCTCCAACCGGTGCGGAGGTAGTCGACGACGGCCGTGTCGGGCCCGGCGAGGGCGACTTCGGCGGCGGTGCGGGCCCAGGAGCCGCGGATCTTCATGGTCCGCACGGCGACGTCCCTGCCCCGGTCCGCGATGCTCTCGATGTCGGCATCGGGCTTCGCGGCCTCGCCGGCGAGGGTCCGGGCCTCGGTCTCGAGCGCCGTGGAGTCCTGTGCGGCCTTGGTCAGGGCCGCTTCCCGGGCGGTCTCCCGGGCTTTGAGGTCCCGGGCGCGTTCGATGCCCTCGTTGGTGCGGGCGGTGAGTTCCTCGGCCTCGACCTGGCGGGCGAGGTCGTGGATGGCCTTGGCCTTGTCGACGGCCGCGACGGCGGCGTCGGCGGCTTGCTCGGCGGCTTTGGCGTGCGCGGTGGACTTGGTGGCGGCGGTGGCCGCGTCGCCGGCGTGTTCGGCTGCCTCGTCGGCGGCCTTGGCGGCGTTCTCCGCGTGCTGTGCGGCCGCGTTGGCGGCGTCACGCGCTTCGTTGGCGGCCTTGGCGGACTTGCGGGCCAGGGCTTCGGCCGCGTTGGCGGCGCGGGTCGCCTCGGCCGCGTGGCGGCGGGCGGCGGCGGCAGCCGCGGCGGCCTCGCCGGAGTGGACGCCGGCCTGGCCGGCGAACCGGTCGGCCTCTGCGGCGGCGGAGGCGGCGGCGTCGGCGTTGGCGCCGGC
>NZ_JASHLT010000109.1:0-2700 GCF_030056615.1 Streptomyces sp. HNM0645 | reverse complement strand
GCGGCCGGGCGTTGCGCCCGGCCGGGCGGTGGTCGGACCTCTCATCAGCGTCTCCGACGGCACCCCTCGGACCCGGTGACACCACCCCCCAGGTCATCCGTTCGACAGGGGGCAACAGTCATGCCGGGCCCGGAGGCCAGCGGCCCTCTTGCAGGACCGCGAAAAACATAACGGGGTCGGACCGATCCGCCTTCTCCGTGGGAGCCGTCTTCGGCGCCCTCTTCTTCGGCCCACTGACCGCCTGGCTCGCCAACCTCGCCGTGGTCGCATGGCTCGCTCTGACGGCCGCTGTGGCCGGAGAACTCGCTGGACAGCGATGGACAGCGACCCACGGGCCGACCCCGAGCCGGGCGGGCTCGTCGCGGATTCGGTCCGCGAGCTGAACGCCCCGCTGCTGATCGGCGCGATTCTCGACGGACCCGGGGGCCGCTCGTACAACGCCGGGCAGCCCCGGGTTCCCGGGCAGGGCCCGGTGGCCGCCTACGCGAAGCGGCAGCTGGTCCCGTTCGGCGAGTACGTCCCGAGGCCCGGTCCGTCCTCGGCGGGCCCGGCGCGCTGCAGCTCATCCCCCCGGGACTTCGCCCCGGGCTCGTCCCAGGCACCCCTCGCCGCCGGCCCCGTCTGGATCGGCGACGTGATCTGCCACGAGATCGCGTACGACGGGCGGGTCTGCGACACGGTGCGCGGACCAGGCCGAGGGGTTCGACCCCTCCCGTCCGTATCGCGGCGGGTCGAGCAAGCACTTCCCCTTCGACTGGCGGCCTGACGCGTCAGCGTCGAGGGTCACGGAGGCGGCCCGGCCGGGCATACCAGCCGGGCCGCTCCCGTACCGCCGCGATCTCTACTTGAGGTAGCCGAGGACGGTCATCATCCCGGACTCGGCGTGGTAGACGTTGTGGCAGTGGATCATCCACAGGCCGGGGTTGTCGGCGTCGAAGTCGACGTCGAGCTTCTTGCCCGGCAGCACGATCGAGGTGTCCTTGCGCGCGCCGCCGTCGGCGAGGGCGTAGGTGTGGCCGTGCAGGTGCATGGGGTGCCACATCGTCGTGTCGTTCACGAACGACAGCCGGACGCGCTCGCCGGAGCGGACCGGATAGCGCTGAGCGGGGTCGTACTTCTTGCCGTTGATGGCCCAGTCGTACTTCGCCATCGAGCCGGTGAGCTTGAACTCGATCGTCCGGTCCGGCTGCCCCGACTCGAGCCGCACGGACTCGGCCGCCTTCAGCTGACCTCCGTGAACCACCTTCCCGTCGAGCTCCTTCGGGCGTACGGAGGCGGTGGGCGCGGCGCCGCCGCCGGTGCGCAGGACGGCGAGGGCGGAGCGGTTCTTTCCCTCGGCGAGCGCGGTGAGCGGGAAGGTTCCGTTCCCGACGGTGACGAGCGCGTCCAAGCGCTCGCCCATGCCGAGCAGGAGCGCGTCGGCCTGCGTCTGCTCGACGGGGAAGCCGTCCGTGTGCGTGACGGTGAACTTGTGTCCGCCGAGGGCGATCCGGAAGGCAGTGTCGCCGCCGGCGTTGATGATCCGGAGCCGGATGCGGTCGCCGGGCTTGGCTGTGAAGGTCTGCGGCTTGTCCGGCGTGCGACCGTTGATCAGGTAGTGCGGGTATCCGACATCCCCGGCGTCGCCGCCCAGCAGGTCACTCGTGGCGCCCATCAGCATCCGCGAGGGGCCGGACGGCTTCGGGGACGGGGACTTCTCGGTGGTCATCGACATGTTCGACATGTCGTGACCCTCCATGCCGCCCATGCCCATGCCCTTGCTCAGCTCGGCGAGCACGGCGTCCGGAGTGGAGCCGTCGACGCCGTCGACCCAGTCGTCGAGGACGATCACCCACTCCTTGTCGTACTTGAGGGGCTCCTTGGGGTCCTCGACGATCAGCGGGGCGTACAGGCCGCGGTCCTGCTGGACACCGGAGTGCGGGTGTAGCCAGTACGTCCCAGGGTGGGAGACCGCGAAGCGGTAGTCGAGGGAGCCGCCCGGCTTGATGTCGCGCTGGGTGACGCCCGGCACGCCGTCCATGTCGTTGCGGAGGGCGAGTCCGTGCCAGTGGATGCTGGTGGCCTCGGGGAGGTTGTTGGCCAGGGTCAGGGCGAGGGTGTCGCCGGCGGTGACCCTGACCTCCGGTCCGGGGAGGTCGTCTCCGTACGCCCAGGACCGGACGGTGCGTCCGCCACCCAGGTCGAGCGGGGTCTCGACGGCGGTCAGCTTGAACCTGCGCTCCGGACCTGGCTTCCGGAGGGCTTCGGTGGCACCGACCTCCTTGCTGTCGGGGGTCAGGTAGTCGCCGGCCGACGGCGTGCCGTCCCCTCCGGAGGAATGGTCCATGCCGCTCATGGAACCTGAGCAGGCGGTCAGCAGACCGGTGCCGGCGGCGGCGAGTCCCGCACCGAGGACGGTGCGGCGGGTGAGTCGGGACATGACTGTGGAACCTCTTGACGTGGTCGTTGCATGGACTGGGCGGCGTTTCGCTCACGAGGTGGAGCAGCCGGTCTGCCTATATGCGCAACAACGAGAGGCGGGTCAGGAAGGACCTGGGCGGGTCAGTAATCCGGTCGCCTGACGGCGACACCCTGTGTGCGTGAAAATCGGTGCGTGGTCGTCCGGCGGACGTCGTGACGCCTTGGCGCGTTCCGAGCCCGTGGGTCAGTAGGACGCTGGGGGTCCACCGACAGGCACCCGGATGTGTTGCTCCGAGCACG
>NZ_JASHLT010000108.1:0-3146 GCF_030056615.1 Streptomyces sp. HNM0645 | reverse complement strand
TCCTGGTTCCGCTCTCGTGATGTGTTCGCCCCGATCACGGGGAAGCATTCACGGAGAGTTTGATCCTGGCTCAGGACGAACGCTGGCGGCGTGCTTAACACATGCAAGTCGAACGATGAACCTCCTTCGGGAGGGGATTAGTGGCGAACGGGTGAGTAACACGTGGGCAATCTGCCCTGCACTCTGGGACAAGCCCTGGAAACGGGGTCTAATACCGGATACGACCACTGAGGGCATCCTCGGTGGTGGAAAGCTCCGGCGGTGCAGGATGAGCCCGCGGCCTATCAGCTTGTTGGTGGGGTGATGGCCTACCAAGGCGACGACGGGTAGCCGGCCTGAGAGGGCGACCGGCCACACTGGGACTGAGACACGGCCCAGACTCCTACGGGAGGCAGCAGTGGGGAATATTGCACAATGGGCGAAAGCCTGATGCAGCGACGCCGCGTGAGGGATGACGGCCTTCGGGTTGTAAACCTCTTTCAGCAGGGAAGAAGCGAAAGTGACGGTACCTGCAGAAGAAGCGCCGGCTAACTACGTGCCAGCAGCCGCGGTAATACGTAGGGCGCGAGCGTTGTCCGGAATTATTGGGCGTAAAGAGCTCGTAGGCGGCTTGTCGCGTCGGTTGTGAAAGCCCGGGGCTTAACCCCGGGTCTGCAGTCGATACGGGCAGGCTAGAGTTCGGTAGGGGAGATCGGAATTCCTGGTGTAGCGGTGAAATGCGCAGATATCAGGAGGAACACCGGTGGCGAAGGCGGATCTCTGGGCCGATACTGACGCTGAGGAGCGAAAGCGTGGGGAGCGAACAGGATTAGATACCCTGGTAGTCCACGCCGTAAACGTTGGGCACTAGGTGTGGGCGACATTCCACGTCGTCCGTGCCGCAGCTAACGCATTAAGTGCCCCGCCTGGGGAGTACGGCCGCAAGGCTAAAACTCAAAGGAATTGACGGGGGCCCGCACAAGCGGCGGAGCATGTGGCTTAATTCGACGCAACGCGAAGAACCTTACCAAGGCTTGACATACACCGGAAAGCATCAGAGATGGTGCCCCCCTTGTGGTCGGTGTACAGGTGGTGCATGGCTGTCGTCAGCTCGTGTCGTGAGATGTTGGGTTAAGTCCCGCAACGAGCGCAACCCCTGTCCTGTGTTGCCAGCGGGTCATGCCGGGGACTCACAGGAGACCGCCGGGGTCAACTCGGAGGAAGGTGGGGACGACGTCAAGTCACCATGCCCCTTATGTCTTGGGCTGCACACGTGCTACAAGGGCCGGTACAATGAGCTGCGATACCGCGAGGTGGAGCGAATCCCAAAAAGCCGGTCTCAGTTCGGATTGGAGTCTGCAACTCGACCCCATGAAGTCGGAGTCGCTAGTAATTGCAGATCAGCATTGCTGCGGTGAATACGTTCCCGGGCCTTGTACACACCGCCCGTCACGTCACGAAAGTCGGTAACACCCGAAGCCGGTGGCCCAACCCTTGGGAGGGAGCCGTCGAAGGTGGGACTGGCGATTGGGACGAAGTCGTAACAAGGTAGCCGTACCGGCAGGTGCGGCTGGATCACCTCCTTTCTAAGGAGCAATTCTCCCCACCGTTGGTGGTCAGAGGCCAGACCATCGGCGAATGTCCGATGCTGGTAGCTCATGGGTGGAACGTTGACTCCTCGGCACGATCGGGATGATGGATCACTAGTACTGCTTCGGCGTGGAACGTGAGTCTGGTCGGACTGGTCGGGTCGGGCACGCTGTTGGGTGTCTGAGGGGATGGGCCGTTGTGGCTTGTCCGTCGGATTGCCGGCCCCGGGGAACTCCAGCCGTTTGGTTCGGGGTGGTGGGTGGCTGGTCGTTGCGTGAGAACTGCACAGTGGACGCGAGCATCTGTGGCCAAGTTTTTAAGGGCGCACGGTGGATGCCTTGGCACCAGGAACCGATGAAGGACGTGGGAGGCCGCGATAGGCCCCGGGGAGCTGTCAACCGAGCTGTGATCCGGGGGTGTCCGAATGGGGACACCCGGCAGTCGTCATGGGCTGTCACCCGCTGCTGAACACATAGGCAGTGTGGAGGGAACGAGGGGAAGTGAAACATCTCAGTACCCTCAGGAAGAGAAAACAACCGTGATTCCGGGAGTAGTGGCGAGCGAAACTGGATGAGGCCAAACCGTATGTGTGTGAGACCCGGCAGGGGTTGCGCATGCGGGGTTGTGGGATTTCTCTTTCATCGTCTGCCGGCGATGAGACGAGTCAGAAACCGTTGATGTAGGCGAAGGGCATGCGAAAGGCCCGGCGTAGAGGGTAAGACCCCCGTAGCTGAAACATCAGCGGCTCGTTTGAGTTATTCCCAAGTAGCACGGGGCCCGAGAAATCCCGTGTGAATCTGGCGGGACCACCCGCTAAGCCTAAATATTCCCTGGTGACCGATAGCGGATAGTACCGTGAGGGAATGGTGAAAAGTACCGCGGGAGCGGAGTGAAATAGTACCTGAAACCGTGTGCCTACAAGCCGTGGGAGCGTCGGGCGTGCCTTTGGTGCGTCTCGTGACTGCGTGCCTTTTGAAGAATGAGCCTGCGAGTTAGCGGTGTGTAGCGAGGTTAACCCGTGTGGGGAAGCCGTAGCGAAAGCGAGTCCGAACAGGGCGGTTGAGTTGCACGCTCTAGACCCGAAGCGGAGTGATCTAGCCATGGGCAGGTTGAAGCGGAGGTAAGACTTCGTGGAGGACCGAACCCACCAGGGTTGAAAACCTGGGGGATGACCTGTGGTTAGGGGTGAAAGGCCAATCAAACTCCGTGATAGCTGGTTCTCCCCGAAATGCATTTAGGTGCAGCGTCGTGTGTTTCTTGCCGGAGGTAGAGCACTGGATAGGCGATGGGCCCTACCGGGTTACTGACCTTAGCCAAACTCCGAATGCCGGTAAGTGAGAGCGCGGCAGTGAGACTGTGGGGGATAAGCTCCATGGTCGAGAGGGAAACAGCCCAGAGCATCGACTAAGGCCCCTAAGCGTACGCTAAGTGGGAAAGGATGTGGAGTCGCAGAGACAACCAGGAGGTTGGCTTAGAAGCAGCCACCCTTGAAAGAGTGCGTAATAGCTCACTGGTCAAGTGATTCCGCGCCGACAATGTAGCGGGGCTCAAGCGTACCGCCGAAGTCGTGTCATTGC
>NZ_JASHLT010000107.1:0-3368 GCF_030056615.1 Streptomyces sp. HNM0645 | reverse complement strand
CCTCGGTTTCGGCCGGAACGAACCCCTCCAGCGTCCCGGACCCGTAGCAACTCACGTCAGGGCAGACAGAAGCACCCCCGGCGCACGCCACGGGATTTACCACGCCCACGGCGCGCGCCGAAGGCGCGCTGCGCTGCTGACCTGCGACGGAGGCCCTTTCCGGTCTTTCGGGGGCTTGCCGCGTTACGCGGCGGAAAGTCCCTCGGACAGCGCTGAAAGTCCCTGAAAAGTCCCTGGCGCTGAGGCGCGGGCGAAGCCTCTGAGCTGGTTCGGATCGATGGGGCATGACGCTGTTGCTCGACCCCTGCCAGGCCGTCACCGCCACACCCCCACTAAATTCGAAGACCCGCTATCCGGCTACAGTAGGTGAGCCCGTTGAGTGGCCTAGCGAATCCGTGCAGAGAGGGGCAGCGGGGAATGAGTGTGGTGGAGAGCTGGTCCCGCGTAATGAATCTCCTCCGGGAGCATGCTCCGGCCGATCACGCGGATCTGCCCGGACCGGCTACGGAGCAGATGCTCCGGGCCGCCGAGGCACGTATGGGCATCGCTCTGCCCGGGGATCTTCGGGCCTGGCTGCTGCAGAACAACCTGGATCTCCCCGAAGAGGAGGTCGAGGATCCGGGCTACGTCGGGTTCGCCGGATTCGCCGGTTTCCCGGACGAAGGGAGCTTCTTCCTCGGCATCCGCGCGATCGAGTGGCTGTACGGGAACCATCCCATGCCCTGGCGCGCGGAGTGGATCCCGATCGTGTCCGATCAGGACAGCTGGACGGGCCTCTTCCTCGACGCCCGGGACGGACGTATCGGCAAGTGGTTCGTGGGCGAGAACATCGCCACCGGCACGTACGCATCCCTGGCGGACTACTTCGACTCGGTGGCCGGAGTGCTCCAGCGGATCGCCGACGGGACCCACCCCTACGGCTCCTTCACGGAAGGACGCCTCGTCTGGTCGTGAGGAAGGGGGGTCCCCCCGGCGCATGGCCGAGGGGACCTGGACCTTTCCTTACGGGCCTTGCGGTCCTTACGGAGCGGGTGCGGTGAATCCGTCGAGGTCGAGCCAGTAGTTGTCGTCCTCCAACAACCGCTGCTCACCGATGAAGGTGCCGAACGGCTGCATGGACTGGGTGTTCTGCCATTTCGACATCGAGGACCGGCCGCAGGGCTCCTTCCACGTCGGGGCCGGGGTGTTCGGGCGCAGGTGCAGCGTCATGGTGTCGTCGGGGTTGCGCCGCAGATAGGTCTGCACGCACTCCGCGCCGCTGTACTGGACAGGGTTGGGACCCGTGAGGTTTCCGGCGCTCTGGAGCGAGTTGGCGAAGCTGAACTCGTCACAGCTCGGACCGTCGGTGGTGGGCTTGCCCGCGTCCAGAGTCCACATGTCGGTGAACAGACCGGTCCCGCTGTAGGTCTTCCACTTCCTGGCGCAGATGATCTGGCGGTTGCGGTACTGCTGCGTCTGGGTGTCGTTGGGGGCGAGCTTGTTGGCCAGATACGTGAGCGGCTTGCCGCTGCTGCGCTGACCCCACTTGATGTTGGTCTTGCGCCACATCATGTCGATGTGCGCGGCGGCTCCCGGGAACTTCTTGGAGTTCATGACGTACGTCGGGATGTACCCCGAGAACACACAGCCGGTGCCGGAGCCTTCGCTGTCGCAGCGGACGTCCAGCTTGGCATTCTCGAATTCGGCCGGATTGGCGACCGTGGTGCTGCCGACCTTTCCGCCGAGGGTCAGGTACGGGGTGATCGTGTTCTTGGTGCTGCCGCTGGGCGTCCACTTGAACCGCGTGGTGACGGTCCGCAGAAGCGTGTCGCCCTTGGCGAAGGTCTTCGACCCGTTCCAGTCGACGCTGGTGACGGTGCAGTAGCCGCGGCACTTGGCCGCGTAGTCGAGCGTCGCGGAGGTCGCCGAACCGTCCATCATCTTCAGCCGGATCGTGGTGACCTGCGAGAACTCGGCACTCTTCGGGGCGAGGTAGTACGTGGCGTAGATATCGAAAGCCGCGTTGCCGATCGGAACGGTGTTCGAGTACTCCGTCATCCCGTAGTCGCTGTGGATACAGGCGGTGGTGCGCTTGCGGCTGAGGTTGTGGATGACCATCGAGCATGACGCGGTGTTCGTGGCGGCCATCGTCATCGGCGCCGCCGTGGCGGCGTCCGCCGAGGATGTGCCGGCCGCGGAGAAGAGGCCGTTGGTGATGTCTTCGTCCGGCTCGACCGGTGCCGGGTCCGGTGCGGTCGGGTTGGCCGTCATGTTGCCAGTCAGCTTCAGGCCGTTGTACGTGCCGGGCACGAACGCCACCGCGTCGAAGGCGATGTCCGCCGACCCGTTGCCGCCGTTGAAGTTGTCGAGCCGCACCTCGGGGATCTGATCACCGAACTCATAGGCGCCCAGGTCCACCCACTTGTTGGCCTGGTTCGCCGTCTGCGAGATGGCCGCTTCCTCCTCCCCCTCGGGTGTCTGGATCCGGTAGACGGCGTTGGTGGTCTGCGCCCCGTGGTCGGGGATGTGCGCGAAGATCTTCGCCTGGCGGGTCGTGTTGGTCAGCGGAGCGTTCAACTTCCACGTGCCGGTGACCTTCATCCGGTCCTCGTTGCCCGGGTAGGACTCCGGCGAGCGGGTGTGCGTGAACCAGAAGTGGTTGCCGTAGCCCGCGCCGATCTGGTGCGTGTCGATCTTCCCCGGGTACGTGGTGACGGTGGTCGGGTTGTCCGTACCGTCGTGGGTGAGATCCATCTGGGTGTCCCACGGCACGTAGCTGAGGCTGAACGTGCCGCTCGACTTCACCGCTCCGCAGCCGCGGCTGGTGTCGACTCCCGCGGGGATGGTGCCGTCGGGCAGGTCGTCGACCACCAAGGTGTGGGCGGGCAGGGACCCGATGGAGCAGTTCGGCGGGTAGGAGCCGGCATCTGGCTGCTCGCCGTAGGACGTCGTGAAGCGGTGCACACCGTTGCCGCACTTGGCCCCCGTGTTGCAGTTCTTCCACTGCGCTTCGGTGACTGACTGGTTCCACCAGCAGTGCAGCCAGTGCGGGTTGGTGTCGCTGTTGCCCGCGTCCAGGGTGCAGGCGCCCATTGAGGTTGATCCCCGGGAGTGGACACCGAGTTTCATGCGACGAGTGACAGCGTACGTGACGTGATCAGTTGCTGTTCGAACTCGACCGGTGTGAGGTAGCCGAGGGCGGAATGCCAGGGTCATTGCATGATCGAGATCTGTCTGGGTTCGTCACGTGAGTCCGAGGGCTCGTAGGGGCCGGTGGTAGTCGCGGCCGGTGTGGCGGAGGGCGGCGGCGATGTTGGTGTGGCCGTCCTGGCGGAAGACGCTGATGGCGAGGTTGCGCAGGGAGGCCATGGCGCGGGGCAGGGTGCCGG
>NZ_JASHLT010000106.1:0-9021 GCF_030056615.1 Streptomyces sp. HNM0645 | reverse complement strand
GCGTGGCCCGGCGCCCGGTCGTGCCCCGGCCGGGCGTGCGAGGTCGGGCGCCCCGCCGCCGAAGGCTTCCGGGGCGGCGCCGGGCGGACCGCCGGGATCCGGGAGCGCGGCGCCGTAGCCCTGCGGAGCCGGTGGCGGTGGCAGTGGCGGTCGGGGAACGGGCGCGGAGCCGGCGGCCCCGGGAACGGGTACGGAGCCTGCCCCGGCGACGGGGCGCGGGCCCGCGGCGTCGTAACCCGTGAACAGGTCGGCGAGCCCTGCCGGGGGCTCGCGCCAGCCGGAGGGCACCGGGGCGGGCTGACGGCGCCCGATCCGGACCGAGCGGAGCCTCGGCAGGTCCGTGCGCCGCCGCAGGTCGGCGGTGGACAGGCCGATGCGTACGCCCGTCCAGTCCTCGCCGGTGCGCTGGGCGACCGAGGCGCGCAGCACCAGTCGGCCGCCGCCGTCGCCCTGACGGTGGGTGAGCCGGTAGGCGGGCACCCAGACCGCGCCCGGCACCCCGTACTCCAGCTCCACCTCGACCTCCGCCGCGTCCGTCCCCGGCTCCCGTTCGCCGTCCCCGGCCTCCGCTCGCGCTCCGACCGCGGTTTCGGCCCCGGCTTCGGCTCTGCTGAGGGTCAGGACGACGGAGACCGCGGTCTCCACATGCGCCGACGGTGCTTCGGTGGAGGCGCGTTCGAGCTTGGCCACGGCGACGTCGAACTCGTGGTCGACGTCGCGCAGCGCCTTCTCCAGTTCGGCGAGCCGGGCGTGCAGAACCGTCAGCCGCTCGTCGACGAAGTCGCCGAGTCCCAGCCAGGCGTCGACCGGTGTGCGGCGGTGCGGGTCCTCACGCCTTCGGGCGGGCGGGACCGGACGCAACGCCTCGACCTCCCCGATCAGACCGAGTTGACGGTCCCTGCGCCCCTCCGCCGCCGCGCGCTCGTCGCGCAGCCGTTCGACCTCGCGCCACAGGCCGCCGGAGTTCTCGGCGGGGGCCGGCTCCGCCTCGATCTCCAGCCGGGCCTCGACGACCCGTACGCCGGACCCGCCCAGGACACGGGCCCGCAGGGAACCGGTGTCCAGTGAGCGGGGGAGTCCCTTCACCCGCACCCGGCCGTCCGCCGGCACGACTCCCCGGGCCAGCCGGCGGCAGAGCGCGCCCCGCGCGTACACCACCACCGAATCGAGGGCAGATCCCCACATCTGCGTCGTCTCGGCCGTCATCCGCCCGCCCCCGCCCCCCAGTTGCGTCCACGTGGAGCGAAGCCTACGCGAGCGGCCCGTCCGCCCGGCGGTGTCCGGACGTCCCGGACCCGGCCCCGCTCGGCCCGGCGGCACCGGACGCCGGCGCCCATGGCGGCGTCGGCGGTACGCGGCTCCGGCGGCTTCGGGCCCCGGCTCCGCGGTACCGGACGTGGAGGGTTCCGGCGGCACCGGACGTCCGGGCCTGCGGCGGCTTCGGAGCGTGCGGCTCCGGCCGCACTGAAGGACCGGCGGGTCGACGGGGTCGGTGCACCGGCGGGCCGCGCCTGCCGGCGGCCGGGTGGTCCACCGGCGACAGAGGCGGTTCGGCAGTACCGGCGCACCGACGCCTCCGTACGCCGGGCGCCCCGCCCGCCGGCCACGCCCCGCGCTGCGGCCCGGCTATCCCCGGGCCGGGGCCGACCCCTCCAGCACCGCCGCCCTGCACTGCGCCGGGGTGCCCCACGCGTCCCGCAGCGGGCGCGCCTTGCGCAGCCACAGGGACAGGTCCAGCTCGTCGGTGTAGCCGACGGCGCCGTGGAGTTGGAGCGCGGTGCGGGCGGCGGCGTACGCGGCCTCGCCCGCGGCGGTCTTCGCCGCCGCGACATCCGCGGTGGCGAGAGTGAGCGCCGCCCCGTGTACGAGCGGGCGGGCGAACTCCAGGGCGATCAGCGTGTCCGCCAGCCGGTGCTTGACCGCCTGGAAGGAGCCGATCGGCGCCCCGAACTGGCTGCGCTGCCGCACGTGGGCGACGGTCCGCTCCAGCAGCGCGAGCCCCACGCCGAGCGCCTGGGCCGCCGTCACGAGCCGCGCCCAGTCCGTCGCCTGCCGCACCGCCGCCGCGACGCCGGGCCCGGCGGCGACCAGCTCCCCGCCCGTGCCGGGCACGGCGAGCCGCCGCACCGGGTCGACGGAGACGCGCACCGGCCCGTGCCCGGCGGCGATCCGCAGTGCCGGGCAGTCGCCGTCGCCGTGGTCGACCACGAGCAGACGGTCCGCCGCGTCCGCGTCCAGGGCGTACGGTCCCGTCCCCGGCGTGTGCAGCGAGAGCAGCAGGCCGCCCGACGCGATGCCGGGCAGCAGGCGTTCGGCGAGTGCGGGCTCGTCCAGGGCCGCCAGGAGCACCGCGCCCGCGACGGTCTCCACCAGTGGGCCCGGCGCGGCGTGGCGGCCCAGCTCGACGAACGCGAGGGCCAGTTCGACCGGCAGCGGCCCGTCCCCCTCGTACGCCTCGGGCACGGCCAGCGCCAACACGCCGGAACCGGCGATCCGCGACCACAGCGCCCGGCCGGGTGCGGGGTCGCCCGCCGCCCAGGCGCGGGCCACCGTGGGCGTGTCCGCGGCCGACAGCAGCGCGTCCAACGAGCGGACGAACGCGAGCTGTTCGTCGGTCGGCAGGAAGCGCATGGTCAGCGGCGTCCCTTCGGCAGGCCGAGCAGCCGCTCGGCGATGATGTCGCGCTGGATCTCGTTCGTGCCCGCGTAGACCGGCCCGGCCAGGGCGAACACGTACCCCTCCACCCACCCGCCGGGTCCGTCCGCCGGCTCGCCCTCCGCGCCGAGCAGGTCGAGCGCCGTCTCGTGCAGGGCGATGTCGTACTCGGACCAGAACACCTTGTTCAGGCTCGACTCCGCGCCGATCACCGAGCCGGCCGCGAAACGCGAGGCGCCCGCGCACGTGAACAGCTGGTACGCCCGCGCGCCGATCACCGCGTCCGCCACGCGGTCGCGCAGCGCCGTGTCGGAGGGGTCGGCCGCGGCACCCCACAGCTCCACCAGGCGCCGCGCCGCGGCCAGATAGCGGCCGGGGGAGCGGAGCATGAGCCCCCGTTCGCTGCCCGTCGTCGACATGGCGATGCGCCAGCCCTGCCCCGGTTCGCCGATCACGTCCTCGTCCGGGACGAACACCTCGTCCAGGAACAACTCGGCGAACGCGGGCTTCCCGTCCAGCCGGCGGATCGGCCGGACCGTGACCCCGGGGGCCCGCAGGTCGAACATCAGGTACGTCAGCCCCCGGTGCGGCCGCCCGGCGTCCGGGTCGGTGCGGAAGATGCCGAACGCCCGGTCCGCGAACGCCGCCCGCGACGACCACGTCTTCTGGCCGGACAGCAGCCAGCCGCCCGCCGTTCGGACCGCGCGGGAGCGCAGCGACGCGAGGTCCGAGCCGGCCTCCGGCTCGGACCAGGCCTGGGCCCACACCACCTCGCCGCTCGCCATGGGCGGCAGGATCCGGTCCCGCTGCTCCTCCGTGCCGTGGTCGAACAGGGTGGGCGCCAGCAGGCTGATGCCGTTCTGGGAGACCCGGCCGGGGGCGCCCGCCGCGTAGTACTCCTCCTCGAACACCAGCCACCGGAAGACGTCCGCCCCGCGGCCGCCGTACCGCTCCGGCCACGACACCGCCGACCAGCGGCCGNCCGCTCGCCATGGGCGGCAGGATCCGGTCCCGCTGCTCCTCCGTGCCGTGGTCGAACAGGGTGGGCGCCAGCAGGCTGATGCCGTTCTGGGAGACCCGGCCGGGGGCGCCCGCCGCGTAGTACTCCTCCTCGAACACCAGCCACCGGAAGACGTCCGCCCCGCGGCCGCCGTACCGCTCCGGCCACGACACCGCCGACCAGCGGCCGGCGGCCAGCCTGGCCTCCCACCGCCGGTGCTCGGCGAAGCCCTCCCCGGTCTCCAGCGAGGGCAGCGGCGCGTCCGGGACGTGCGCGCGCAGCCAGGCGCGGGCCTCGGCGCGGAACGCGTCCTCGTCCGCCGTGTGCGTCAGGTCCATCAGCGCACCTCGGTTCCCTAACAAGTGTTTGGTAGGTTAACGTGCCGGTGTGACGGACAACAAGGCTCAGTACGTTCCGGGGCACGCGCTGCTGGCCGGCCGGACCGCCGTCGTCACGGCCGCCGCCGGGGCCGGGATCGGCGGGGCCACCGCCCGGCGGCTCCTGGAGGAGGGCGCGCGGGTCCTCATCGGAGACGTCCACGCGCGACGCCTGAAGGAGACGCAGGGGGCGCTCGCGGACGAGTTCGGTCCGGACGCCGTCGCCTCCCTGGTCTGCGACGTCACCGACGAGACGCAGGTGCGGGCCCTCTTCGGCGAGGCGGCACGGCTGCACGGCGGCCTCGACGTCGTCGTCAACAACGCGGGCCTCGGAGGGACGGCCGCGCTCGTCGACATGACCGACGCCCAGTGGTCCCGTGTCCTCGACGTCACCCTGAACGGCACGTTCCGGTGCACCCGGGCCGCGCTACGGGCCTTCCGCGGCACCGGCCGCGGCGGAGTCGTCGTCAACAACGCCTCCGTGGTCGGCTGGCGGGCCCAGGCCGGGCAGGCCCACTACGCGGCCGCCAAGGCCGGGGTCATGGCCCTCACCCGGTGCGCCGCCGTCGAGGCGGCGGAGTTCGGGGTCCGCGTCAACGCCGTGGCGCCCAGCCTCGCCATGCACCCGCACCTGGTGAAGGTCACCTCCGCCGAACTACTGGAGGACCTGACCGCCCGGGAGGCCTTCGGCCGGTACGCCGAGCCCTGGGAGGTCGCCAACGTGATCGTCTTCCTCGCCAGCGGATACTCCTCGTACATGACCGGCGAGACCGTGTCCGTCAGCTCCCAGCATTCCTAGGGGCCGGGGTGGACCGGACGTCCGCGGGCCCGGGGCGGGACCGGGTGCCCCCGCCCCCCGCGCCTGACCGGGCGTCTCCGGCACCCGGAGGGGACCGGCCGTCCGCGGGCCGCCCCGAGCAGGACCAGAATGGACACGTGGCCACGACCAAGAAGAAGAACCAGGTGAGCGCCTCGCCCGAGCGGCGCCGCGAACTCCTCGGCACCGCCGCCGAGGTGTTCGCCGCCCACGGCTACAACGCCACCACCGTGCGCAGGATCGCCGACGAGGCGGGAATGCTCGCGGGCAGCCTCTACTACCACTTCGACTCCAAGGAGTCGATCGTCGACGAGATCCTCTCCACCTTCCTCGACGAGCTGTGGGCGGGGTACGACGCCGTCCTCGCCGCCGGGCTCGGGCCGAGGGAGACGATCGAGGCGCTCGTCACCGAGTCCTTCCGGGAGATCGACCGGCACCGTGCGGCCGTCGCCATCTACCAGAAGGAGTCCCGGCACCTCTCCGCCCTGCCCCGCTTCCGCTATCTCGCCGACTCCCAGGAGAAGTTCGAGAAGGCGTGGCTGGGGACGCTGGAGCGCGGGGTCGCCTCGGGCGCCTTCCGGGACGACCTGGACGTCCGGCTCACCTACCGCTTCGTCCGCGACACGGTGTGGGTCGCGGCGTCCTGGTACCGGCCGGGCGGCCACCACGCCCCCGAGGAGATCGCCCGGCAGTACCTCTCGATGGTCCTGGACGGCATCGCCGTACGGGACTGAGCCCCGCACGTCCGCCGACCCCCGGCCCTCCCGGGCCGCCCAGCAACCTACGGAGCAGCCATGTCCGAGGCATTCATCGTCGAAGCGGTCCGCACCCCGGTGGGCCGGCGCAGGGGTGGCCTCTCCGCCGTGCACCCCGCCGATCTGGGTGCGCACGTCCTGAGGGCCCTGGTCGACCGGGCCGGGATCGACCCGGCGGCCGTGGACGACGTCGTCTTCGGCTGTCTCGACACCGTCGGCCCGCAGGCGGGCGACATCGCCCGGACGAGCTGGCTGGCCGCCGGGCTGCCCGAGGAGGTGCCCGGCGTCACCGTCGACCGTCAGTGCGGCTCGTCGCAGCAGGCCGTGCACTTCGCAGCCCAGGGTGTGATGTCGGGCACCCAGGACCTCGTCGTCGCCGGCGGTGTGCAGAACATGTCCCGGATACCCATCGCCTTCGCCTCCCGGCGGGCGGCCGAGCCCCTGGGGCTCACCGAGGGGCCGTTCGCCGGCAGCGAGGGCTGGCGCGCCCGGTACGGCGACGCGCCCGTCGACCAGTTCCACGGCGCCGAGCTCATCGCACGGAAGTGGGGCATAACCCGCCGCGACATGGAGGAGTTCGCCCTCGGTTCCCACCGGCGGGCCGTGCGCGCGATCGACGAGGGACGCTTCGCGCGGGAGATCGTCGCGTACGGCGGCGTCACCGCGGACGAGGGTCCGCGCCGCGNCACGGAAGTGGGGCATAACCCGCCGCGACATGGAGGAGTTCGCCCTCGGTTCCCACCGGCGGGCCGTGCGCGCGATCGACGAGGGACGCTTCGCGCGGGAGATCGTCGCGTACGGCGGCGTCACCGCGGACGAGGGTCCGCGCCGCGACACCACCCTCGAGCGGATGGCGGCCCTCCCGCCCGTGGTCGAGGGCGGCACGATCACCGCCGCCTGCTCCTCCCAGGTGTCGGACGGGGCTGCGGCGATGCTGCTGGCGAGCGAACGCGCCGTACGGCAGCACGGGCTGACCCCGCGTGCCCGTGTGCACCACCTCTCGGTGCGCGGCGAGGACCCGATCCGCATGCTGTCGGCGCCAGTCCCGGCGACGGCCCACGCGCTGAAGAAGACCGGCCTCGCCATCGACGACATCGATCTGGTCGAGATCAACGAGGCCTTCGCGCCGGTCGCCCTCGCCTGGCTCAAGGAGACGGGCGCCGACCCGGCCCGCGTCAACGTCAACGGCGGCGCCATCGCCCTCGGGCACCCCCTGGGGGCCACGGGGGTCCGGCTGATGACCACGCTGCTGCACGAACTGGAGCGCACCGGCGGCCGGTTCGGGCTCCAGACGATGTGCGAGGGCGGCGGCCAGGCCAACGTGACGATCATCGAACGGATGTAGGGACGTACACCGGCCGCGGGCTCCGGCGTGCCGATCGCCGGGGCCGGACCGACCGCATTTCCCGGGCGCACGGGGCGGAACCGCCGAGCGGGGGAGCCGGGACCGCGGCGAAGCGTGCTAGGTTGTGACGGTTGCAGTTTGGTACCCATGAACTTTATGCGCGCCTGACGGGAATGATCCGCAGGCGCTTTATCGTTTTTTCCGGCATCTCCGGATGGGGCCCCTACCTATCGGGAGAATGACATGGCCACCGGCACCGTGAAGTGGTTCAACTCGGAAAAGGGCTTCGGCTTCATCGCGCAGGACGGCGGCGGCGCCGACGTCTTCGCCCACTACTCCAACATCGCCACCCAGGGCTTCCGCGAGCTCCAGGAGGGCCAGAAGGTCACCTTCGACGTCACGCAGGGCCCGAAGGGCCCGCAGGCGGAGAACATCGTCCCCGCCTGACCCTCGGGACGCTTACCACGCGGCCGGGGCCCGCACCCTCGCGGTGCGGGCCCCGGCCTGTGCTGTGCTCAGCACCAGGAAGGCAATTCGCATGACTCGTTCCGCACGCCCCGCCCGCAAGCGGCCGGCCGAGCGCACGGTGAAGCGGGCCCCGAAAGGGGCCGGCGGTGTCCGCCGTACGGTGGGCCCGCAGGAATTCACCGTTCCGGAGCCCCGTGTCCCCGCCCTGCCCGCCGTCCGGGCCTTCGAGGAGCTGACGGACCTGCCGGCGGCGCTGCTGAAGGCCCTCGCCGCGCAGGGGGTCACAGAGCCGTTCCCGATCCAGGCGGCGACGCTGCCGAACTCGCTCGCCGGCCGTGATCTCCTCGGGCGCGGGCGTACCGGATCCGGCAAGACCCTCGCCTTCGGGCTGGCGCTGCTCGCCCGCACCGCCGGGCGCAGGGCGGAGCCGGGTGCTCCCCTCGGTCTGGTGCTCGTTCCCACTCGGGAGCTGGCACAGCAGGTGACGGACGCCCTCACCCCCTACGCGACCGCGGTGAACCTGCGTCTGGCGACGGTCGTCGGAGGGCTGTCGATCACCAAGCAGGCCAACCAGCTGCGGCGCGGAGCCGAGGTGCTCGTGGCGACGCCGGGGCGGCTGCAGGACCTCGTCGAGCGGGGCGACTGCCGTCTCGGCGAGGTGGCGGTCACGGTGCTGGACGAGGCCGACCAGATGGCCGACATGGGTTTCCTCCCCCAGGTCACCGCCTTGCTGAAGCAGGTGGAGCCCGGTGGGCAGCGCATGTTGTTCTCGGCCACCCTGGACCGGAACATCGACCGGCTGGTGCGGGGGTTCCTGAGCGACCCCGTGGTGCACTCGGTCGACCCGTCCGCCGGTGCCGTCACCACCATGGAGCACCACGTCCTCCACGTCGCCGACGAGACCGACAAGAAGGCCGTCACCGTGCGCATAGCGGCCCGCGACGGCCGCGTCATCCTCTTCCTCGACACCAAGCGTTCCGTGGACCGTCTGGTCAAGCGGCTGCTGGCCAGCGGTGTACGGGCGGCGGGCCTGCACGGGGGCCGGACCCAGCCCCAGCGCAACCGCACCCTCGACCAGTTCAAGAACGGCCAGGTCAGCGCGCTGGTCGCCACCAACGTCGCCGCCCGCGGCATCCATGTGGACGATCTGGATCTCGTCGTGAACGTCGATCCGCCGACGGACCACAAGGACTATCTGCACCGGGGCGGTCGCACCGCGCGGGCGGGCGAGTCGGGCAGCGTCGTGACCCTCGTACTGCCGGACCAGAAGCGGGAGATGACCCGGCTGATGGCGGACGCCGGAATCACTCCGCGTACGGCCGCGGTCAGGTCCGGGGACGAGGAGCTGGCCCGGCTGACCGGAGCCCGCGAACCGTCGGGTGTGGCGGTGACCGTCGAGGCGCCCCACGCCCCGCAGCCGGCCGCCGCGAAGTCCCGGCCGAAGCGGAGGCGCGCGCAGGGCGGCGGCCGTGCCGGTGGACGTGACGAGGCCGTCCGCGAGGACACCGGCGCTCGCACCGACGGCGCGCGCAGGACCGGCGCGCGAGCCGAGGCCGGCCGCACCGAGCGGGGATCGGCCGAGGGCGGCCGCGCCGCCCGGGGCG
>NZ_JASHLT010000105.1:0-3718 GCF_030056615.1 Streptomyces sp. HNM0645 | reverse complement strand
ACACTGGGCGTCACCCCGCTGCGGTGGATTCTCCAGGAGCGGATACGGCTCGCCCAGGCGCTGCTGGAGACCACGGACGAGCCCGTCGAGTCGATCGCCCGACGTACCGGATTCGGTACCCCGGCCAACTTTCGGCACCACTTCGGACGGCTCACCTCCACCTCTCCCCGGGCATACCGCAATCGCTTCCG
Organism: Streptomyces sp. HNM0645; assembly: GCF_030056615.1. Lineage (NCBI taxonomy): Bacteria > Bacillati > Actinomycetota > Actinomycetes > Kitasatosporales > Streptomycetaceae > Streptomyces > Streptomyces sp. HNM0645. The sequence continues at coordinate 3,527 of NZ_JASHLT010000105.1, read as the reverse complement.
GAGCCGAAGCCCGGGTCACGCCCCCTGCGGCAGCGCACCCGAACCGGGCGGTCTGTAAGGATCCCGGTGCAACTGGGGTGGTCGACTTGGTCAGATTCGGTTGTGGGTGAGGCGTCCGTCGAAGGCGGTGTCGAAGGCTTGGAGGGCTCGTTTCCACCTGGTCGTCCATCGCCTGCGGCCGGTGCGGGTCGGGTCGAGGGACATCAACGCGAGGTAGAGGCATTTCAGGACGGCGGTCTCGCAGGGGAAGTATCCTCGGGCCCGGACGGCTCGGCGGATGCGTGCGTTCACCGATTCGATGGTGTTGGTGGTGCAGATGATCCGCTGGATCTCCGCGTCGAACCGGAGGAACGGCACGAACGCCGCCCAAGCGTTCTCCCAGGCCCAGGTGGTCGGTCATCTCGCCCTCGAGAGCGGACCCCAGCAGCCGCTTCGTCAGCTGCTGCAGCAGCCCGCCCGTGCCGGTCAGCTGCAGGCCCTCGGCCCAGGCCCGCACCACGATCTCCTCAACGAACCGGTCATCCACCACTGCCGGCACAGACCTCCCAAGGGGCAGAGGGCGGCGTCACCCCGGCGCGCCAGACGAATGCCTGAACCGGAAGCATGGAGCCTTCCTTGCACTGCCTGAATCACCCAATCTTTGACGGATACGTCAAAGATTGGGTGATGCGCAAGGCGCAATGCCAACGCGGCCCTTGCCCCTTGGGAAGGAGTCGAGAGCCGGCCTGCAGGCCGGTGAGGAGATCGCCCACTTCATGAAGCAATGCGATCCGGACTCAGGACACGGCGGTCAGGTACATGCCGGACGCGTCGCGTCCGGGGGTGTTCCGGCAGGCGTAGTTCCGGGTCGGGTGCGCGTAGATGAGGGTGAGGCAGCGCCCCAGGGCGCGCTGCGCGTAGTAATTCGGGTGGAACGACTCCTGGAGGGTCCCTTGCATGACGCCGCTGACCAGGAAGCGCGCCCACTCGCTGGTTTCCGCCGAGGGCCCCTGCGCAGACGTTGCCAGCCGGGTCGTCTTCGAGCAGACCTCGCGGCCCTGGAGCATGTCCTGCAGGTCGAGGAACTGGACCTGTTCCGCCTCGGCGACCGCTTTCATACGTGCGGAGAACTGTGGGGTGAATGTGTCGCGCGCCCAGTCGGCGTCCTTGTTCCAGAACGGGCATCCTCCGGTGGTCACCCGGGTCCAACCACTCTGCGGGTAGCGGTTCTCGGAACTGCGCGGGATCGGTGAAGGCGCCGACTGCAAAATGATGCGGTAGTCGTTGGTCGAGTAGCCGGAGGCCGACATCACCGCCCGGATCTCCTTGATGGACTTGGAGACCCCGGCCATCGCGGCGGCCATGCGGCTGTCCACCACCTTCTGCTGGTCGTCATGGCAGTAGGAGTACCAGACCGTGTAGTCCGCGGCGCAGGTAGCGATGATGTCCGCGAAGCCCAAGTCGTTGCCGCCGATTGAGAGAGCAATCAGTTTGACCCGGTTGGTGGAAGCGACCTTGGCCAGCTGGTCGGCTTGCGGCGCTTCCCCCTTCAGGGACCGTCCACCACTGGTGGACCGGAAGATGTTGGCGGTGGTGGCGCCGGAGCAGGCCAGGTTGATCTGCACGTCACCGATTCCCGTACTGCTGCGCACCTCGGCGGAGTCGGAGCGGTCACAACCGCTGGCGTAGGTGCTTCCGTAGACAAGGGTCGGATCGTAGCCGGTGGCGGTGTAGGCGCGGTCCGTACCGCTGCGGCTGCCCGCCTGCGTGTTGCTGTTGCCGAGCCATCGGCCGGCCTCTCCAGAGATATAGCTGTCCCCCATCGACACCACGGCAGTGGGCTCACCACCCGACGGGCTCGCCATCGCTGGGGTGTTACCGCCGACCAGCAAGCCGAGGACAAGAGTGGGCACGACCACCCCAGTGGGAACCCACCGGGATCTGAAACGAAATCCGGGCACGACGAAACTCCTGCATCCTGGCCGCGCCGACATCGAAAGTCGGCCACGGGAACTGACGAAGTTGAACGCCGGCCGGACGCCAGGAGAATGTGGCACGCCCCTACTGGTTACCGCAAGGTAGCTGCAGCCGATTCTTTTCGCTTCAACCGTCCGCGAGATCCACCGGAAGGACTCACGGAGGCGTTGTCACGTTGTTGGGCGTGTGGATGTCCGACGGTGTGTCGGGGTGTGGTGAGGGCCGCCTCCGGGCTTGTGCTCAGACCTTGGCGGACAGGCCGTGACCACGGTGATCTGCTCCCGAATGGTGAACGCGAGATGATCACAACGCACTCCAGCGCCAGCTCCTCTACCTCACGGAAGCCGAGCGGGAACCGGTGGTACGACCACGCACAGTGGGAAATGATCCCGCCCGGGTACCAGTGCCTCTTGTGCGACGGGGACGCACGCTCCACGACCAGCCCCTCCCATGCTGATCAACACCAAGATCAACACCAAGGTCAACCCCACGAACCAGCCAACGTGTCAGCACCGGCAGCTTCTGCCTGCTGGCACGCGACCGCAGCGGACCGGCGGTCCGCTCAACGCCGAACTCCGCGACGACGGCGCACGTCAGTCACAAACAGATCGCGTCATGCGGAGCATCAGCCTGGTGGGCGTGCGCCGTCGTCGCAGGCAGCGCAGCACGGTCATGGGCCTGGTCGCGGCCAGGCCCCGGACGTGACCGGCCGCGACTTCACCACGCGTGAGCCGAACACGAAGTGCGTCGGCGGCATCACCTGCTGCCCCGTGGACGGCAGGAAGAACGCGTGTCCAGGGATTCGAAGCAAGCTCCGTCAGGGCCTTCGCCGTGTGGTGGAGTTCCAGGAGCGTGCCGCATCTGGTCTCGTGGCGACCCAGTCAAGCGTTTCGTGAACGCGAGATTCGCTGCCCGAGGTGGGGCGCCGGCCCTGGACTTCGGCCTCTGCCGCCGACGGAACCGGCGGGGCGGTGGGACGGCGGTCCAGGGGGAGGCCGCCGCCTGAACGACGGCCCGGGCACGCAGCGACCCACCGCGACCACTGGGCTCACAGCACACCCCCCTCTGGACGGGCTCTCTCCGTGCGTCAGAGGAGAGGGTCCGTGTGCAGGGTGGAGCGGGCAGTGCTCAGCCAGGCGGTGACACTGCTGTCACGGGCGCTACCGGCCCCGATCAACAGGTCAAGGTGGCCGCCTTCGGCGGTGAGAGCGAGCGGGTGGCCGTGCCCGGCTGCTGTCCAGATCGGTGCGGCGAGGTGGGATTGAGCCGGGTCATACCCGATCCAGCACTGGCGGCCGGCCCACCTCCACCCCATCCAGCAGTCCCCGCCGACCTGTTCGATGTTCGCACTGCCGTCCCTCAATGCGCCCAGGTAGTCCGGGATGACGAGGTTCTCTACGGTGACCGGGCGATCGGGGACACCGTACAGGCAGGAGGCGAGAGCCGGTACGCCGGCGATGAGGGCGTACCGGCGCTTACGCATGAAGGGGTTGGAGACGGCGGGGAGGAGGTCGATGGTGACCGCGTGTCCGGTGTGTACGGGCCGCTGGGGGTGCCAGGCCAGGTGCGGG
>NZ_JASHLT010000104.1:0-3776 GCF_030056615.1 Streptomyces sp. HNM0645 | reverse complement strand
GGCCGGTGGCGTCAGCGAGATCGGCCAGCAGACGGGACCCGGCATGGCTGACCACACCGTGGCCGTCGGCCGAGACGACGAGCTTGGGGCGCGAGGCGGTAGTGTGCACGCAGAAAGTGCCTTCCTGCTGGGATGACAGAGACCTTCGACAAGCCTCATCTTCCCAGCTCAGAGGGCACTTTCGCGTTTCGGATCAAGATCCGGACACCGCGGCAAGTGAAACAGGCAGGCTAAGGCGCAAGAATCCCTGCCCGCAACACAAGCTTTTGCAATGACACAACCCCTCGTTTCACCACAAGTGGGCAAAACTCTGTCGCCGGGTCCCGTGTACTGTTCCGCCGGAGTCGCTTGAGATCGACTTCACGACTGAACGGACCTGGGGGGTTCAACTACATGTCAGAGATAGGTGCGTGGAGACGGGGGGCGACACGGACCGCGCGCACGGCGCTCGTTGCCGCTCTCGTCGGAGGCTCGCTTGGCCTCACCCCGATCGGACTCACCTCCTCGGCCGCCGCCGAGGACAAGACCTCCTCCGCTCCGGCCGGTTCGGAGGCACACGCCCTGCGGCAGGCCAAGGAGACCGGCAAGCAGGTCGAGGTGCTCTCGGAGCGCAGTGAGACCGGCGAGACGTACGCCCTGCCCAACGGCAACCTCCGCCGTGTCCAGCACTCCGTCCCGCAGCGCGTGAAGCGCGAGGGCGCCTGGACCCCGATCGACACCACACTGGCCGAGGTCAAGGGGCGTGTCGCGCCCAGGGCCGCGACGGGGAACGTGACCTTCTCGGCCGGCGGTGACGACCCGCTCGTGGTCCTCACCGACCAGGGCCGCAAGCTCTCCCTGAGCTGGCCGAAGCCACTGCCGGCGCCGGTTCTGGAGGGCTCCACCGCGACGTATCGCGAGGTGCTGCCCGGTGTCGACCTCGCGGTCGCCGCCGGTGTGGACGGCTTCAGCCAGGCACTGATCGTCAAGTCGCCCGCGGCGGCGGACAATCCCGAGCTCGCCACCATCGACTTCGACCTCAAGGCCGATGGTCTGTCCCTCAGGAAGGACTCCGCAAGCGGCACGCTGACGGCCGTCAACCCGGCCGGACAGACCGTGTTCGCCACGTCGACGCCGCGGATGTGGGACTCCTCCGGCTCGGAAGAGACGGCCACGGTCCCCTCGGCGCGGACCGCCTCCGCGAGAACGCTCTCGGCAGCGGCCGCACCCTCCACCGCCGCCACGCAGGAGCAGCCACCGACCGATCTGACGCCGGGCACCCGCAGTGCGGACGTCGGCGTCACCGTGACCGACGGCCAACTCACCCTGACACCCGACCGGGAACTGCTCGAAGCTTCGGGGACGACGTACCCGGTCTACATCGACCCGCGGATGACGGGCACCCGCCAGGCCTGGACCATCGCCTACAAGCCGCACCCCAACAACAGCTACTGGAACGGCACCGGCTGGAACGGCGGCACCACCGGCGAGGCCCGTGTCGGCTACGAGAGCTCGACCGGCGGCACCGCCCGGTCGTTCTTCCGGGTCGACTCCAAGTTCCTGGCCGGGGTGAAGGTCGTCGACGCGCAGTTTCAGATCACCGAGACGCACTCCTGGTCCTGCACACCGAAGCCCGTCGAGCTCTACCTGACCGGCTCCATCAGCTCGTCGACCACGTGGAACAAGCAACCGTCCTGGTCCACGCGCCAGGACAGCCGCAACTACGCGCACGGCAACGAGTCCTTCGGCTGCCCGGACAAGCCGGTCGACTTCACCGCCAAGGACGCGGCGGTCAAGGCCGCCGCGAGCAAGTGGACCAACATCACCTTCGGTCTGCGCGCCCCGCAGAGCGCGGAGGACAAGAAGGACGCGTACAGCTGGAAGAAGTTCAAGCCCGACGCAAAGCTGATCGTCGACTTCAACCGCCCTCCGAAGGCACCCTGGGCGCTCGACACCATCCCGAGCACCAAGGTCAGCACGACGGAGTGCGGAAACGGCTCCTCGTACGTGACGCTCGGCAACACGGACGTGACGCTCACGGCCCAGGTCTGGGACCCGGACGGCGGCGACGTCAACGTCCAGTTCCATCTCTGGGCGACCGGCAAGCACGACGTGTCGCCCGGCGTGTTCTTCGACAAGAAGGTCAAGGTCACCGTCTCGGCCAAGAGTTCCGCGGGAGCACCTGCCCGAGTGGTCGTACCCAAGACGCTGCTGAACCAGCACAAGGGCGCGTCCAACGGCCAGTTCTCATGGAAGGCCCAGGTAGAGGACGTCGCCGACGCGGGCTTCGCCTCCGACTGGACCCCGACCCAGGGGGCTCCCGGCTGCCGCTTCGGCTTCGACCCGACGGCTCCGTCGGTGATGCCGACCGTGCGGTCCAAGGAGGACGTCTACCCGGAGAACTCCGAGGGTGCGCTCGCACGCACGCCCGGCCGGTTCGTCCTGGGCGCCAACGGCGTCGGCGACATCGCCGAGTACAAGTGGGGCCTGGACCGCACGCCGCCGAACGAGTCCGCCAAGCCCGCGACACCGGGCGGCGACGTCGAGGTCACGGTGACGCCGCTCACTCCTGGTCCGCACACCCTGTACGTGCAGGCGTTCGACGCCGGGAAGAACGCCGGACCGATCTATCCGTACCGGTTCTACGTCAGGAGCCCCGGTGTCATGGACAAGCCGGGTGACGTCAACGGCGACGGCCTTCCCGACATGTTCGCGGTGGACGGCAACGACGACCTGCGGCTGTACGGCGGCACCGGCAACGGCGCGGTCGCGGCCGCCGTCCCCCTCTCCTCCGGCGGCGGCTGGGCGGGCGCGCTGATGACCCACCGCGGTGACTGGACCGAGGACTTCTACGAGGACCTCGTCGCCCGCAAGTCCGACGGCAAGCTGTGGCTCTACCCCAACAACGGCCAGGGCGAGTTCACCGAGGACACCAAGCAGGAGGTGTACGTCTTCCCCGACAACGAGACGGGCGTCGCCACGGACACCGCGTCGATCAGGCAGATCGTCTCGGTCGGGGACATCACGCCGAGCGAGGAGAGCTACAACCCCGACTTCGTCGCGGTCATCGGCGACCAGCTCTGGTTCCTGCCCGGCTGGTCGGGCGGGTCACTCGAATCGGGCTACCTGATCGGCACCTCCGGGTGGGGCATGATGACGCTCGCCTCCCCCGGCGATGTGGACGGCGACGGCTTCGTCGATCTCGTCGCCCGGGACGACTCCTCCGGTGCCCTGTGGGTCTACCACGGCAAGAGCAGGGGGGACTCCGACGGCGACGGCGTTCCGGACGGCGGAACCGATCCGTCCTCGCTGGGTGTCGGCTCCGGCCGCACCCAGTACGCGAGCGGCTGGACTCCGGCCGCGCGGCCCCTGGTGGCGGCGAGCGGCGACTCCAACGGGGATGACGTACCCGACCTGTGGTCCACCACGTCGAACAGCACCGCCGGGCTGGAGTTCGTGCCCGGTCGCAGGACCGGGCTGGTCGGTACCCCGGCGGTCGTCGGCACCGGGGGCTGGCAGGCGATCAAGGCGATCTCCTGACACAGGGAGGCCGGCGTTCACCGACCGGTCCGAGGGCCGGTCGGTGATGGCTCCGCCGGCGCACATCCGCTGCCGGCTGCCGGTTCCCGAAACCTCATAGGGCAGGCCCGGTCCCGTGTTCGCCGGGGCCGGGCCTGCCGGCGCCTCGACGGTTCCCGGCCCCGGGGACGCCGGACCAGTCGGACCGCCACCCGGGGCGCACTAGATGAATGAGTCCGATGTTTTCAGTGGTCGTAGGCGATCAGTGATCGTTTGGT
>NZ_JASHLT010000103.1:0-5393 GCF_030056615.1 Streptomyces sp. HNM0645 | reverse complement strand
GCAGGGCTTGATCAAGTTCCCTGAGGGTTCGGGTTGTTGAAGATGCCCAGGATCGGGGGTGCTCGTTCGGGTTCGTGGCGGATGGCTCGGGTGGTTTTGGCGATGTTGTCGGCTCCGAGGAGCTTGAGCGTGCCGATGGCGAGGTTGCGGAGGGTGGCCATGGTGCGGGGTGCGGTGCCGGTGTGGACGGTGGAGGCGTCCTCGGCGAAGGTGACATCCCGGATGTGGTGCGAGGAGTTTTCCACTCCCCAGTGCCCGCGGATCGCGGTGGCCAGGTCGGCCGGGGTGGCCTGGTGGGCGTCGAGGCTGGTGACGGCGTAGACGCTCTCGCGGCTTTCGCGCCGGCCGGTCTCCTTGCGGCGGCGGTGGACGCGGATGGCCAGCACTGCGTGGGGAAAGGCGATGCCGCCGAGCTCGTCGGGGATGGAGCAGGTCTTGATCGAACGGGACTCGCGGCGGCCGTGACCGGTCACGGAGGCGGTGTGCTGGACGCGGATGTCCCGCCAGGGCAGACCCGCGAGCTGATGGTACGCGGTCGGCTGGTTGGTCTTGATCACGGCGATGTAGTGCGCCTTCTTCGTCTCCACGAGCCAGGTGATGTTCGCCTTCACCGAGTGCAGGGCGTCGAAGGTCACCAGGTCGCCGGTCAGGTCCAGCGGCGCGAGCAGCGGCTTGAAGCGCGTGGTTTCGTTCGTCTTCGTACCGACCTCTGCCTGGGCCAGGGTCACGACCGGGCGGTGTGTGACCGCGGACAGCAGATGACGACGGGGCGCGTCGAGGCGGGCGGAGCCCTTGAGGGCCTTGCCGTCGACGGCGATGACGCGTCGCGGCCCCGAGGTGTTTGCCGGCTCGGCCACGCCACGGTGCCGGTCCGCGAGGTAGGCGCCCACCGCCCGGTCCAGGGCATCACCGTTCACCGCCCCCAGCACGCGCCCGATCGTGGCCGGCGAGGGAGCACGCCGCCATCTGAGCGGGTGNGCCCCGAGGTGTTTGCCGGCTCGGCCACGCCACGGTGCCGGTCCGCGAGGTAGGCGCCCACCGCCCGGTCCAGGGCATCACCGTTCACCGCCCCCAGCACGCGCCCGATCGTGGCCGGCGAGGGAGCACGCCGCCATCTGAGCGGGTGACAACGGATGCCGATGGCCGTCAGGAGTCCGCTGGAGGCGTTCGCACCCCATTCGGCCAGTTCCTCGATGCTCCGCGCGCCCGACACGACCGCACAGGCGCAGACCAGCAGGATCGCCGTCAGCGAGTACCACCGGCCCCGCCGCGAGCGCGGATCGGGCACCGCATCGAAGTACGGGCGCAGGTCGGCGGTCTGCCCCGGGCCCAACGGACCCAGCTTCAGCAGGACAGCAGGGATGGGAGAAGATACAGCGGCAGGCACGGGCCACCTCGTGATCAACGGGCTTAAGACACCACGATGATCACGAAGCCCGTGCCTGCACCTCTATCCGCCCCAACCGGCGGCTACCCGAACTCACCACACGACCAGGGAACTTGCAGCTGCCCTGNATACAGCGGCAGGCACGGGCCACCTCGTGATCAACGGGCTTAAGACACCACGATGATCACGAAGCCCGTGCCTGCACCTCTATCCGCCCCAACCGGCGGCTACCCGAACTCACCACACGACCAGGGAACTTGCAGCTGCCCTGCACGGCGTGGCCGTGCGGGAGGCCCGCCGGGTCGCGAAGGCCCTGATTTCAGACCTCGCCGGTACTGCACCCGGAGATCTTGAGTCCGGCGAGACGGGCGAGCCCCTTGTGACGACTGGGGTGGAGGGCGCCGGACAGGACGGGATTGCCGGATCGGCAGACCTCGCCGCAACTGCACAGCACCACGCTCTCCACGCTTCTGTGGTTACTCCCGGTGGTTCTCTTGCGCTCTCTGGTGGCTTTTCCGGTGAAGGCCGTGGTGAGAACCACGGTCTGCCGGACCGCGCGTGCGTGCGCGAGGACGGCGGCCCGCTCCGCGGGGAACAGCAGGAGAAGTCCCCGTCGATCAGCAGCGAGAAGCCCGGCCGCGGGCCGGTAGTCGGCGGCCCGGTGCGGGTCGTGGCCGGCGAGGGTCAGGGCAGGCAGCAGCGGGGGAGGGTGCCGCTGCCGCCGGAGGATCTGCGGGCCGTCCTGGCCCCGGTCGACCTGGTGTGGGCGCGCCTGGAGCGTCAGGCCGCCCGCCGCCTGGTGGAGGCCGCCGCCCGCAGCGAGCTGGGCAGGGTGGTCGGGTTCGCCGGCCGCGCCGATGCCCCGCAGGTCCTCGCCGACCGGCTCGCCCGGCGCCTGGCCGACCAGATGCGGCTGGCCGGGCCGATCAAGGACCCGGTGGGCTGGCTGATCGGCGTCGGTCTGCCGCAGCGCCAGCAGTGCGGCGACGTGCGGTGCGACGACCGGATGCTGCTCGACTCCGGCCAGGACTGCCCCCGTTGCGCGGAGAAGCAGGCCGACCGCCGGGACCAGCGCCGCGCGGTCGCGGCCGCCGTCGACGCCGCGATGCCTGGCGCCTCGGAGGCGGAGCGTCGGGCGGCGACCGAGCAGCAGCTGCACCAGGACGTGACGGCCAGGGCATGGGCGCAGGTGCACGAGTGGGACCAGGTCCGCGCCCGGCAGGCTGCCGCAGCTCAGGCCCGTGCCGAAGCCGCGGCCGCGCAGCCCAAGGCGGAGGTCCCGGCCGCGCCGGTGGCGCCGGTCGTGCTGCCCGCGCCCCGTCCGGCCGCCGTCACCCCGGCCCCGGATGTCGCGGACGTCGACGACGACCAGGAGCTCGTCCTCGAGGACCTGACCCGCGAGCAGGTGCTCGACTGGCGCACCCGCGCCGCGCACGACCACCAGATCGTCCACGACCACATCGCCCGGTACGGCGAGCACTCCGCGCAGCGCCTGTTGCCCCTTCGGCGTCAGCCCGCCTCCCTGCGCGTACCTCATGAACCCGGCATACCGCAGGGATCACGAACTGTCACGACCAGCCGTCATCGCGAGTTCAACCTCAGTACCGAGAAGCCAGAAGAATGATTCGATCGTCTTCCTGGAAAGCAATCCTGACATCCTTGTCCGGATTGAGGTGGACTCCAAAACTCGGGGGCCGCCCCATCTCATCCGATTTAAAGTATCCCATGGCGATCCATCCGCTCCGCTGGGCCTGCTCAATTATCGAGGAAAAGTATATTACGCCCCGCGGAAAAGGTGTGTCGGTGAGGAGTGATGAAGGGGATGCGTACAAAATTTTCGCATCCATCAGCTTTCCGAGAACTCTATAAGAGTAGGCATGGCTGCCGATCTGCGATATGAGTCCGGCCGACAGGGAGTTGAGGTCCACGATGTCGACGGCGCCAAAAATGGCGGGGTAGTCGATCTGTGTCACTTCATACATCTCTGCGATCTTTGCCCCCCGAAATTCTTCTATATGGGAGAGCTTCATGAGCCTAGCAAGCGTGAGGCAGTCCGCTTCATTCGGTTCCAAACCCTCTTCGGCAAGCAGGATCACATGTGTATAGCCCTCCATGGGCAAAGCGTCGAGATCATCCAACTGTGAGATATCTACATCCAGACGGGAAACTTTTGCCCCATGTGATGACCGAGCCGGTCTTTCACTCTCTCCGGAGTCATTCCTCCAATCCCCATCCCCTTGAAAGGCGACATTGATCATCGAATCTCTGCTCGTCGACTTATCGAGACGATCGAGAAGGGGACCCGCACGCTGGTTCCATCCAATGACAAGAATTCTACTTGAGTGCGCGCCGGCGTCGATCAACCCCTCCGCAGAGGCATCTCGGTCGATTGGAATGTTACGAGTGCGCGGCAAATTTGAGGAGATGTCGATGTCTTCATATACGCGACTTCCTTCCCTGGATATGAAGATAATCTTGTCACCGTTGCGTATCTCGGTACCCATCGCAGGCGGGAGTTCAATGTGGCCTTCCGCACTCAGCAGTCCTATGGGTGTGGAATGTTTGTACCTGCGGGTTATGCTCCCAAACTGCAGTCCGTTCACGTTCGGGTCGCGTTTCGCGTATATTTCATTCTCTGCGAAATTTAGAACCTCTCGACAGAAGTCAGGGAAACCGGGAAGGTGGAGCGCACGCGCAGTGATCCGAGAGAGGCGATCATTGAGACGGATGATCTGCAGTTCGTCGCTCGCGAGTTGTAGCATCTCCGCGGTCTCCATATCCCACACTGCAACACGGGTGCGCACGACCACCCTTTTCTCGATCTCGATTTGTCTGAGGTGCAGAAGGGTCTTCAGCAGGCGGGGGCCTTCAAGCGGCATAAGAATGATCGATCGGGCCGTTGCAGGGCTGACCAGATCCAGGTCTGACCTGCGCGATGGGTCTCCAACGCGGCAAATCAGCTTCTTGGACGAAAACCCTGACGGGCGGGTGCGTATTCTATCTTCAACCTTCTCATTGATTTCCTTGTCGGCAAGGAGGACGATCGAATGCGGCTGCTTATCCGCAAGCAGCTCTGAAATGACTCTGAACCCGAACTCGGACCATCCCAGCAGGAGAACGTGACCGCCCTCCATTACTTGAGACCTCCCTTTTTGGTAATCCAGGATACGTGAACGAACCCTGTAGTTTATCACGCCTATCATGGAGCTCAGGAAAAGCAGTTGAATCATTCCGATGAATATCTCTATGATCCGCGTCTGCCATTTCTCGTCATACAATTTAGGGCGGCTCAATCGAAATAGTTCAGCAATGTGAATCAGTGACTGATTCGTCCAGTCGTAGAAGAATCCATCTCCGGAAGGAAATGTGATGGCCACGAGGGAGCTGAATATGATGGTAACGGTTATGCATATGATGACCAGGGCCAGAGAGAGCACAATAAAGCCATGACTGACAAAAAACGTCTCCACATGATAATGTAGTCGCCTCAGTGTGAGCTTCTTCGATGTGAAGATCCGCATCCCCTGCCCTCTCCAATCTGCTGGGCCGGAGCGAAGTTCGGTGCGCAACCCCTATTCGCCCTCCCTGTGCCTGGAAGGCAGAAGCGTTGCTTGGCCAGTATCGCGCCCTGATCACCGATCGGCACCCTCGGGACTACTGCCATGAGTCCGCCAGGGCCCCGGCGAGTGCCTGGATCGTCTGGTTTGATCATGTGATGCAGTAGAGGGCTAGCCTCGCTGTTTCACTTGGGTACGGCTGGCTTGGGGCGGAAACGCGAAAGTGCCTTCCTGACCTGGGACGATGAACCTTGTCGAGGGGTTCTGTCGGTCCAGGCGGCAGGGCTTGATCAAGTTCCCTGAGGGTTCGGGTTGTTGAAGATGCCCAGGATCGGGGGTGCTCGTTCGGGTTCGTGGCGGATGGCTCGGGTGGTTTTGGCGATGTTGTCGGCTCCGAGGAGCTTGAGCGTGCCGATGGCGAGGTTGCGGAGGGTGGCCATGGTGCGGGG
>NZ_JASHLT010000102.1:0-3881 GCF_030056615.1 Streptomyces sp. HNM0645 | reverse complement strand
TGCAGTGGCATTCCCCTACGATGGCAGCTGGCGGACGACCCAGGGCCCGGACGGGCGGCTGATCGCCTACCCCAACAACTGGACCTACAGCTGGGGCTCCGACGGCCGTGCAGTGGCATTCCTCGCCGCCAAATGGCCAACCGAAATAGGGAGCGATGGACGCATGATCACCTACCCGCCTTCGACTCTCAGCGGGACATTCACCTTGAAGTTTCCGGACCCGGCGACGCAGCCCTTCTTGCAGGCTCTCTCGAGTAGTCTGGACTCCGCGCACCTCAACGGCATGGCGATCAATCTCTACAACTCTCTCGACTAAGGGCTGTCCCGTATCTGCTGGTCACGGGTGAGATGATCTTGAGGTGGCTGGTATGATCACGGCGTCGGAGCCGTCCTGGATAGCTCCGTTCACCGGGCTCAGTCCGCGCACCTTCGCGAAGCTGTTGACCGTGTTGCGGCGCGAGGGTGCGGACGCGGTCCGCAAGGGCCGGCCCTGGAGCCTGCCGCTGGAGGACCGGGCACTGCTGGTCGCGGCGTGTTGGCGCACGAACCTGACCATGCGGTAGTTGCCCCGCTGTTCGGGGTGTCCAAGTCGGCGGCGGACCGGATCATCGACCACCTCGGGCCGATGCTCGCGCTCCAGCCGCGCAAGCGGGTCGGAAAGGACACCGTGCTCATCGTGGACGGCACCCTCGTCCCCACCCGCGACCACACCATCGCCGAGCAGTCCAAGACATCTCATGTCGCTGGTAGGTCAAGTCCGCGGTAGCGCCGTATCAAGCAATGTTCGTCCTGTCGGCTTCCGTCACCGAGGGAGAGGCTTCGCGGTGCGTCTCCGGGTGCACCGCGTAGCCTCTGCGCGTGAAGCACTCCCATCGAACGTTTGAGAATCCCCCTGCTCTGGCTCGCGATGTCGTCGCGGAGGCGCTTGAACGCGCGCTCGGCGACACCGCGTACGAAGCGTTGGCGGCGGTGGCCCTGGTTGGCATCGCGCTGAACGACAACGATCGCGAGTTCATCGAGCACTGCTGCATCGAGGTGGGTATGAGGGCGGCGGCCGGGAGCCAGTTGCTTGGGCTGGCCGGCCTATGCCTGGGCCACACGGCCCGCAGGTTCGGGCGCCTCAGCGAGCGAGCGGTAGCGTTGGCGGAAGCTCTGGCGACCCGTGCTGAGCTGGACCCTTCCGATGTGGACGGACGAGCCCTCGACGGGCTCGACGACATTCGCTCCTGCCTGCGCCGCAGCGAAGCCGAGTAGCAGCCGGATGCTCCTATAGACGTCAAGCCGCAGGAGCAAGGTCGGTTTGGGTGATTCGTTCGGTTGGTGTGCTGGTCAGGGCGCGGTAGACCTCGCGGGCGACGAATCGCTTGAGGCAGCGCATGATGTCCTTCTTGTTCAGCCCTTCCCTGGTGCGGCGTCCGACGTAGGCGCGGGTGCGTTTGTCGAAGCGCATGCGGACGAGCACGATGGTGTGCAGGGCGTTGTTCGCGGCCCGGTCGCCGCCGCGGTTGAGACGGTGGCGGTGGGTGCGGCCGGAGGACGCAGGGATCGGGGCGACCCCGGCCAGGTGCGCGAACGCACCCTCGGACCGCATCCGTTCCGGGTTGTCCCCGGCCGAGGCCAGCAACTGGCCGGCGGTCTCGGGGCCGACGCCGAACAGCTCCAGCAGCTGGGGTGCGGCCTGCTTGACCAGCGGGCCGATCTCGGCGTCCAGCTCAGCGATCTCCTCGTCCAGCGCTTGGTGGCGGCGGGCCAGTCGCCGCAGCGAGGCCCGGGTCGCCGCCAGCGGGCGGGACAAATCGTCGCCGGGCCGCAGCCGGGCCAGGGTGCGTATCAACACCGACCTGTCCAGTCCCGCGACCTGCTCACGCAGTATCGCGGGTGCCGAGACGAGCAGGCCGCGGATCTGGTTCATCGCCTGAGTGCGGGCCTTGACGGCGCTGCGGCGGGCGATCCGCAAGACGCGGACCGCCTCGACCAGGCCGTCCCGGCTCTTCGGCGTGCCCGTGGCCCGCCCGGACAGCACGGCCATCGCGGCGGCGTAGGCGTCGATCGGGTCGGACTTGCCCTTCATCCGCCGCGTCTTGCGGTCGGGGCGGTCGACATCGATGACCGTGACGCTGGCGGCGGTCAGCACCCGGGCGAGTTCGGCGCCGTAGGCGCCGGTGCCCTCCACGCCCACGGCGACGAGCTTGCCGTGGGAGCGCATCCAGTCCAGCAGATCACGGTAGCCACGGATGGTGGCGGGGAACTCCTGGTCGGCCAGGTGCTGGCCGACCGCGTCGATCACGGCCGCGTGGTGGGTCAGGCCGTGGGTGTCGACTCCGCCGGTGATCCGTGGGCCGTCGTGCGTCATGCTGGTCATGTCCGTCCTTGTGGCGTGTCCGTTCCGAGGGCGGCACGCGCCGGTCGGGCGGGTGGACAAGACAGTGACGGGGCTTCTGNGACGATCTCCCGCATCGCGTATCTACCCTGGTGACCGGTGGCCGAGGGGTGCTCGGCCTTCCAGGCACTGATCACGGGCTCGACCAACTGCCACTGTTCGTCGGTGAGATCACTCGGGTACGGCTTGCGGTCACTCATCCGGCCACCCAAGCGAACCCCGAACGCCTGACCGGCAGACATGCTCCAACGTCACCCCATCGAGCGACACCAAACCCGGCATCACGGCGCGAACCGCACTCTGAGACGTCGCAGAGGCACCAGACGTAAGCCCACATGCGCTACCCCACCCACCAGGTGTCCTCGTGGCCCACCTCCAGCTTCCCGCCGAACGACGGCAAGGCCCCCGGTCGGCAAGAACTGCCTGGTCGCCTTCGGCGGCAACCTCTACTCGGTGCCTGCCTGCAAGGTCCGCCCCGGCGACTCGTGGAGATCAAGGCCGCCAAGTCGCAGGTCATGCTGCTGGGTGGGGCGGGGCGGACCTGAGGCCGACCGAACCTCGACCGGCCGCGAGGCTGGACGATCATGTCACCGATGGCGCGGCCGCGGTCCGGCCGACTGCGGTCAACCAACCGTGGCGCGGACCGGGTCGCCGAGGATGCCGTCGGTGTACGTCACGTACCGAGCGGTGAAGTCCCCTTTGCCGGTGACGGTGCCCGAAGCCTTCTCCCCGGGCGCGAGTTTGACCGTGTCGATTTGGTTCTTGTCGACGGCGAGGGCGGCCGTGTGCTTGGTTCCGGCGGTGTCGGTGAGGGAGAAGTACAACGGGTTGACGCTGATCTCCTTGTCGCTGTTGTTGCCGACAGTCACCAGAACGCTGGTGTAGTCGCCGCCGTCGTGCAGGACGCCTGGGGTGAAGTCCGTCTTCCTCGCGACGAGATCGACCGGTGCGTCCGCCTCCTTCGGCTGCTCGCTCCTCGGGCCGTTCTGTGCCGGGGCGGATGATGCGGCCTTCCCGGAGCCGCTGTCCGGGGAGTTCTGGCCCACGGTGGGTCCACAGGCGGGCAGAGCCAGCACCGTGAGGACGGCAAGGAGGGCGGGTCCTGTCTTCTTCATTGAGATGGTTCTCCATTCGGCGCCGCGTCGGGATGGAGCCCCGTGGGCGGTTGACCTTGGCTCGGCAGGATGAAGGAACGCCGGATCCTTCTGGCGGGCGCTGCCGCGGCAGAGCTCGGGAAGATTGATCGCTTGCGTTCCGTGGTACTAGCTTCCGAGGGGGCCTACGCCTCTGACCAGTGGAGGAAGCGACACAGTGCGCTAAGATCCCGTCTTGTGAGGGGGAAGCGGCATGTCGTGGCGGTGGCAGTGACAGACGGCGCCCCCACCTTCGAACTCGCCGTTCCCTGCGAGGTCTTCGGCACCGACCGCAGCGACATCGTTGCCCCTTGGTACGAGCTGCGCCTCTGCGCAGCCGAGCCGGGACCGATCCGCACCAGCGCCGG
>NZ_JASHLT010000101.1:0-4318 GCF_030056615.1 Streptomyces sp. HNM0645 | reverse complement strand
GCGTCATCGCGCGCCCCGGGCGAGCCGCCGCAGCGCCCCGGGTCCGTCGTCGAGCACCTCGGTGGCCAGACGTGCCCAACGAGCCAAGGTACGGCGGCCTCCCCCTCCGTAACCGATCAGCTCGAAGTGGAGCACCTGCACGAATGCGCACGCCACCTGCACCGCGATCCGCTGCTCGTCGGCTCGCCCGCCGTGTGAGCGATAGCAGCCCCACAGCCCGCCGGCGACGCGTGCCAGCTCGTCCTGGGGGAGACCTTGGTGCGTGCCGGTCACCAGGATCTGGCATACCGCGTATCCGACGTCGAGGGCGGGCTCGTACATCCCCGCGTGGTCCAAGTCGATCACCGTCACGAGCGGCGGTGTGGCGGCGAGCCTGTCGAGGTAGACGTTCTTGGGATGCAGGTCCCCGTGTCCCGCCACCAACCGCACCTTCCCGGTCGGCTCCAGGAGCGGATCGACGAGCTCGGTCAGCCACTGGACCGCGGCGAGCTCGTCCCACGCATGCACGGCGGCGAACTCGGCCAGATCCGCAAGCTGACGCAGCGTCTGCTCGTGCGGCGCCGGTCGGGGCGGCAGCTCCGCCGAGACGCCCTGCAAGGCGGTCAGGAAACCGGCGACCGCCTCCACGGCACGGTCCGCCTCGGAACCGGTCAGCGACAGCGCCCAGGGCCTGCCCGGAGCATGCTCGGTCACCAGCGTTCCCGCCGGGTGGACACCGCGCGTGCGGACTACCTGGTACGGGGGACGGTCGAGTCCGGCAGCACGTAGCTGTCGGGCCGCCTGATCCGCCGACCGTCCACTGTGGTGCGAGCCATGCTTGAGTACCAGCGGAACCTTCCGCCATCCACCGCCGGTTCCGTCGTCCATCTCGGCCTGCACTTCGGTCAGGAACGTGGAATGCCTCCGCCGGTGCCGGGTCACCACCACCTCGCCCACCCCCCATGCCCCGACCACACCCCCGGAGATCACCTCCCGCAGTACCTGGGCACACTCAGCCGCGGTCGGCGGCACCTGGCTCGTGAGCACCCCATTACCACCAATCCCAGGCGGTGCAGTGGCGCGCGCCGCGGTCTCATCGCCGGCCGAGGAGTGCGGACCCCTCATGGGGCTGCGCGCGTTGTCACCATGCGGCGGCGTATGAGCATCGTCGTCCATGGAGTCAGCATGACCCAGCAATCCTCGTCACGATATCCGGAGACATGCCTTCTACCCCGTATCCACCCTTACGGCGTTGCTGACTTCGCCCCGGCGAGGTGACGCTGGACCGTCGAGGGGGCAGGACGATTCCCGTTCTGAAGCCGTCGAGGGTGCATGCCGGGGCCGGCACTGAGGGCACTCGAGCCGGCTGCGTCCGAGGAATTCAAGCTGGTCGAGGGCGACCACGGCGAGGTTGGCGGGCTGTGCTTGACCTGCGCCCGTACCCACTGGACGGGATTGAGGTCGGGGAGCGAACCACGCGCGGACCCATGACGGCGCCGTGGCCGGCCAGGCCATCTGCGTCGCCCCCGCTGTCACCGCGGAGGGGCGGCGGGGACGTCCTGGACCTCTGGGTCGGCCACGGCGGTAAGGGAGCAGCGTGTCCGTGATCGCCGGGATCCGGCGTGCGGTCGGGGCCCGCGACCGACTCCACAGCGAGACCGCCGCCGTGAAGCACATCCGCATGGCCATCATGAGCCCGGATCCCACCGGCACGGGCCAGGCCCGCTGAACCATGCGCTGGAAGACCGCCCTGAACGCCTCCGACACCACCTCCGACGGCCGACTCCCCGCAGCCCGTCGGTAGCCGTCCAAACACCGCCAGACGCAACGCTGGTTCGACAGACCCGATCAGTTCCAATGCCGCGCTGGAACCTGCCGATGAAGGAGCATCCCATGACATGCGAAGGAACCGCTCCGCCATCGGCACCCCGGTGGTGATGGTCTTGCTCACTGGCGCCATGGGACTGTCCATGATGCACTTCTTTCTGCTGGGCGCGTTGGGTCCGCAAGTGGTGAGAACCCTGTCTCTCTCGCCGACTCTGCTGGGTGCGACGACGACGGTCAGTTGCGCTGTAGCCGCTCTTTCTTCTCCGCTGAGCGGACGGATGGTGGACCGGGTAGGACCCAGGCGCAGCCTCGTCGTCTTGATGGCGACCGCAGCAGCTGCGCTGCTGCTGATCGGGGTGGCCCCAGGCCCGTTGGTGCTGCTGGCGTCGGTTGCCTTGGGCGGCCTTGCGCAGGCGCTGGCGAATCCGGCTACCAACAGCGCCATTGCCGCAGATGCGCCGGCTGAGCATCGCGCTCTGATCACGGGCGTCAAGCAGTCGGGTGTCCAACTGGCCGCTTTGGCCGCCGGCCTGCCGCTGGCTTGGCTGTCAGCGGCGGCCGGGTGGCGGGTGGTGGCATGGGTCATGGCCGCAGTCGCCGCAGGTGCGGCGCTGTGGGGGGCGCTGGCGTTGCCTGTCGACCGGATCGACCGGACGGGACGGCCGACCGCGCCGCGACCTCCGCTGTTGCCCCGTGGCACGGTTGCGTGGCTGCTGGTCCTCTCTGTGCCGCTGGGTGGGGGAATCGCCTGTGTGAACACCTACATCACGCTCTACGCGACGGACGAACTCGGGCTCGGCGACACACAGGCAGCCGCGTTGGTAGCCGTTGTCGGCGGGGCCGGCATCGTAGGTCGCATGGCGTGTTCGAGAGCGGCGCGGTCCCCTCAGCGGACCCGCGAACTACCCGCGCTCCTGCTGACGGGATCGGTCGTGGCCACCCTCCTCCTCGCCTTCACGGTGCAGCTACCGCTGTTGGTCTGGTTCGCAGCTGCGGCCATCGGGCTCTGCGCGGTATCCGTCAACGCGGTAACCATGATGCTCGTCCTGCAGGACACGCCGCCGGAGCAGGCGGGCCATGACTCGGCCATGGTGTCGGCCGGATTCTTCGCAGGTTTTGCCCTCACGCCACCGCTTTTCGGTCTGCTGGTCGACAGCAGCGGCCGCTGGACCACGGGGTGGCTGCTGGTCGCCGCGGAGTTCACTGGTGCGGCACTGCTGGCGACGGCCTGGAGGCTCCGGGAGGCCGGGCGTGCGCGACGGTCTCGTCCGGTACCTCCCGGAGCCACTGGCGCGCCTGGTGCAGACCGTGGTGAAGACCAAGGGAGGCGCGGCGAGTGATGACGGGACGTATACCCACCTCGCCGATCGGATCCGGACGCAAGCCCCCGATGAAACGCGCAGGTCAGTACTCCAATGTGGTTTCGTGATCCAGCCAGCAGGGTCGTCGTCTGTCGTGGCTGTGTCGGGCTGTTGCCTCGTGGAGTCTGCGCCAGATTGACCAGTGCAACAGCCTGGTCGCACTCCTCGATGCTCCAGAGGACGCCGGCAACGCGGACGAGTTCCGCAAGGGTGACCGTGGTGGGTGGCCAGCACAGGTAGAAGGCCGGTCGCTTGTCCATACCAACCGATGATCACGCGGTGACCGGGACCTGGCCCCGAGTGGTGACCCTCCGAACCCGGCCCCGGCAGGGGGCAGGTTCGGAAGGGGGCCTGACCTGGGCCTGCCCCCGGCTCTTGGACACCGGAGACGCTCGGATCTTGAGTCCGGGAGAACGGCTGTCCCGTGGTCATGAAGTGCTATCCGCCGGAGTTTCAAGGCCGTCGTGGTCGCGTCGAACGAAATGGCGGCCGGGAACGGAGGTCGGTTGTCGCTGGTCTGGGGATGAACCCGGAGACGTGGCGGAACTGGGTCCGGACGGTCGAAGGGAGACGGCCCCGGGAACGCCCGGCGGAGGCGCCCGCGGCAGTACTTCCCGAAGGGAACCGGTTCTCGCCCGCCACAGTCCTCGGGCCGGCTCGAGTTGTTCCGCTGGACGTCGCACTGAAGCCAGCGCCGCCGTCACTCCGCCTTCGGCTACCACACGCGACCGGTTGCGAACAGCCACTCACCGCATCACATGCGCTGCCACTCGTCGTATGAAACCCGGTGTCCACTCCCATGGTCGAGCCTCAGACCGCAACATCCCCTGGACAAGGCCACCGACCCGGCGTGAGCGAGCGACGGCGGCCCGCCGCAGCGGGGCCGCGGCATCAGCGTCCGGCGAAGGGGCGAGGCGGACGACTGCTGTTCGGACGCCCGACACCGGCAGGCGCCACACGAGGCGTTCCGGCCTTTCCCCGGCTGCCTCACGCGGCGACCGGAACCGGTTCGGCGTCGCGACGTACCAGCTCCGAGTACCTGCCGTCACGCTCCAAGAGCTCCTCGTGGGTGCCCTGCTCGACGATGCGTCCGTCGTGCAGGACCACGATCCGGTCGGCGCCCCGCACGGTCGACAGCCTGTGCGCGATGG
>NZ_JASHLT010000100.1:0-4612 GCF_030056615.1 Streptomyces sp. HNM0645 | reverse complement strand
CCCGCGGCTCCAGCCTGTTGAACCGATACACGAACCGTTCATGCAGCTCAGCCAGCCCAGACGACCAACGCCGGACATCCGCCGGCACCACATCCCACCCCATGCCCAGCACAACGATCCGACTGCCAAACCGTCACGGCAAAGACCGTTGCAGTACTAGTTGTATTGCCCTGTGAGGTTGGGGACGCGGCTGGCGGGTGGTTGGCCTTTCAGCGCGGTGTGACCGCAGTGGTAATTGTTGGTGGGCAGCCACTGTGGGAACGCTTCGCGTCGTTTGTGGACCTTGACCCAAGGCCGGGAAGGTAGCGTATTTCCGCTGCNATGTCGCCGAAATGGGCGGCGATCTCCGCGGGTCTCCACAGGCGAGTCGGGTCGTCCTGCAGCAGGGCGAGAATGCGATGCCGTCGGCGCTGGGCTGGAACAGTGTGGCGGTCATCGCGGGAGACGGTGGCCAGAGGTGGCTGTTCGGGGCCGGGTTCGAGGACGGTGACGGCGAGGTCGGTGATCGTGCGGCTGCGGTCAGGGCGGCCGTCGTCGTGTCGCTCGCTGTAGCGGGACATCGGCGACTTGACCTTGCGGGTGCTGGTCCGGTGGCGGCGGGGCGCAAGGAGGCGGGCCATCACTCGGCGGCCGATCAGTCCGAGGCGTCCTTGCTCGTCGGGAACGATCCCGGCGGCCTGGACGACCTGGTCACGGGCGGTCTGGAGTGCCACGGTGAAGCAGCAGCGGTCGGGGTTGGTGCCGGGGACGGACTCGGCGGCCTCGATCATCACGGCCCGTAGGGTCTGGTAGAGCGTGAGCAGGGCCCACATTTCCTGTTCGAGGCCGGCCCGGTCGCCCGAGCGGAGGTTCCGGCCGGCCAGGATCGTGTGGCGGAACGCGTAGTACGCGCTCTCGTGTTCCCAACGCTCGTGATAGAGGTTGATCAGCGCTGCCGCGGGGTGCCGGCGGGCGTCGGTCAAGGTGGTGACCAGTCGGTAGGAGCCGGTGAAGACGGTGCCGTCGGCGCAGGTCACCGTGACCTCGGCATCGATGACCCGGACGCCCACGGTGCCGATCACCGACAGGTAGGAGCCGTCGTCGAGGCGTGCCAGGACCGGGGTGCGGCGGTTGCTGCGGAGTCGGCCCAAGACCTTCGCGCCGGTCGCGGTCGCTTGGGCGAGGAAGGCGTTGGCGTCGAAGCCCTTGTCCCACAGCACCAGCATGTCGGGCTTCAGCAGGTGCAGCAGGTGCAGCAGGTGCAGCAGTCGGCAGGCGTAGGCGGTCTCGCCCTCGTCGGTGGGGCCGAATACCGCGCCGATCAGGGACCGCGTCCCGGTCTCGACCAGCGTCATCAGCTCCAGCGTGGGATAGCCGTGATGGGCCGTCCGCCCCAGCCAAGCCCGGTTGCGGGGCGAATCGGATACCCGCAGCGAGCTGCAGCCGTCGAAGGACACGGTCCGGTAGGCGCCGAAACGCACCCCCGGCGTGGTCGGGCGGGCCAGCGGCCCGGCAAGCACCTCGAACAGCGACCGCACCGGCGCGGCCCCCAGCCGCCGGCGAAGGTCCCGCAGGGCCTTCGAACTCGGCGAGGCCACCGGTATCCCGGCCAGACCGCTGGTCAGCTTGTCCCAGACCAGCCGGTAGCCGACCTCAGGGAACAGGCACATCGCGAGCAGGAAGTACATCCCGACCCGGGACGGCAGATCACGCAGCCGCCGCTGCACCGTCCGTGTCTCCGCCAGCACCGAGTCCACGAGCTCGAACGGCACCACGGCGGTCAGCTCTCCCAAGTGCCCCGGGGCAAACCGGCCCGCGGCCACGGTCACCGTACGAGTGATGGCCGTCAGCACCGACGGCAGGGCAGAATGAATCCGCAACGGAGCTCCTCACGTACAAGCTGTCTTGGTCGACTGCCTGTACCAACGAGCTCCGTTGTGCTTTCGCCTCCACCCCTCAACATGCTTGCAGGACCTGCGGAAACGCTAACTTCCAGGCCTTGGGTCAAGGCCCGCCGCCAACCGGCCGCTGAACCGAGCACCTCGCACGCAGTCGTGGCCCGAGGGGCCGGCGTGGGTGGGGAAGCGGTCGTCGAACGCGACGTGGTGTGGCGTGCGCGGGCAGACCCAGGAGGGCATTGTTGAACGATCCACGGATGCTAGGGTTCGAGCGCGAGCCGTACCGGCGCAGCAGCGCGCCCCAGGAGTGCCTGAGCGGGCGCCTTGGGAAGAGTGCCTTCGAGGTGCCGGGTGGCGCGGCTCGCCGCCGACCAACCCACCGCCGAGGAAGGGCCTATGACGACCCGGCTGGACCTGTTCGACCCGGGCTTCGTGCAGGCACCCTATCCCTGGCTCGCCCGGCTGAGGCAGGAAGCTCCTGTGCACTTCGACCCGCGAACCGGGTTGTGGGTGGTCAGCCGCTACCGAGACGTCCGCCACGTTCTGCTGGACACCGCCTGCTTCCGTCCGGACAACGCCCAAACCGCGGTGACCGCCCTGTCCCTGCCTGCTCTGCGGGTACTTGCCAAGGCCGGGTTCTCGCTGCCGCCCGCCCTGGCCGACAACTCCGGCCCGAACCACAAGGCTCTGCGCCGCCTGACCGCCGGTTACTTCAGTGCCGATCGGGTGGCGGCAGCAGCGCGGGTCACGGAGGAAACCGCGGCCCGGCTACTGCAGGGTATCGGGAGGAACCTGGACAGAGGACAGCCCGGGGACCTGGTGGCCGACTATGCGCACATCCTGCCCCGCCTGGTCATGATGCACGTCCTGGGCGTGCGCGGGGTCGACCCCGCGACGCTGGGGCGGTGGAGCGATGACGCTCTGGAGCTCTTCTGGGGCCGGCCCTCTCCCGAACGTCAGGTGACTCTGGCGGAGTCGGTGGCACAGTTCCACCGATGGTTGTCGGACAGAGTGTCCGCCGGCTCGGTGGAGCAGGACGACCTGATCGGCGCGCTGTCCCGGCACCTCCGGCAGGACGGGACGCCGCTGGATCCGGCGACGGCGGTGGCGGTGTGCTTCTTCGTTCTCATCGCCGGGCAGTCCACCACCGGGCAGCTGATCGCCACCGTGCTGCGGCGAGCGCTGGAAGCGCCGGAGACCTGGGCACGGGCCGGCCGCGAACGCGGATTCGCCGAGGCGTGGGTGGAGGAAACACTGCGCATCGAACCACCGGTCACCAGTTGGCGCCGCATCACAGCGTGCGAGGTTGAACTCGGTGGTGTGCGACTGCCGGCTGGAAGCCCGCTTCTGCTGATGCTGATGAGCGCCGGAACGGACCCGGACGTCTTCGAACGGCCGCAGCAGATGTGCCCCCGTCGGGCGAACGTCCGGCGGCACCTTGCGTTCGGAACCGGGCCCCACCGCTGCCCCGGCGCGTCCATGGCTCGGATGGAAGCGGCGACGGCGTTGCGATCAGCGGCCCGGGCACTGCCGCGCGCGGTGGCGGCCACGGGCGACACCCCTGTGCCGATGCTGGGCCTGCTCTCATTCCGAGCACCGCTGCACCTCCCGGTGTTCAGCGGCCGATAGGCCTTCCCGTTACCGCCGCTCTGCGGCTACGGGCCTGTGCGTGCGGGCTCCTGGGCGTCGTTCCTGGCTCCCTCCTCGGCTGGCAGGGCGTCACATGAGGCTCGGGGCGAGCGCCGACGTTCTCCGTTGCCCATCGAGCCCCTGTGGCGGTGGACGCGGGTAGGTGAAGGCGCCCCTCTCACGGCCGCCGTCCCGGACGTGGTGGTCCGGGACGGCGGCCGTGCGGAGGAAGTATGCATGTGATCGACAACGTCCCGGCCGGACCGTGCCTCGCGTCGAACCGGCCGGCTGGTCCTCGTTCCGGTTGACGCCCCTAACCGATCATGAGGTGGCCCGCGCTCCACCGCGCCGGGGGCGGCCGCCGTGGACACGGCTGGCTCGCGGGTCATGCCGGGTTGGGGCGGTGCTCGGCCGTCGTGTGGGGTGTGCCGAAGACGTGGTTGACCAGGACGGGGAGCGGAAGCCGCCGCAGGGCGGTAGCGGTGGCGGGGTCGGCCCAGGACGAGCCGGAGGAGCGGTCGGGGGGTTCGGGCGCGGTTGCCGTGGCGGTGCGGGCCTGGAGCACGGCGAGCAGGGCCGCCAGTTCCTCGGGCGTGGGCTGCCCGTACAGCACCTTGATGGGGGGCATCGTGTCCTCGTTGCAGGGGAGAGGACGAGCGCTTGGCGTCGTCCGGTGGTGTCCGCCAGTGCCCCGGCAGGCGACGTCTGCCCGTCAAGGAGCGGCGAACGTTGCCTGTTTGGGTGCAGGTGTATCGCCTCGTGAGGTTGGCGAGAGTCGCTCCCAGCCCGCGACGCCTGGCACGCACCCTCGCTGCGTTGTCGGACTCATCCGGGTACGGTCGGTACGAGGATGACCCTCCGCCTTGCGATCGGACGCACCGGACGTCGCGGGCCCCGCCCTCCGGGCGGACGGCGCTACTCTCGCCACACGCCTAGTACTGCAACGGTCTTTGCCGTGACGGTTTGGCAGTCGGATCGTTGTGCTGGGCATGGGGTGGGATGTGGTGCCGGCGGATGTCCGGCGTTGGTCGTCTGGGCTGGCTGAGCTGCATGAACGGTTCGTGTATCGGTTCAACAGGCTGGAGCCGCGGGAGTCGTCGCTGGCG
>NZ_JASHLT010000010.1:0-161273 GCF_030056615.1 Streptomyces sp. HNM0645 | reverse complement strand
TCGGCCAGCAGACGGGACCCGGCATGGCTGACCACACCGTGGCCGTCGGCCGAGACGACGAGCTTGGGGCGCGAGGCGGTAGTGTGCACGCAGAAAGTGCCTTCCTGCTGGGATGACAGAGACCTTCGACAAGCCTCATCTTCCCAGCTCAGAGGGCACTTTCGCGTTTCGGATCAAGATCCGGACACCGCGGCAAGTGAAACAGGCAGGCTAGATACGCTTCGGTCTTGCCGCCACCGGTGGGGAAGAAGAGCAGCTGAACTTCACCGTCATCGATGCTCCGATGAGCATCTGGGTGGGCAGGGTCGGTCAGCCCAGGTAGACAGAGGAGGAGGAACGCCAGCTGGAATGGACGCCAGCTGCGGTTCTCCGGCCTATTGAGCTTGCGCAGGAGTGTTGCGGTCTTAGTGTCTGGGTCGGCTGCCCGGGCGCGAACCAACTCGCTGCGGACACGCTGTAGTGCCATGGCCTGGTTGGCGAAGCGGAAGGCTTCACGGGCAAGACCGTTGTCATGGAGCAGCTGAATCGCACGCTCCAACCGGTCGGCCATGTCGTGGGCGTCGCGTAGGGCCCGGGTGCCGGACGGTTCGTACAGCCCGACCTCTGCGTCTGTGGCGATCCGCTCATCCTGGAGCGCGACCCACTCGCGATAGCCCGTTACGAGCGGGCTAAGGGCGCTAACGAGGCCGTCGCGCGCGAGGTCCTGTTTGCCGAGAGCCTCCATGTCCAGCTCGACACCGGGGAGATCCCGAATGTCGGCGGCCTGGATCAGCGGTACCTCTGCCTCGGGAAAGCAGGTGGTCCTGATCTCGTGCGCCCTCTTCTCCCCAGGACGCACCTTCGCCTCTGCAGAGCACTGTCGCCCGTGGGCGAACTGCCGCCTCTCCCGATAGAGGAGAGCCAGATGGAGCTTCTCGTCGTCGCTAGCGGCAGGCCTGGCCCCAAGCTCAGGATCGTTCTGAGCGACGAAGATCGCTGCATGTCCGTCGAGGGCCGTCGCAGTCAACTGGACCTGGTAGAGCCTCGTCTCGTCCTTCGCCGTGGCGGTCTCGGTTTGGGCGTTGATGAGCGAGACATCGACAACCCGCTGCCCTCGTATCGACTTCGTGGGAACTCGCTGCAGAGCTGCCCGCGCTGTCTGGCGCCCTGGACACGGCGGTGGCCCCGGCCGTGGGTGTGCTGCGGTACGAACTGGTGGAGTTCACCACGCGCTCCGGGATCGCCGTGAGCTACAGGCGGCCGGTCGTTGAGGTCGGCAGGACCCAGGTCCTCGCCCAGGATGCTGTACGACTCGCGGCGTGACGATGGTCCGTCGGCGGCCGGGGTTGCCGAGGTGAAGCCCCGAATTTAATCGGTAGTGCCCTGCCCTGGGGTGGGGCTATGGTTCAGCTCGTTCCAAGGCGCGGCTGTGTGTAGTTGCCGAGGGCACGGTGTTGGTTCGTTGAGAAGAAGCAGGAGGTGAGGACATTGATGACTGTCATGGTGACGGGCGCTGCCCGCATTCAGGAGTTCATCGTTTCCACCCCTGTGGTCTCCGGCTGACACCTACTCGACCTACGCGCAGAGCGCGCCGCCGGGGCCACCCTTCGAAGGGTTCCCCTTGTTCAACGCTTCGCTCAACACGTCTTCCGCTTCTGATGCTCAGCACGTCCTCGCCGCCTACGGCTGGGATGAGGGCTGGGAAGCGGAGTTCGCTCCTTACGCCGCCCAGGGCCTGGTCCCGGGCCGGGTCGTCCGTGTCGATCGCGGCCAGTGTGATGTGGCCACCCCTGACGGCGTTGTCCGTGCCGATACCGCGTTCGTCGTTCCTCATGACCCGATGAAGGTCGTGTGCACGGGGGACTGGGTCGCCGTCGACCCCGAGGGCGGCGATCCCCGGTACGCGCGGACGATCCTGCCTCGCCGGACCGCCTTCGTCCGGTCGACGTCGTCCAAGCGGTCCGAGGGCCAGGTGCTGGCCACTAACATCGATCACATCGTCATCTGTGTGTCGCTCGCGGTCGAACTCGACCTCGGGCGGATCGAACGGTTCCTCGCGCTCGCGATGTCCAGTTCGAGCGGTGAGGCACTGCTGCGTAAGTCGGCGGACTCCTGGGAGTCCGGCGCGAACATGCAGCGGAGAGAGATCTCCCCAGAGCGCAGCCCAGGCTCGTGCGGACCTCATCGTGTGCGGGCTGGGAGTCGAGGCTGGTGACTGGGGGTACGCGCACCGTGAGGACTTCGCGTCGGTCGTGCCCTGCCTTGAGGCCGTAGCGGTGGTCACCTCCTGCTGGGCAGGGAGCGCAGGGCATCGTGCTGGTCGCACAGCAAGACGCCGTCCAGGGGGACGGTCGAAGCAGCCGGAGCCCATGGTCCTGATCGTGAAGGCGACCGCAACTCCTCACGCTCCGCCGGGTCCAACGTGCCCTCACCCTTGCGTCAGACGTGGCGCCTCCGCCGCCCGACCAGCGGTCACTCGGAAAGGGCTCAGTGGGCGACCCTCAGTCGGCCCCGCTGAGATAGACCTGGCTGGTCTGTGCGTCGACTTTCGTCACCGCGATCTTCAGCCAGTCCAGGTTGTCCTCGCACGGCGCGCACACCTGACCTTCACGGACCTTCGCCGACAGGTCGGGCTCGGGCAGTCCCAGGTGCGAGAACGGCGTCGACGGGTTCGTGTTGCGGGCGAGTGGCTGTCCCCGCAGGCTGAGCGGTTCCTCCGGCTTCAGCTGTGCGACGAAGCCGTCCACCTCGGCCGTGGGAAGGACGAACGCCATGATGAGGCCGTCGTCCTGGAGGCCCGCCCAGTGTGCCGCCTTCGTCGCCGTGGCCGTCGCGGGCACCCGCACGTGCAGCTTCTCGGCCACCGACTCCACGGTGGCCGTGTCCACCCAGTGCGACACCCGCCCCGAGGAGCGGTCCGCTGCCGGAGTACGGTTCTCCGCCGAACCCGAGCATCCGGCTACCAGCAGCGATGTGAGAACGGTCATCCCGCCGGTCAGCGCGGCATACCACCTGCTTCGCGGCTCCCTGTTCACCGGGCGTCCCCGTTCCGGCCGATGTCCGTGCGTGTGCCGTCCCGTCCCGGTTCTTTAAGATCGGGCCAAGCGCCGCCCGACGTCATGTCGTGCTGCTGCACCGAACTGCTCCCTCTCATGTCGAACTCCCTGGCTTGTCCAGTCGTGTGCATGCGGGCCATGTCGGCGTCGGTGACCGTGGTCGGACCGATGGGCGTGGCCTTGCCGGGATCCCAGTTGTACCGGTCCCAGACGTTGACCTGATAGTCGATGCTGACGTGCGGCTTGCCGTCCGGGCCCGGCACCGCGGTCACGACACCAGTGGTGTTCGTCATGGCACTGCCCACCGCGAGGTACCAGTTCGCTGTGCCATCCGGCCCCTTGTCGTGGGTGTACCCCACCCCTGTGGTCTCCACGGGGATGGCGACGGGCCTGCCGCCAGACTGCGCGTATGCCTCAAGCACCTGGCGGCGCCATTCGGCCTCCTGCTTGGAACGTGTCAGAGCCGACACGTCGCGCAGGACCGTGTCGTTCTCGTCGCTCAGCATCCTGTCGACGTCGAGGTCGAGAGTGCTGCCGGTCCCGTTCAGGTAGTGATCCATGTGCTGGGCCGCGTCCGTCTTGCCGATGAAGTCACCGCTGTTCGAGATCCCGTTGGCCTGCAACTCCATCCAGTAGTCCCCGAAGCCCGGCGAATCGACGTCGTACGGTCCTGCCCCGTCGTCGGCGGCTACTCGCTTGACCGTCGGCGTCAACAGGCCGGCCGCCAGCAGGTCGTCCTTGTGCTGCGTCCAGAGCTGCGCCCGGGCCTCAGGGCTCAGGGACGTCCACAGTCGCCGCAGTTCTCCGCGCTGTTTGTCATCGGCGTCTTTGCCCAGCCCGGCGAGTTTCATGGCGCGAGGGAGCATGTCCTCGTCGAGCGACGTGTATGAGGCGTGGCCTGCGTTGGCCGGATCACCGCCGTGGCTCGCGCGCAGCGCCCGTACCGCAGCCGCGTCCACCTCGGTAGCGTGGCTCACGATCCCGGTCAGCGTGTCGGCGTACCACTGCATCAGGTCGTGCTTCTTCTGCCCAGGCCCGTCGACCTCGCAGATGAGGGCGTCGGCGACCTCTATGGTCCCGTCCTTGTGGCCGGTGACGCTGAAGCCCTTCTCCTTGGCCTCGGCGGTCACCCTTCTGGCCTGCTGCTGGAGGCTCCTCAGTTCGGTGAGTGCATCATCGAGGACACTGAAGATGCTCTGCGCTTCCTCGTGAAGGTCATTGAACTCCTTCACTGTCTTGCCGACGAAATCCCGTGTCACGCTCGCGTTGACTCCGTCCCAACGGGCCTTGTCGGCCTTTGTCTTCATGCCGTCTCGGGCTTCGCCGCCGAGCCGCTGCGTCTTCTGGGCCATGCTCTTCCAGTCGGCGACCGCCGTCCCCAGTTTGCCGAGGTCGACTTCCATCAGCTCGGTGTAGTTCATGAAGTGCTCCTTCCCTACTTGAAGTACTCGGCGAGGCGGGAGACGGGCACGGCAGAGCCGTCCCGGTTCCTGAGGGACGCGGCGATCTCGGCATCGTTCTCCGCGTGTGTCTTCTTCGAGTAGTCGAGGTGGTTCGAGATGTGAGCACACGCCTGAAGGACACTCTTGACCTGCGAGGTCCAGACGGACACCGTCGTCTCCAGCTCACTCCCGAGGGCGAAGTTGCTGCCCTTCAAGGCTGCTGCCGCCTGCATCGTGGAGCCGGCTCCCTCCGCGTCGGCGTCGGCACCGGCGATATCGGCCTCTCTCTGCAACTGACTGTGCAACACGAACGCCTCATGGCCTACCGCGCCGAGGTCATCCTGGTTCACGACGAGGTCGGCTTGTTCATTGCCTCCTGGGCGGCCTGGCACTTGGTTGATTCGCATCGACGCCTGCTGTTGGGCGGTCACATCTGCTTTCGCGCGGTCCCATTCATCCCATGCCATCACACGATTGGATCACGGCGTCGCGAGGTTCCCGTCGCAGCGTGGAGTCCGTGGCGGCAGGGATGTCGGTCGCCATGGTGGAGAAGTTCTGGAGGTTCACGGTCAAGTTGTCAGGCGCCGGCCCGGGACACTGTGCGACTCGCGGCGTGAACGCCCCCAGCCGATGTCGGCGGGTGAGGTCTCGGAAATATCGGTGGTGTCGCGCCGGGGGCGGGGCTATGGTGCTGTCCATCCGCTTCCGAGGGCGGTGTCGGTTCGTTGAGAAGAAGCAGGAGGTGAGGACATTGATGACTGTCACGGTGACGGGCTCTGCCCGCATGCAGGAGTTCATCGTTCCCACCCCTGTGGTCTCCGGCTGACACCCATTCGATCCGCGCGTTCGGAGCGCGCCGCCGGGGCCACCCTTCGAAGGGTTTCCCCTTGTCCAACGCTTCGCTCCACCCGTTTTCCTCTTCCGCTGTCCAGCACCCGCTCGCCGTCTACGGCTGGGACGAGGGCTGGGAGGCCGAGTTTGCCCCGTACGCAGCCCAGGGCCTGGTCCCGGGCCGGGTCGTCCGGGTCGATCGCGGTCGGTGTGACGTCGCGACCCCCGCCGGCGTCGTCCGTGCCGACACCGAGTTCGTCGTTCCCCATGACCCGATGAAGGTCGTGTGCACGGGGGACTGGGTCGCCGTCGACCCCGAGGGCGGTGACCCCCGGTACGCGCGGACGATCCTGCCTCGGCGGACCGCCTTCGTGCGGTCGACTTCGTCCCAGCGTTCCGAGGGTCAGGTGCTGGCCACCAACATCGATCACGTCGTCGTCTGTGTGTCGCTCGCGGTCGAACTCGACCTCGGGCGGATCGAGCGGTTCCTGGCACTCGCCATGTCCAGTTCGAACGGTGAGGCACTGCTGCACAACGCGGCGGACTCCTGGGAGAGCGGGGCGCAGCCCCTCGTCGTCCTCACCAAGACCGATCTGGTGCCGGACGCGACCGCCCTGTCGTACCTGGTGCAGGACGTGGAGACCACTGCCCCCGGCGTCCAGGTGCTTCCGGTCAGCTCGATGACCGGGGAGGGTATGGACGTCCTCGCGGCGGTCGTCTCCGACGGCACGAGCGTGCTGCTCGGAGTCTCCGGCGCCGGCAAGTCCACCCTGGCGAACACGCTGCTAGGCGAGGACGCCATGGACGTGCAGTCCACGCGAGGCGTCGACGGGAAGGGCCGTCATACGACGACGACCCGGAACCTGCTGGTACTCCCCGGCGGCGGCGTGCTCATCGACACCCCGGGGCTGCGGGGGGTCGGCCTCTTCGACGCGGGTACCGGTGTGGGCCAGGTGTTCTCGGAGATCGAGGCCCTGGCCGCGGACTGCCGTTTCCACGACTGCGCCCACGAGACGGAGCCGGGCTGCGCCGTGCTCGCGGCGCTCGCCGACGGCTCGCTGCCGGAACGCCGGCTGGACAGCTACCGCAAGCTCGTCCGCGAGAACCTGCGCATCGTCGCGAAGACCGACGCCCGACTCCGTGCGGAGATCCGCCGAGACTGGAAGCGCAAGCACGCGGAGGGCCGCGCGGCGGGCGAGGCGAAACGGAGCGGCCGCTTGCGCTGATTCCGCACGGGGCCCCGGGGGCTCCTGGGTCCCATGCTTCCTGCGGGTTCCGGGACTCCTGGGGTCCCGGGCTTCCCGCGGTCTCCAAGAGGCATGGGTGCCCACCGGGGCCCGGGGGGCCTCCCCCCGGGCCAACGGCGCGGGGCCGCCGGGACGTGCTGCCGGCCGCGGTACGGGGGCTGCCGCGGGCCGGGTCCCGGAGCGCGATCCGCGTGGGTCCGGCGCTCCGGCCCCGGAACCACGCGCCCGGCCGCCGGCACGCCGGACCCGCCGGCCGGGCCCCCGAGGCTCACCCCGCGGCAGCCACCGTTCCCGTGTCGGGCGCGGTCGTTTCGGCAAGCCCGGCGCCGGCCGCCCCGATCCCCGCGGCCGCTTCGTCCGCATCCGTCCTCGGCCCCGGCAGACCCTCGGCTGCCGACGGCACCGCGAACGCCGCGGAGCCCGCGTCGCCGCCGGCGTCCGCCCCGGCGACCGCGGCCGCACCGGTGCCCGAGCCGCCCGGTCGGCGCTCGCCGCCCGACCGTGCCACCCAGCCCTTCTCGTACGCGTGCCAGCCGAGTTGCAGCCTGGTCGTCACGCCAGCCAGTTCCATGAGGCCTTTGACACGACGCTGAACCGTGCGGAGGCCGAGGTCGAGCTGCTTGGCGACACTCGCGTCGGTCATGCCGGCGAGCAGCAGCGACAGGATCTCCAGGTCAGCGGCGTCCGGGCCCGCGGGGCCGTCCTCCGCCACCTCGCCGCTCCCGCCGAGGCGCAGCGGCAGCGCCTCCCGCCACACGGCCTCGAACAGACCGGTCAGCGACTCCAGCAGTCCGCTCGCGTGGACCACCAGCGCCGCCGGCTCCGAGCCGCGCCCCGTCAGTGGGACCATCGCCATCGCCCGGTCGGCGACGACGAGTTTGGTCGGTACCCGGTCCACGACCCGGACCTGCTCGTCGCGGCCGAGCGAGGCCGACACCTCGACGAGCCCGGTCGGCAGCGTCAGCACCTCGCGCTCGATGACCACGCGGTACGCGACGCCGCGCCGTGCCGCCCGTTCCTCCGCCTCGTTGTCCATTCCCGAGACGACCGTCGGCTTCCCCGTGACGAGCGCGCACACCTCCTCGGACGCGCCCAGCTGGAGCTGCAGGAAGCGGTGCGCCACCGCGCCGGCCCCGGTGACCACCTCGACCAGGTCGTGCACGGGCGGTTCCGTGGACTCCACCCGGTACTCCTGGGCCAGCAGCGCCGCCGCGAGTTCCGCCTGCTCCAGCTCGTGGCGGTGCTGGGTGAGCAGGGCGCCGAGCGCGACCCCCGGCGGTGCCGCCACCCAGCGGTCGGCGCGCGCGGAGGACTGCGCGGCCAGCCCCTGACGCTCCAGCAGCCGCAGCGCCCGTTCGGTCTCGGCCTCCGGGAGCGTGAGCCGGTGTGCCAGAGCGGCCACCTCCGCGGCGCCCAGCGCCACCAGTGCGCGGTACGCCGACTCCTGCCTCGCGTCGAGACCAATTGCTCCCAGCACCCCTGAGCCCTCCCCGGCCCTCACCATTCCGCTTGCCGCGGACACGATCGTGGCGGAAACCGGCCACGGCGTAAACCCGCCGCCCGACATCATCCCCAGAGGGCTTCCGGCTCTGCCAATGTGGCGCCACCGCGAGCACTTGACGCACCACCGACGTCGCATAGGTTCACACGTCACAGCAGCAGCACCCGCACCACGGACGCGACACGCACCACCAGGACAGCACACACCACGTGACGACCGCCGGCGTCAACTGCCGTGCGCCCGGCGTGCGCTGACCACCCGAACGTCCGCCGGGCGTCCTTCCCGTGGGGGTTGGGACGCCCGGTGGGCATGCCTCCGGAGCGGGTACTGCGGAGTACGCGGTTTTCGTGCGGCCCCCGCGGTGGACAATAAGGGCATGAGTCAGCAGGGGGAGAAGCCCGCCGAGGGCGGCGACTGGTGGAACCGGCTGTACGACGAGTCCGCCCCGGACACCGGCCCCGCCGCGGCGGGCGACACGCTGGACGACCGCTTCGACTCCGCGGTGGACACGGTGGGTCCCGAAGGGCCCCCGGGCGCCTGGTGGGACCCGTCCCGCCGCGGCGGCGGCGCCCCTTGGGAGCCACCCGCCGCCCCGTCCACCCCGACGGGTTCCGCCGAGGACCCGCGCGCGTCCCGCGCCGAGTCCGGGTGGCCCGCCCCCGCCGGTCCCGCCGCCCCCGCCGGTCCCCGGCGGACCCGCGCCCGACGCCTCGTCAGCGCCGCCCAACCCTGCGGCCTCTGCAGCCCCGTCCGTCCACGCGCCGACGACGCCCCCGCCCGCTGCCGCCGGTGCGCAGCCCGTGGAGGATCCCGCCCGGAACCCCGCCCGGGAACCCGCACCGGAACTCCCGCCGAAACCTGCCGCGCCCCCGGCCGGAGCGGCCGACGTGCCCCCCGATCGGGTGACCCGGGACGCGGGGCGGCGCGGGGCCGTGCCGTGGCCACGGCACAGGGAGGGCACCGGAGGCCGGGACGCGGGCGGGTACGTGGGGGACCGGCCGCCCACGTACGACGCCGAGCCCACCGCGCTGCCCGCCGCGGATCCGGACGAGCTCGACGGGATCGTCGCGGACACCGTGCTGGACGGTGCGCGGTACGGCGCGTTCACCCTGCGGGCCGCCTCCGTGCGCGGCGACTCGGCCCGATACCGCGGTGAGCACCGCCGCGACGCGTTGCTCACCGCACGCTTCGGTGCCGGTGAAGGGGCCCTGGTGCTGGTCGCCGTGGCCACCGGCGCGCGGGCCGCGGAGAGCGCGCACCTGGCCGCCGCCGACGCCTGTCGCTGGATCGGCGGCGCCGTCGGCCGCAGCCACGCCCGGCTGGCCGAGGACATAAGGGCCGGACGGCGCGGCGACCTGAAGTCGGGGCTCCACCGGCTCACCGACCGTTCCTTCGGCAAGCTCCGCGCCCGCTCCGCCGAACTGGGCCTGACGCCGGAGGAGTACACGGCGAGCCTGCGGTGCCTGCTGCTGTCCGCCGACCCCGGCTGCCGCACGCGGGTGTTCTTCGGCGTCGGTACCGGCGGGCTGTTCCGCCTGCGCGACGGTGGCTGGCAGGACCTCGAACCGTCACTCCCCGACGCCCTCGCCGGGGAACCCGTCGTCGGCTACGGCTCCCGGCCCCCCGGGTCCGGAGAGGGCGACCGGCTCACCATGGACCTGGGCGTCACCACGTCCGCGTCGCCGCACCTCGACGCGCCCGTGCCACCGCCCGCCGAACCGTTCCGGTTCCGCGCGTCCGTGGCCCGCCCGGGGGACACGCTGCTGCTCTGCAGCAACGGCCTCGCCGACCCCCTGCGCGGCGAGGCCGAGTTCGCCGGGGAACTGGCGGAACGCTGGGCAGGCACGGAGCCGCCCGGTCTCTCCGCGTACCTGGCCGACACCCAGCTTCGGGTGAAGGGCTACGCCGACGACCGTACGGCGTGTGCCGTCTGGGAGGCGTAACCGCCGGGGCCGTGGATAGATGGATCCATGGCCAAGCAGAACGTCGCAGAGCAGTTCGTCGACATCCTCGTCCGCGCCGGCGTGCGGCGGCTGTACGGAATCGTCGGTGACAGCCTCAACCCCGTCGTCGACGCCGTCCGCCGCAACTCCGCGATCCACTGGGTCCAGGTCCGCCACGAGGAGACGGCCGCGTTCGCCGCCGGCGCCGAGGCGCAGGTCTCGGGCCGGCTCGCCGCCTGCGCCGGCTCCTGCGGCCCCGGCAATCTGCACCTGATCAACGGACTGTACGACGCCCACCGCTCCATGGCCCCGGTCCTCGCCCTGGCCTCGCACATTCCGTCGTCCGAGATCGGTCTCGGCTACTTCCAGGAGACCCATCCGGACCAGTTGTTCAAGGAATGCAGCCACTACAGCGAGCTGATCTCCAACCCGCAGCAGATGCCGCGCCTGCTGCAGACCGCGGTCCAGCAGGCCATCGGCCGCAGCGGTGTCAGCGTCGTCGCCCTGCCGGGCGACATCGCCTCCCGCCCCGCGCCGGAGAAGTCGATCGAGCACGCCCTCGTCACCTCGCGCCCCACCGTCCGGCCCGGCGACGCGGAGATCGACGCCCTGGCCCGGATGGTCGACGAGGCGGACCGCGTGACGCTCTTCTGCGGCAGCGGCACCGCCGGCGCGCACCACGAGGTCATGCAGTTCGCGGAGCGCGTCAAGTCCCCCGTCGGGCATGCGCTCCGCGGCAAGGAGTGGATCCAGTACGACAACCCGTACGACGTGGGCATGAGCGGACTGCTCGGCTACGGCGCCGCCTACGAGGCCACCCACGGGTGCGACCTGCTGATCCTGCTCGGCACGGACTTCCCGTACAACGCCTTCCTGCCGGACGATGTGAGGATCGCCCAGATCGACATCCGGCCCGAGAACCTCGGCCGCCGCTCCAAACTGGACCTCGCCGTCTGGGGTGATGTGCGTGAGACGCTCCGCTGTCTCACCCCGCGCGTGCGGCTGAAGGACGACCGGCGCTTCCTGGACAGGATGCTGAGGAAGCACGCGGAGGCGCTGGAGGGCGTGATCAAGGCGTACACGCGCAAGGTCGACAGGCACGTGCCCATCCACCCGGAGTACGTGGCGTCCGTGCTCGACGAAATCGCGGCCGACGACGCCGTGTTCACCGTGGACACGGGCATGTGCAACGTCTGGGCGGCCCGGTACATCACGCCCAACGGCCGGCGACGCATCATCGGTTCCTTAAGTCACGGGTCGATGGCGAACGCCCTGCCGCAGGCCATCGGCGCCCAGTTCGTCAACCGGGACCGCCAGGTCGTCTCTATGTCCGGTGACGGCGGACTCGCCATGCTGATGGGCGACTTGCTCACCCTGCGGCAGCACGACCTGCCGGTCAAGATCGTGCTGTTCAACAACTCCGCGCTCAGTATGGTCGAGCTGGAGATGCTGGTCGCGGGTCTGCCCTCGTACGGAACCGGCAACCTCAACCCGGACTTCGCCCAACTGGCCCGGGCCGCGGGGATGTACGGCGTCCGGGTCGAGAAGCCGAAGCAGCTCGCGGGCGCGCTCAAGGGCGCCTTCGCGCACGACGGCCCGGCCCTCGTCGACGTCGTCACCGATCCGAACGCCCTGTCCATCCCGCCGAGGATCAGCGCCGAGATGGTCACCGGTTTCGCACTCTCCGCGAGCAAGATCGTGCTGGAGGGCGGCGTCGGCCGGATGGTCCAGATGGCACGCTCGAACCTGCGGAACGTGCCGCGACCGTGACTGCGGGTGAAATCGGCATGCGTGGCGGCACGTCGGCGGGGCATGCATTCCCGGAGTGCCTGTCCGGGCCGGACGGGACGAGCTACGGGGAAGGGACCGTTCCGACGTGCGGTGGGGGAAAATGGCGGGGCGTCAGGAGAGGTCGGGTGCCGCGCAGTTGCGGCGTAGCGTGAGGCGCGCGGACCTCAGGGCGGTACCGGAGGTGAGAAGGGCCCTGCGGGTCCTGCTCGGTCACTGGGGCGAGCCGGGCTCGGCCGAGGTGGCGGAACTGCTGACCAGTGAACTGGTGACGAACGCGCTGGTGCACACGGAGGACGGGGCGGTCGTCACGGCGACGGTGGCACCCGCACGACTGCGGGTCGAGGTACGGGACTTCACGACCGGGCTGGTGGAGCCGCCCGCGGAACCCGTGCCCGACGAGAGCACGCACGGCAGGGGCCTGCTGCTGGTGCAGAGCCTTGCCGACGCGTGGGGTGTACGGGCCCACGGCCTGGGCAAGGCGGTGTGGTTCGAACTGCACGGCGGTCGGGCGTGACGGGCGCGGTGACACGCGTCCGGAGTACCTGCGGGATGTGCCCCGGGGGATCGTTCGCAGGGTGGGTGTGAGGCTCCGGGACGTGCGCACGTGGGGCGTGAGGCTCGGGGCCGTACGCCGGGGTGCGAGCCGAGGGCAGGTCCGCATGTCGGGTCGTGCGGACACGGGCTGGTCCGCGAGGCCCTGAGAACACGGGTGCGACACGTTGCCGGGCGGTACGACGCGGACGGGCGGGCCCCGGTGAAGGGGCCCGCCCGTGCCGGTACCGTGCGCGAGTCAGCCGAACTGCTGCTCCAGATGCTTGAGTTTCTTCTCGAGGGACTCCAGACGCGGCAGCGCCTGGGTGTCGTCCTCGGCCGTGAGGTCGACCGTGACGGGGTCACTGCCCTTGATGGCCTGCAGGGAGGGCCGTGAGCGCGAAGGCAGTTGCCCGGACTCGGCCACGGCCGGCTCCGCGACGGCTCCGACGGCCGGCGCGGAGCCGGGGAGACCGCCGCTCAAGGTCGTGGTGACCTCCACCTGCCGTCCGCCGCGCCGACCCCACGCCCGGTGCTGCCGGCTGAGCGCCCGCAGCCGTGCCCGCTCCAGCTTCTCGTGATCGCGCCGGCGCATGCGCTCCTGCTCCTTCCGGCGCCGGTCCTCGCGTACCTCGTCGACCGCCTCGTCGAGGGTGCGCACCCCTTCGAGCAGCATCAGCGACCAGGCGCCGAACGTCTCACGGGGCGCCCGAAGCCACCGCACGACCCGGATCTGCGGCAGCGGCCGGGGCACCAGCCCCTGCTCGCGCAGTGCCGCCCTGCGGGTCTGCTTCAGCGCCCGGTCGAAGAGCACGGCCGCGGACAGCGACATCCCCGCGAAGAAGTGCGGCGCGCCGTCGTGGCCGAGTCCGCGCGGCGCGTGGACCCAGTTGAACCAGGCCGCCGCACCGGCGAACAGCCAGACCAGGATGCGTGAGCCGAGGGCAGCGTCGCCGTGGCTGGCCTCACGCACGGCGAGCACCGAGCAGAACATCGCGGCACCGTCGAGGCCGAACGGGACCAGGTACTCCCAGCCGCCGGAGAGGTTCAGGTTCTGCCGGCCGAAGCCGACCAGGCCGTGAAAGGAGAGTGCCGCGGCGACCGCGGCGCAGCAGAAGAGCAGGAGGTAGGAGGCGGTGCCGTAGACGGCCTCCTTGCGCCTGCGGCGTTCTTCACTGCGCTCCCAGGAGTCCTCGGTCGCGCTACTGCTCCCGGTGCGCCTGCCGCGCGCGAGCACCGCGACCGCCGCGACGACCCCTGCGAGCATCACGCCGCCCGGAAGCAGCCAGTCGAGCGATATGTCGGTCAGTCTCATGCGGTGTCCCTTGCATCTGCATCGCGTTGGGCGTTTCGCGCGCCATATTGGCCGAAGTGCCGTCGCGGACAGGGGGTTTCCCCGCAAGAGGGTGCCAAGGGGTCCTCGCGGCCTGCGAATAGGTGTCATTCGCTCGAACACGCCAGTAGGTAAAGGGAATTGCGTTCGAATTCCGTTGCTCGCGGCAAGCCGGTCGAGTGCGCCGTCGGGGGTGCCGAACATCGAGCGCCGTCGGGTGTGCGCCCAACCTCGCGGGGGCCGGCCCGGGTCAGCCCCTTGCGTCGAGCCGTCGCACCCGGTCGGCGTCGCAGGTGCGGGGGCAGGTGACGCAGGTGTCCTCTGGGCGCAGCGTGTAGAACATGCAGCAGCTCGCCCGGTCCCTGGTGGGCAGCGGCTCCCCGGACGGCCCGGCGAGCTCGCGGAACCCGGCCGTGCCGACGTACGGCTTGGTGGCGCCGGGCAGCAGCGCCTCCAACTCCGTCATCGCGCGGCGCTCCTCGCCGAGGAGGTGCGCCACGTACCAGAGCCCTTCGACGACCTCGTCCGTCGCCATGCCCCACAGGGCGCGCCGTCCGCGCCGCATACGTGCGCCGAAGCCGTCGAGGATCGCCTCCATGTGTTCGGCGACGGCGTCCCGCACCTCTGCACGCAGTGCGTTCTCGTCGGTGACCACGCGAGCGCCCGGGTGTCCGGCCGCCGGG
Source organism: Streptomyces sp. HNM0645 (assembly GCF_030056615.1). NCBI lineage: Bacteria > Bacillati > Actinomycetota > Actinomycetes > Kitasatosporales > Streptomycetaceae > Streptomyces > Streptomyces sp. HNM0645. The sequence goes on along the minus strand of NZ_JASHLT010000010.1, from coordinate 146,936 downwards.
TCATCCGGCAGACAGGAGAAGGAGCGGACGCGGACCGCCATCCGGCCGCGGGCGCGCTGGTAGGACACGTCCCCGACGGGCAGCCGAGGCACACGCCGCTCCAGGAACCACGGCACCGTGATCAGCAGACAGGCCGGCCAGGCGTAGCGGTGGAGCCCGAAGCTCGCGACGACGTCCGGGCGGGCCTGCTGTCCGTAGTCCTGAAGCACCTGTGCGTTGTCCCACGCCAGGAAGGCGTCGAGGGCGGCGCCGCCGGCCGCGAGGTCCGCCGCCGCGACCCAGCCGGCTCCGCGCGGCGCCGGCTCGCCGTCCGTGAGCTCCCGCACCCCGAGCCCGGGGAACACCGCGGACATCCGTGCGTACGCGCGGGTCACGGGTGCCGTGACGGCGGAAGCGGCGGAAGGCCGCGAGCCGTGAAGAACAGCGGGGACCGTCATGCGGGGACCACCGAATCGCGATCGTTAGCAGGTTAGCCTTACCTTACCCGACGCGATGCGTGTTTGAACTGTGACCCCGTCCGCTTATCGTGCACGCAGGACCCGCGCCGTGCGAGCCGGGCCCGGAGCGCAGGCGGAGGAGGACCCGAGTGGAGCAGGGCAGAGCGCGCGGCCAGGCCGCGGCGGAGCCGTCCGGGTCCGTCCGCGTTCCCGGGCAGACGCGGGCGGAGCACGCTCCCGGACCCTGTTCGGGCCCCGGCTCCGACCTCGGTTCCGGACGGCTCCCGGGCCCGGTCCGGGGATCGGGTTCGGCGCACGGCCCGGCTCCGTCCCTTGGCTCCGCTCCGTCCCTTGGATCGGCCCCTTCCCTCGGCTCCGGTTCGGCGCACGGCCCGGCTCCGGCCCGGGGGCCGGTTCCCGCGCAGGGTCCGGCTCCGAGCCGGACCCCGGTTCCGGAGGGCGGCCCGCGTCCGTCACACGGCCCGTCTCCTGCCGGTGCCCGAGCGGAGCAGTCCGCCCAGGGCTCCCACCCCGCCGCAGCCCCCCTTGCCGAGGAGGCGCCTGCCCCGGTACCCGGGCGGACCCGCGAGGAGCGCGCGCCGGGCGCCCGGCCTCCCTCCGGGAGGTGGGGGAGCGGTCCCGGCGGGGCGGCCGGTCGCCGGCAGTCCGGCACCGGGGCCCCCTCGCCGCGCGGGCACGACGAGGGGACGGAACCGACGTCCGGTACGCACGTCCGAGGTGAGCACACCCACAGCGAACCCCCGGCGCCCGGCGCCGTCGTCCGGCGGCACTCCGTGCGCGGCCAGATCCTGGACGCCCTCCGGGCGGCTCTCGTCAGCGGCGAACTGCGTCCCGGCGAGGTCTACTCGGCCCCCGCACTGGGTGAGCGGTTCGGTGTCTCCGCCACCCCCGTACGCGAGGCGATGCAGCGCCTCACCGTCGAAGGCGCGGTGGAGACGATTCCGAACCGCGGCTTCCGGGTCGTCGTGCGGACGGCCCGGGAACTGGCCGAGCTCGCCGAGGTCCGCGCCCTGATCGAGGTGCCGGTGATGCTGCGGCTCGCCCGTACCGTCCCGGCCGCACGCTGGGCCGAACTCGTGCCGCTCGCCGAGGCGACCGCGGCCGCCGCCGCGACCGGTGACCGGGCCGGCTACGCGGAGTCCGACCGCGCCTTCCACCGCGCCGTCCTCTCGCTCGCCGGCAACGACCAGCTCGTCGCGGTCGCCGACGACCTCCACCGGCGCTCGCAGTGGCCCCTCGTGAACTCCCCCGTACCCCGCCGTGCGGACCTCGTGGCCGACGCAGCCGAGCACGCGGCCCTGCTGGAGGCGCTGATGGCGCAGGACCTGGCCGTGGTGACCTCCCTCGTACGGGAGCACTTCAACGGCGCGGACCGCTAGGGCAGGAGCGGTGTCCGACCCGGCCGTCCTCCTTCCGGCCCAGAGCGTGCGCGGCGCGGTGTGGGCCCTCGCCAACCGGTTCGGCGTCGTGGCCAGGAGCCCCGCTGAACTGGTCGGCGCGCTGACGGGCATCGGTCTCACGGGCGTGGCCGTCGTTCCGCCGCCGGACGCAGGGGAGCCGACCGAGGTCGCCGAACTCGTGCGTGCACTGCGGGACCTGGGGCACATCCGGTTCGTCACCGCAGCCGGGCGGGAACCGGGAACCGCAGCAGGCGGGTCTCCCGCGCCGGATCAGGAAGCGGCTCCGCTTCCGTCCGGTGCCGCGGCGGAGGGAAGCGGGGACGGCCGCGTGGAGCAGGTCCGCGGCGGACCACCGGACCTCGGCGACCCGGCGGAGGTCTGCGCCGCGGACCCCGCGGGCGTGACGGCCGCGTACGAGCGCGGCGCTGACGGCCCGCGCGGACGCCGGTACGGGAATCGCGGCCGGCAGCGACGCCCGGACACGTACGACGGTCGGGCAGGACGCCCGGACGGGATCGGTGGGCCGGAGCGGCGTCCGGACGGGCACGAGGGTCCGGCAGGAGACCGGGACGGACACGGTGGGCCGGCGGAGCTCGGTGTGCCGGACGAGCAGGGCGGACTGCGAGCCGCCTGGTTCCGGGCCGGCCAGTCGCTGATCCGTGAACAGGCACCGGCCGAGCGGGCACTCGTCCTGCTCACCTCCCTCGGTGACGACGCCGACCCCCGCCTTCGCCCGGCACTCGACACCCTTGCCGCCACGGCTCCGTGGCGGTCCGACTGGACCCGGGTGCGCGGCGACGTCTCCCCGCCCTGGCCGGGTCCGGTGGCGGCGCTCGCCCAGGGCACGGGCCGCTGGTCGGGGCATCTGCTCGTCGCCGACCAGCGCGGGGCGATACGTTCCGTGCACCCCGCCGACGCCACTCCCGCGGCGGGGACGGCGACCATGCCCGTGCGGATCACGGCGCTCGCCCCGCTGCCCGACGGCACCCTGCTGATGCTGGACGAACGGGGCCGCCTCCGCACCCACGGCGACACCCCTCTCACGGATGCGGTGGCCGCCACGCTGGAGGCGCATCCCGGCACCGCGCTGGCCGCCACAGCCAGGCTCGTCATGGTCGGCGACCGTCACGGATCGCTGCACGCGTTCGGCTACGACGGCATGCACCAGGCCGCCGCGCACCGCGGCAGGGTCACCGCCGTGGCGGTGGCGGACGGCCCGGCGCCGCTGGTGTGCAGTGGGGGCGCGGACGGCACGGTCCGCACCTGGACGCCCGGCCGCCGTCCGGAGAACACCCCGCTCGCGGAACGGGGGGTCCCGGTGACCGCGCTCGCGGTCCACGGCCGGGCGATGGCCGTCGCCTGGGCGGACGGACTCGTCGAACTCCGCCGCCTCGGCACGGACGAGGCCCTGCCGCTGCGGCCCGGCCCGCCGGTCCGGGCGGTGGCGGTGCCGGGGGACGGGTCGATCGTCATCGGCACGGACGACACACTGTTCCGGGTCACGGCACGCGTTCCGTCCTGACCGGCCGTTGCGCCGGCGCGTCACGGCCCCGACGGGTCGTGCCCGAAGTCGCGTCCGGCGGATCGTGCCGTGACGCGTCCCGAGGGGCGGCACGCGACGTGTCCCACGCCGGAGCCGTCACCCGTGACATGTCACACGACCGGCGCGGCGGTCGGCCGACCGATCGGGGGTGCGTTCGCCCGGGGTGGTTCACGCTGCCGGGAGCAGCGGCCGCCGCATCGCACCGGCCGGGGGAGTGCGAGGCGCGTCCCGCCGCGGGGACGGCACTCGACGTGTCATGCCGCCGGGGCCGGCGGGGCCAGTTGGTCGCCGAGCCAGGTCGGGACGCCGCCGAGCAGACGGAAGAGGCGGGTGGCCTCGGTGCGCAGGCGGGTGGCCTCCGGTTCCGGCTCGGTGTCGGCGAGCGCCGCCAACGCCGGAGCCGTGCCGATCAGATAGCCCAGCTCCTCGCGGATGCGCAGTGATTCGGTGAACCCCTGCCGGGCCTCGGCGAGCTCTCCGTCGCGCAGGGCGAGTGCGGCGAGATGGCGCCAGGTGAAGGACAGCAGCAGTGTGTCGCCGTGGGCGAGGGCGCCGGCGTGGGCGCGGTGGTAGGCCGCGCGGGCGGCCTGCGCCGAGTCGGCGAGGTGTTCGGCGACCAGGCCCCGGCGGAAGTCGAGGAGCGGCCGGCCCGCCGCGTCCGGCGCGAGCAGCGCGGCCGCCCGGCCGAGGGCGGCGCGGGCCTCGTCGGCCCGGTCGCGCACTCCCAGCACGGTTGAGGCGTAGGCGAGTTGACCGCGCTCGCAGGCGGCCGCGCCGCGCTCGTCGTCGTCCCCCGCCGCGGCCTCCGCCGAGCGCAGGGCGTCCTCCGCGTCCGCCCAGCCGACGCCGGTGAACAGACAGCGCTCCACGAGGAGCGAGGCGCGTTGCAGGGCCAGCGCGGGGGAAGTCGCGCGGGGGGCGAGGAGGGCCGCCGCGTCCGTCCAACAGCCGCGCGAGCGCAGCCGCCATACCGCGGTCTGGAGTGGATCGTCACCTGCTGTGGTTCCGGAACCAGACATGGCGGTATACGCCACATTGCCCTCCCCAAGCGCGCCATTGTGCTGTTGAGTCAGACGGAATGAGAGCACGGATCGGGCTACGTGGCCAAGGGGTCTGGTGAATCAGTTCACAATCATGGGGAGTCTGATCGTCGAAGGCCGTGCAATTCCGGTGCGATCCGGGCCCGGTCGATGTTTCGCAGACATTCGGATGAAGGCGTGTACGCCGCTTGACGGGGCCTCACCGCTCGCAGGCGCGTAGCCGTTCCCCTCGCGAGTGCGGGGTCGTCTGCCGCGTCGCAGATCGGCGCCGTGTCCGTCGGTCCTCGCTCGCTCCTCCCCGGGGCGGCTCACCCCTCCGGTCAGCTCATCCGCAGGGCCAGGAAGAAGTCCAGCTTGTCCTCCAGGCGCGACAGGTCCCGGCCCGTCAGCTGCTCGATCCGCCCGACCCGGTACCGCAGCGTGTTGACGTGCAGATGGAGCCGGGTCGCGCAGCGCGTCCACGAGCCGTCGCAGTCCAGGAACGCCCCGAGCGTCGGGATCAGTTCGGCGCGGTGGCGGCGGTCGTAGTCGCGCAGCGGGTCGAGGAGCCGGGCCGTGAACGCCCTGCGGACGTCGTCGGGGACGAACGGCAGCAGCAGGACGTGCGACGCCAGCTCGTGGTGGCCGGCCGCGCACACCCGCCCGGGGCGGGCGGCCGCCACGCGACGGGCGTGCCGGGCCTCCTCCAGGGCGCCGCGCAGTCCTTCCGCGGAGTGGACGGCGGCGCTGACGCCGAGGGTGAGGCGGCCGTCGTCGGCGAGGCCGGCGGAGAGCGGTTCGCGGACCGCCTCGAGCAGTGCGTCCGCGTGGAGCCCGGGTGCCCCGTCCCGGCCGGGGCCCTGCTCGTCGGCCTGCCCCTCGGCCGGCTCGCCCGCCTCGCCCGCGGGAGCGGGCCTCGCCGGCAGCGGGACGAGTGCCACGGCCTCCTCCCCGCTGTGGGCGACGGCGATCCGGTCGGCGGTCTCGGAGCCCGGCGAGGCCGGGTCCACGAGGATCTCCTCCAGGAGGGACTGGGCGGCCGGCCCGGCGTCGACGGCGGAGCCGCCCTCCGCGTCCCAGTCGACCCGGGCCACGACGACCTGCCAGTGGGGCGCCGTGCCGAGGCCCGGCAGCAGGACGGGAGCGGCGACCCTGAGGCGGGCGGCGATCTCGGCGGGCGGTGCGCCCGCCTGGACGAGTTCCAGCACCTCCTGGGCCAGCCGGCGCCGTACCGTGCGGGCCGCCTCCCGGCGGTCCCGTTCGACGGCGATCAGCTGGGTGACGCCCTGCAGCAGGTCGAGCCGGGCGGCCGGCCAGTCGGACGCGTCTGCCTCCACGGCCAGCAGCCAGTCCGACAGCACGGTCTCCCGGACGTCCCGGGAGGCCGGTGTGGCGCCCCGGCCTGTGTTCCGGATCGGGAACAGCGAATACGTCGTGCCGCCGACGGTGGCGCGGTGCGGGCCGCGGCGCCCCGTGCGGGTGGCGGCCAGATGCTCGGCGGACAGCTCGGCGCCGGTCCCCGGTGGCAGCGGCTCGCCCGCCCCGGCGATCCCGCGTCCGGTGGGGGAGAGCACCCAGGCGCGAAGGTCCAGGTCAGAGCCGAGGAGATCGAGGACGACCTCCGGGCCGCCGCCCGCCGGGCCCGAGGTCATCAGCCGGCGGTGGCGGTCGACGACGGCGGCCAGGTCACCGGCCCGCTCGCCCGACACCTGGCGCACCACGTACTCGGTGATCGTTGCGAATGCGACGTCTTCGTTCACGGCGAAGAGCGGCAGTCTGTGCCGCTCGCAGGCCAGGACGAGATCGTCGGGGATGTCTCCCAGTTCCGCCTCGCCGGCGGCGAGTCCGGCGACCCCCGCGCTTGCGAGAATGCGTACAAAAGGCTCGGAGTCATCGGCGCTGCGCCGCCAGGCGAGGCCGGTGAGCACGAGTTCACCGCCCGAGAGATAGCGGCTCGGGTCGCGAAGGTCGGTCGTCATCACGCCGCGGACGGTGCGGTCCAGCTCGTCGTCGCCGCCGAGCAGCCGCAGTCCCAGCGCGTCGGTCTCCAGCAGTGCGCGCAGCCGCATCTCGTCGCCGCCGATCTGTCGTGTCGTGCCGTTGGACTGTGCTGAGGGGTGTGCCGATGGTTTCGGGAGGAAAACGGCGAGGCTACCGGTCTCCGCCTTTCGTTCGAATCTACAAGACGAGGGTGGCGACCAGCCAACTCCTTCATGGTTTCGGTGACTGCACCCGGCGGGGCGGTCCTTGTGTACTGGGCCGCACCGCGTTAACAGGACATGAACATCCCGCCAGGGCCGGCCGTCCCCGGACCCCAGTGAACGACCGAATCACGTAGAAGAGAGCCACTCATGGACTTCCTTCGCCCCGCCAGCTGGGAGGAGGCGCTCGCCGCGAAGGCCGAGCACCCCACTGCTGTGCCCATCGCGGGTGGCACCGACATCATGGTCGAGATCAACTTCGACCACCGTCGGCCCGAGTACCTCCTGGACCTGAACCGCATCACCGAGCTGAGCGAGTGGGAAGTCGGCGAGGAGAACGTCCGGCTGGGAGCCTCCGTTCCGTACACGCGGATCATGGAGAACCTCCGGACCGAGCTGCCGGGCCTGGCGCTCGCATCCCACACCGTCGCCTCGCCGCAGATCCGCAACCGCGGCGGCGTCGGCGGCAACCTCGGCACCGCGTCCCCCGCCGGTGACGCCCACCCGGCCCTGCTGGCCGCAGGCGCCGAGGTCGAGGTGGAGTCGGTGCGGGGCACCCGTTTCATCCCGATCGACGCGTTCTACACCGGAGTGAAGCGCAACGCGCTCGCCGCGGACGAGCTCATCAGGGCCGTCCACATCAAGAAGGCGGACGGACCGCAGCAGTACTCGAAGGTCGGCACCCGCAACGCGATGGTCATCGCCGTGTGCGCCTTCGGCATCGCCCTGCACCCCGAGACCCGCACCGTGCGGACCGGCATCGGCTCGGCCGCGCCCACCCCGGTACGCGCCGGAGCCGCCGAGGACTTCCTCAACGCCGCGCTCCTGGAGGGCGGCTTCTGGGACAGCGGAAAGATCATCACTCCCTCGATCGCCAAGCAGTTCGCGGAGCTGGTCTCCGGCGCCTGCAACCCGATCGACGACGTCCGCGGCACCGCCAAGTACCGCCGGCACGCGGTCGGCATCATGGCCCGGCGCACGCTCGGCTGGACCTGGGAGCAGTACCGCGGCAGCGGCCGCACGCTTGAAGGAGCTGCATAACCATGCGCGTGAATTTCACGGTCAACGGCCGTAAGCAGGAAGCCGACGACGTCTGGGAGGGCGAGAGCCTCCTCTACGTGCTCCGTGAGCGCCTGGGCCTGCCCGGCTCCAAGAACGCCTGCGAGCAGGGCGAGTGCGGTTCCTGCACCGTCCGTCTCGACGGTGTCCCGGTGTGCTCGTGCCTGGTCGCGGCCGGGCAGGTGGAGGGCCGCGAGGTCGTCACCGTCGAGGGGCTGGCGGACTTCGCCCGGCAGCGCGCCGAGCACGGACACGGCGGATGCGCCACCAACGCCTGCGGTACGTCGCTGCAGGAGGCCCGGCAGTGGAGCGCCGGGGGAACCGACTCGCAGACCGGCGAGGGCACCGAGCTGTCCCCGGTCCAGCAGGCGTTCATCGACGCCGGCGCCGTGCAGTGCGGTTTCTGCACCCCGGGTCTGCTGGTCGCCGCCGACGAGCTGCTGGAGCACAACGCCTCCCCGTCCGACGCGGACATCCGCGAGGCGCTCTCCGGCAACCTGTGCCGCTGCACCGGCTACGAGAAGATCCTCGACGCGGTCCGCCTCGCGGCCGCCCGGCAGGGAGAGGCGGTCTGACACCATGGCGCTCGACCCCCGAGTCACCACCACACCGGCCGGTACTCCCACCAAGGTCACCCAGGGCTCGCAGACCAAGGGCGGCATCGGCGAGTCCACGCTCCGCCCCGACGGCACCCTCAAGGTCACCGGCGAGTTCGCCTACTCCTCGGACATGTGGCACGAGGACATGCTGTGGGGCCAGACGCTGCGTTCCACCGTCGCGCACGCCGAGATCCGGTCGATCGACATCTCCGAGGCCCTGGCCGTCCCCGGCGTCCACGCGGTCCTCACCTACGACGACCTGCCCGCGGAGATGAAGAACTACGGCCTGGAGATCCAGGACACGCCGGTCCTCGCGCACGGGAAGGTCCGCCACCACGGCGAGCCGGTGGCCCTCGTCGCCGCCGACCACCCGGAGACCGCCCGCCGCGCCGCCGCCAAGATCAGGATCGACTACGCCGAACTGCCGCTGATCACCGACGAGGAGTCGGCGACGGCCCCCGGTGCGGTCCTGGTCCACGAGAACCGCGACGACCACCACATCGGCCACGTCCCGCACCCGAACATCGTGCACCGCCAGCCCATCGTCCGCGGCGACGTGGCCCGGGCCCGCGAGCGCGCCGACGTCATCGTCGAGGGCGAGTACGTCTTCGGCATGCAGGACCAGGCCTTCCTCGGCCCCGAGTCCGGCCTCGCCGTGCCCGCCGAGGACGGCGGTGTCGACCTGTACGTCGCCACCCAGTGGCTGCACTCCGACCTCCGCCAGATCGCCCCCGTCCTCGGCCTGCCCGAGGAGAAGGTGCGGATGACGCTCTCCGGCGTCGGCGGGGCCTTCGGTGGCCGCGAGGACATCTCCATGCAGATCCACGCCTGCCTCCTCGCGCTGCGCACCGGCAAGCCCGTGAAGATGGTCTACAACCGGTTCGAGTCCTTCTTCGGCCATGTGCACCGCCACCCGGCGAAGCTGCACTACGAGCACGGCGCCACCAGGGACGGCAAGCTCACGCACCTGAAGTGCCGGATCGTCCTGGACGGCGGCGCGTACGCCTCGGCCTCCCCGGCGGTCGTCGGCAACGCCGCCTCGCTGTCGGTCGGCCCGTACGTCGTCGACGACGTCGACATCGAGGCCGTCGCGCTCTACACCAACAACCCGCCGTGCGGTGCGATGCGCGGCTTCGGAGCGGTGCAGGCGTGCTTCGCCTACGAGGCGCAGATGGACAAGCTGGCGGCCGAACTGGGCATGGACCCGGTGGAGTTCCGGCAGCTCAACGCCATGGAGCAGGGCACGATCATGCCGACCGGACAGCCGGTCGACTCGCCGGCGCCGGTCGCGGAGCTGCTGCGCCGGATCAAGGCCCGCCCGATGCCGCCGGAGCGTCAGTGGGAGGTCGCGGGCGGCGAGGCCGATGTGCGCGCCCTGCCCGGGGGTCTGTCCAACACCACCCACGGCGAGGGCGTCGTCCGCGGTGTCGGCTACGCGGTCGGCATCAAGAACGTCGGCTTCTCCGAGGGCTTCGACGACTACTCGACCGCCAGGGTGCGCGTGGAGGTCGTCGGCGGAGTGCCGGTCGCCACCGTGCACACGGCGATGGCCGAGGTCGGCCAGGGCGGTGTCACCGTCCACGCCCAGATCGCCCGCACCGAACTGGGCGTGACCCAGGTGACCATCCACCCGGCCGACACCCAGGTCGGCTCGGCCGGCTCCACCTCCGCCTCCCGGCAGACGTACGTCACGGGCGGCGCGGTGAAGAACTCCTGCGAGCTGGTCCGCGAGAAGGTCCTGGAGATCGGCCGGCGCAAGTTCGGCTCCCATCATCCGGCCTGGGCCACCGCCGAGCTGCTGCTCGAAGGCGGCAAGGTCGTCACCGACGGCGGCGAGGTCCTCGCCGACCTGGTGGACGTGCTGGAGGACGAGGCCGTCGAGGTGGAGGCCGAGTGGCGGCACCGCCCGACCGAGGCCTTCGACCTGCGCACCGGGCAGGGCAACGGCCATGTCCAGTACTCGTTCGCGGCGCACCGCGCCGTCGTCGAGGTGGACACGGAGCTGGGCCTGGTGAAGGTCGTCGAGCTGGCCTGCGCGCAGGACGTCGGCAAGGCGCTGAACCCGCTGTCCGTCGTCGGGCAGATCCAGGGCGGCACCACCCAGGGTCTGGGAGTGGCCGTCATGGAGGAGATCATCGTCGACCCGAAGACGGCGAAGGTGCGCAACCCCTCCTTCACGGACTACCTGATCCCCACCATCCTCGACACGCCGACGATCCCGGTCGACGTGCTCGAACTCGCCGACGAGCACGCCCCGTACGGGCTCCGCGGCATCGGCGAGGCCCCGACCCTGTCCTCCACGCCGGCCGTCCTCGCGGCGATCCGCGACGCGACGGGCCTGGAACTCAACAGGACGCCGGTACGCCCGGAGCACCTGACCGGCACCTGAGCCGCGTGGGTTCCGGGGGACCACCGTCCCCCGGGCCCCGGGGCCGCCCCGCCCGGGACGCCTCCGGGCCCCTTCCGAGGGGCCCGTGCTTCCGGGGATCCGTCCCGGGCCGCCGGACACCGAACGCGGTGGTGCCGGCACCAGCAACACCTGAAGAACTGCGGACCGTCGCCCCAACGGGGTTCCCGTCCCGCAGACCGTTCGTCTCGGGCCGTCCCCCGGGTCGTGCAGCCAACGCAAGATCCCAAATCCCGCAGCCCGAGCCAGTTCTCGGATGCGACGCGGGTGCCCCTGTGAACCTTGGGAGTAGGCAACCATGACCCAGTCGTCAGTGGAGCCGAGGACCACCGCTGAGGACGCCGGCCCCGGCTCGCGCGTCCCCGCCGGACGGTCCTGGCTCGACCGGTACTTTCACATATCCGAACGAGGATCGACGGTCGCGCGCGAGGTGCGCGGCGGCATCACCACCTTCATGGCGATGGCGTACATCCTCCTGCTCAACCCGCTGATCCTCAACGGCAAGGACGTCGCCGGCAACGTCCTGAGCCAACCGGGCCTCATCACTGCGACTGCCTTCGCGGCCGCGGCGACCACCCTGCTGATGGGCTTCTTCGGCAAGGTGCCGCTCGCCCTCGCGGCCGGTCTGAGCGTCTCCGGCGTCCTCGCCTCGCAGGTCGTCCCCCAGATGACCTGGCCGCAGGCGATGGCCATGTGCGTGATGTACGGCGTGGTGATCTGCCTGCTGGTGGTGACCGGGCTGCGCGAGCTGATCATGAACTCGATCCCGCTCGCGCTCAAGCACGGCATCACCATGGGCATCGGTCTGTTCATCGCGCTGATCGGCCTGGTCAAGGCCGGGTTCGTCGGCAAGGGCGCGGAGTTCGGGCCGCCCGTCACGCTCGGTGCCGGCGGTGAGCTCGCCGGCTGGCCGGTGCTGATCTTCTGCTTCACCCTGCTGCTGATCTTCATGCTGCAGGCCCGTGCGATACCCGGCGCCATCCTCATCGGCATCCTCATCGGCACCGTCGTCGCGGTCGCCGTCCACAACATCGCCGGTCTCGACGCCAAGGCGTGGAACATGGCCCCGCCGGAGCTCGCCGGCGGCGCCGTCTCCATGCCCGACTTCTCGCTCTTCGGGAACGTCGAGTTCGGCGGCTGGGGCGACGTCGGCGCGATCACCGTCGGATTCATCGTCTTCACCCTGGTGCTCGCCGGCTTCTTCGACGCCATGGCCACCATCATCGGCGTCGGCACGGAGGCCAAGCTGGCCGACGAGCGCGGCCGGATGCCGGGTCTGTCGAAGGCGCTGTTCATCGACGGCGCCGGTGGCGCGATCGGCGGTGTCTCGGGCGGCTCTGGCCAGACCGTGTTCGTCGAGTCCGCCACCGGCGTCGGCGAGGGCGCGCGGACCGGCCTCGCCTCGGTCGTCACCGGGCTGTTCTTCGCGGCCTGCCTCTTCTTCACCCCGCTCACCGCGATCGTGCCGCCCCAGGTCGCCTCCGCGGCCCTGGTCGTCATCGGAGCGATGATGATGCAGAACGCCAAGCACGTGGACTGGGGCGACCGTTCCGTCGCCATCCCGGTCTTCCTCACCGTCGTGCTGATGCCGTTCACGTACAGCATCACCCCCGGTGTCGCCGCCGGCGTCATCTCGTACGTGGCCATCAAGGCCGCCCAGGGCAAGGCCCGGGAGGTGGGCGCCTTCATGTGGGGCCTGAGCGCGATCTTCATCGTGTTCTTCGCCCTGAACCCGATCGAAGGCTGGCTGGGCGTCCACTGATCCCGGCCGCGCCCTCCACGCGTCCACGACCCTGAGGAGACCGACATGCTGGACATCGCCGACGAGCTGAGCCGGTGGGTCGGGCAAGGACGTGACTTCGCCGTCGCCACCGTGGTGGCCGTCGGCGGCAGCGCGCCCCGCCAGCCCGGTGCCGCGCTCGCCGTCGACAGCGACGGCACGGCGGTCGGGTCGGTCTCCGGGGGATGCGTGGAGGGCGCCGTCTACGACCTGTGCCTGCAGGCGCTCGAGGACGGCCGGACCGTCCTGGAGCGCTTCGGCTACAGCGACGACGACGCCTTCGCCGTGGGGCTGACCTGCGGCGGGATCATCGACGTCCTCGTCACACCGGTCCGCGCGGACTCCCCTTCCCGGGGCGTCGTCGCGGCGGCGCTGACCGCCGCCGCACGAGGCGAGGCCGCGGCGGTCGCCCGGATCACCGACGGGCCCGGAGAACTGATGGGCCGCGCGCTCCTCGTCCGTGCCGACGGCTCGTACGAAGGCACCCTCGGCGGGCACCCCGAACTCGACCGCACCGCCGCCGGTGAGGCCCGCGCCCTGCTGGACGCGGGGCGCACCGGCACCGCCGGCATCGGCGAGGACGGTTCGCGCTGCGGGCGTCCGCTCACCCTGATCGTCGAGTCCAGCGTTCCCGCCCCCCGGATGATCGTCTTCGGGGCCATCGACTTCGCCTCCGCCCTCGTCCGGGTCGGCAAGTTCCTCGGGTACCACGTCACCGTGTGCGACGCCCGCCCGGTCTTCGCGACGGAGGCCCGCTTCCCCGAAGCGGACGAGATCGTCGTCGAATGGCCGCACCGCTACCTGGAGTCGACCGGTGTCGACGGCCGCACCGTGCTGTGCGTCCTCACCCACGACGCCAAGTTCGACGTGCCGCTGCTGGAACGGGCCCTGCGGTTGCCCGTCGCCTACGTCGGCGCGATGGGATCGCGCCGCACCCACGAGGACCGCAACGCCCGGCTGCGCGAGGCGGGCGTCGGTGAACTCGAACTCGCCCGGCTGCGCTCGCCGATCGGCCTCGACCTGGGGGCCCGTACGCCCGAGGAGACGGCGGTCTCCATCGCCGCGGAGATCGTCGCAGGACGACGCGGCGGCACCGGCGTCCCCCTGGCGGGCGCCCACACGCCGATCCATCACGACGGCCCGCGCACATCGGCCCGGTCCGTGGGGTCCGTCGCCTGAGGCGACTCCCGCGGGGCGGTCGGCAGCTCCTGTCCCGGCAGCCCGTCCCGGAGCCCTCGCCCCGTGCCCGCTCCCGGCGGCCTGCCGGCCCCGGTGACCGGGCGGACATACAGGGCGAAAGTTAAAATCGTCGCATGGCTGAGCGGCCCGCTGCGCCGACCGCGCCCGAGCTGGTCATCGAAACCGACGGGGGCTCGACGCTCATGAGCCCCGGCCGGGTGTACCACGTCGGGCGGGACCCCCTGAGCGACATCGTCCTGGACGACGCCCGGGTGTCCTGGCACCACGCGGTCCTGAGGACCGTCGCGGACCACTGGACCGTCGAGGACGAGAACAGCACGAACGGCACGTACACCGAGGGCCGCCGCGTCCACGAGTGGGGCGTGGGGCCGGGCAGCGTCATCCGGTTCGGCAATCCGCAGGACGGCCCGCGCGCCGTGCTCGTGGGCACGGCGGCCGAGCCCGAGGCGCCGGCGGCGGCCCGCCCCCGGGCCGGGGCCCCGTGCACGGAGCGGCCGTCACCCGCGGCACCCGTGTCCGGAACCGCCTCACCCGGCCCGCGGGAGCGGGAAGCGCCCTCCTCCGCGCCCCGTGAGCCGGAGATCCCCGCGTCCGGCGCCCGCGAGCCCGCCGCCCGGCGGGAACCGCAGGCCCGGCCCGCAAGGACCCCGCCGTCCGCCGCGGCGGGAACCGCCGCCACGAGTACGTTCCGGCAGCCCACGACCGTACGCCCGCTGCCCACCCGCACGGTCCGCATCGGCCGCGCCGCCGACAACGACGTCGTCATCGACGACCTCATCGTCTCCCGCCGGCACGCCGAGCTCCGCGCCCACCTGGACGGCCGCTACGAGATCGTCGACCTCGGCAGCCACAACGGCACCTACCTCAACGGCCAGCCGGTGACCCAGGCCGCGATCTCGGAAGGGGACACCGTCGGCATCGGCCACTCCACCTTCCGCCTCGTCGGCGACGAACTGCAGGAGTTCGTGGACTCCGGCGAGATCTCGCTCGACGTGCAGGACCTCGCCGTCACGGTGGACGAGGGCCGCAAGGTACTCCTCGACCACGTGTCCTTCCCGGTCGGCGAGAAGTGCCTGCTCGCCGTGGTGGGACCCAGCGGCGCCGGCAAGTCGACCCTCCTGAACGCGCTCACCGGGCTCCGCCCCGCCGAGCACGGCACCGTCGTCTACGACGGGCGCGACCTGTACCGCGACTACGCCGAACTCCGCCGCCGCATCGGGCTCGTACCGCAGGACGACATCCTGCACGTCCAGCTCACCGTGCGCCGGGCCCTCGGCTACGCCGCCGAACTGCGCTTCCCCGAGGACACGGCGTCCGCGGAGCGTGAGGCGAGGGTCGAGGAGGTCATCCGCGAACTGGGCCTGGAGCAGCGCGCCGACCAGCCCATCCACAGTCTTTCCGGCGGCCAGCGCAAGCGCGTCAGCGTCGCGCTGGAGCTGCTGACGAAGCCGTCCCTGCTGTTCCTCGACGAACCCACCTCGGGCCTGGACCCGGGCATGGACCGCTCGGTGATGCACATGCTGCGCGGACTCGCCGACGACGGCCGTACGGTCATCGTGGTCACCCACAGCGTGCTCAACCTCGATGTGTGCGACCGGCTCCTGGTCCTGGCGCCGGGAGGCCGGATCGCCTACTTCGGGGTTCCCGAGGACGCGCTGGAGTTCTTCGGCTTCGACCAGTGGCCGGAGGCGTTCGAGGCATTCGAGAACGACCGCGACCGCGACTGGGCGGGGGACTACCGGGTGTCGTCGCAGCACCGCCAGTACATCGCGCTCAGCCCCCAGCCGCGCGCCGCGCCGGACCGCCGGCCGGTGGCGGCGGCGCCACCGCCCAAGTCCCAGAGCTGGTTCGGGCAGTTGGGCACCCTGGTCCGCCGCTACGTGTCCGTGCTGAGCGCGGACCGCACCTTCATCGTCATCATGATCGCGCTGCCCTTCGGGATGGGCGTCATGGCCCGGGCCCTGGCGGGGAGCAGGTTCACGCTGGACACCGCCATGGACGCCCTGCTCGTGCTCTGCGTCGGCGGGGTGCTGACGGGCGCGGCGAACGCGGTGCGCGAGCTGGTGAAGGAGCGCGTGATCTACCGGCGGGAACGTGCCGTCGGCCTGTCCAGATCCGCCTATCTGACGTCCAAGGTCGTGGTGCTCGGCTCGATCACGGTCGTCCAGGCGGTCGTCCTCACCCTCGTGGGCCTCGCCGGCGTGGATCTGAACGCGCCAGGCGGCAAGGGCGTGCTCCTGCCCCCGCTGCTCGAGATCACCCTGGCCGTGGCGCTGCTGTCGTTCACGTCGATGATGCTCGGCCTCGTGATCTCCGCACTGGTTCCCAAGGAGGAGGTCACCATGCCGCTGCTGGTGCTCCTCACCATGGTCCAGATCGTCTTCTGCGGCGCCCTGCTGAAGCTCGACGGCGTGCTGGGCATGGAGCAGCTGGGCTGGCTGGTGCCCGCACGGTGGGCGTTCGCGGCGATGGCGAGCACGGTCGACCTCGCCCGGATCGTGCCCGGCAAGGACACCGCCGATCCGCTCTTCGACCACTCCGCCGCGGTGTGGCTCACGAACATGGGCGTGATGGTGCTGCTCAGCGTGTCGCTCTGGTTCGTCGTCGCGATGCTGCTGCGGCGGCACGAGCCCGCGGTCATGCGGAAGTGACGGGGTGCCGATGACCGAACCCACCGCCGTACCGGGCTTCAGCCCGACGCACGTCGTCCCCGGTGACGGCATGACCAGCTGGCAGGCTCCCGACGTGAGCGGCCCCAGCGTGCCCCTCGACCCGTTCCTGCCGGTCGAACTCGTCGACCGGCGCGGCGACTGGGGGCGGGTCATGTGCGCCAACGGATGGTCGGCCTGGGTCGACGGGCGGCTGCTCGTCGCCGTCCCGCAGGCTCCCCCGTCGGCCGGGCAGCCGCTGGACCGCACGTCCGATCCGCAGCCGCTGCTCGCCCGGGCGGAGGAAGTGCTCTCCCAGTACCGCCGGGCCGCGGACGAACTCGCCGCGGGCAGTGCCGACCGCGAGACGTTCCGAAGGCGCACCCGGGGGATGCGGCTGGGGATGGTCGTGGACGGGGAGACTCTCTGGCTGTACGACGCGGAGCATGAGCGGTGGGTGTACTGCGACGGCTCCCGGCTGGCCCCGTTCGCCGTCACCGAGCCCCCGCGGTCGTCGCGCGAGTCGCCGTCCCAGCCGCCCCGGCGCACCACCGCGCCCGGGCGGTCCGCGGCTCCGGCGCCACCGACGCAGATCACCGAGACAGGCCGCGGGCGGGGCACGTCCGGCTGACGACGAGGCCGGTACGCAGGCTCTCCCGGCCCGGTCGCATGCCGCCACCTTCGGTCCCCGGGCCCGCGCCCGTCCCCGCGCGATCCGTCCGCCCGCGACCGCTCAGCCGTCCACCTCGCCGCGGCGCCGTACCGGCGCCGCCAGCAGGGAACCGAGCAGGCCGGCGACGAGGCCCCAGCCGAGGCCGATGCCCACCGCCGCCCACAGCCGGGGCTGCAGCGACACCTCCCCGCCGAGCCCTCCGAGGTCGCCGACCCCGAGCAGCGAGAGGCCGTAGCGCGCGGCGACCCGGCCGGTGAGACACACGAAGAGCACCGTGAGGGCCAGGGCCACGCCCATCCGCAGGGCGTGCTGCCAGGACCTGGTCCGGGCCGGGGAGCGCGCCGCCATGAGGAAGGCCGCGGCGGGCACCAGCACCGCCGCGACGACCACCAGCCACCACGCCCGCCCGTCCTGCTCGGCCAGCGTGGCCACGTTCAGCGTCGAGCGGCCCTCGCCGCGCAGCACGGTGTCCAGCACCTGCGGCATCGGCAGTCCGAACGGCCCCTCGACCCTGCCCTCCCAGGTGGCGCCGAGTCCGAGGGTGAGTGCAGGCCAGGCGAGGTTGGGCAGACCGAGCAGGATCACCGCGAAGGTACGCCCGGGGTGTCCCTGGGTCACCGCGACCACGACGCCGGCGCACAGCCCGACGACCACGTACGCGAGCAGCAGCCACACCATCGCGTGAGCGGCGGGACGCACCGCCTCCTGGAACGGCACCAGCCGCGGGGGCAGCGGAGCCCGGCGCGACACGATCAGGGCCAGGGCTGTCACCCCGATCAGCCACAGCAGCCCGTAGAGCAGGGTGGTTCCGAGCTCCGCGCGGAAGCCGAGCCGGGGGGCGGCGTCCAGGAACTCGCCGATGTCGGACAGCGGGGAGTCGTCCCCGAGCGGGATCCGGAACGTCTTCCGCGCCAGGGCGGTGAGGCCGGCGAGGACCGCCAGCCACAGGACCGCCAGCCGGGCGAACCGGCCGAGCAGTTCGCGGGTCCCGGCCACGGCGCGGTGCCGCATCGGACGCAGGAACGCCGTCGCGGTCACCAGCGCCCCCACGAGGCTCACCGACAGCGGCATCACCGTGAGTTCGGCCTGGGACTGCGCCACGAACCCGGCGTCCCCGGCGAGTGCCACCTCACCGCCGGCCGCCAGTACCACCACAGCGGCCACGACCTGCGGGAACGCACCGTCAGGGAGGTCCGTCGCGCCCGCCGCCCACAGACCCGCGGCGGCCACGACGAGCATCGCGGCGAAGCCCGCCACGACCGCCACCAGCGCGTCGCGCCAGGCCCGCAGACCGTGCGCGCCGCCGCGCCGGGGGGTGGGGGGCTGCTGGCTCACGGTGCCACCGTAAGCAGCGGGGTCCCCTGCCGCCCGCCCGGCTGGTCCGACCGGTTCGGCTTGCGGGCCCCGCCGCGGCCGCGCACACAATTGGGGGAAAGCCACTCTCGATCTCCGGCACGGCCGGTGGATCCGGGACCTTCCGGGGAACGGACGTCCCGGTCTGGGAAGTAGGGCCCGTGAGCGCGCAACCGCCGTCGGGGCGACCCGCAGGACCTCCCTCCGGCCCGCTCTCGGGCGGGGAGGCGACACCCCCACCACCTCCGCCCGCGCCCCCCGGCGGTGGACCGTCCGGCCCCGCGGGCGGCGGCCCGGGCGGTTCGGGCCCCTGGTGGCGCTCGGTCCCGACGATCGCCGTGCTCACTGCGGCCGTCGTCGTGGCCGCCGCGCTCGCCGTCGTCCTCACCCGGCCCGGCGGCACGGGCGGGGCCGGCACCGAGATCCAGCTCCAGGCCGCGTCCGCGACCGGCCCCGAGCCCTTCACCCGGTCGACGGCGAAGGTCCCCCGGACCCCGCAGCCGCGTGCCGAACTGCCCGCCTCGCCGGCGAGCCCGTCCCCGGCCGGCGCCAACGTCACCCGGGGAGTGGACGGTGCGACGCCCGGCCTCTACGGCGGCACGGAGAAGACCGCCAGCTGCGACACCGAGCAGCAGATCCGGCTCCTCGCCGACCAGCCGGACCGGAACCGGGCCTTCGCCTCGGCCATCGGGCTCGCGCCGGCCGCCGTCCCCGCGTATCTGCGCTCCCTGACCCCCGTGACCCGGCGGATGGACACCCGGGTCACCAACCACGGCTTCACGGACGGCGCGGCCCGCCCGTACCAGGCCGTCCTGCAGACCGGCACCGCCGTTCTCGTCGACGACCGTGGCGTGCCCCGCGTGCGCTGCGCCTGTGGGAACCCGCTGCTGCCGCCGGTCTTCGTCCGCGGCCCCGCGGAGCGCAGGGGCGACGCCTGGCCCGGCTACAACCCGGCCGAGACCGTTGCCGTCACCCCGGCGCCGCGGCCCGTCGAGGTCTTCGTCGTGTACGACCCCGCGGAGCACGACTACTTCGCCCGGGAGAGGGGCGACGACGGGGCGAAGGACGAACCGGCCCCACCGCCGCAGGACCCGTCGACCCCGGTCCTCGTCCCGCCCGAGGAGGCGACCGCCAGCCCGTCCGACGACGCCTCCGGAAGCCCGGAGCGCGAGCGCCCCGGATCGGGCACGTCGCCGCCCGGCCCGGCCACCGACGGCACCGCCACGCCCGGGCCGCGCAGCCCGGGGGAGGAGACCGCGCCGGGCCGCCCCCCGGAGGAGACCACCGTCAGCGAGCCGCCCGCGGAGCCACCGACCGGCCCCGCGTCCGAGGAACCGCCCGCGCCGCCGCCACCGGCGACGCCGGAGACCGTCCCCGGCAACCCGCCACCGACCTCGGGCCCACCGCCCCAGGACGAGGTGCCCGTACCGCCGTCGCTGCCGGACGCCGTCGTCCCGCCCGCCGGGACGCCCACGTCGCCGGCCCGGGTGCCGTGACCACGTCGGCGCCGGGTGAGGTGGGCCCGAGGCGGCGGACGACCCCGCGGCCCCGTCCGGACCTGGCCCCGCGGGCGCGGCCCGCGGCCGGCGCTCTCCCCGGTGCCCTCCGGCACGACGGACGAGGCCGAGGCGCACGCGGGTGCGCTGTGTCTGCCCCCGCCCGACGTCAGGGCCCCTGAACACGCCCGTGACGGCCGGACCGCCGAGGGCGTTCGCCCAGCCCCGCGAGCGTGTCGCACTCTCCGCGCAGGTCCCCGCGGCCGGCGCCGCCGCCGAAGCGGCGGCTGNCCCGTGACGGCCGGACCGCCGAGGGCGTTCGCCCAGCCCCGCGAGCGTGTCGCACTCTCCGCGCAGGTCCCCGCGGCCGGCGCCGCCGCCGAAGCGGCGGCTGGTTCTGGGCGGCGGCGCGGGCAC
The DNA here is from genome assembly GCF_030056615.1 of Streptomyces sp. HNM0645. Lineage (NCBI taxonomy): Bacteria > Bacillati > Actinomycetota > Actinomycetes > Kitasatosporales > Streptomycetaceae > Streptomyces > Streptomyces sp. HNM0645. Next base: position 126,683 of record NZ_JASHLT010000010.1, on the reverse strand, counting down.
GTGAAACGCTCCCGCCGGCCGTTCCCGGGCGGCGCGGTCAGCGCGCCCCGCCCAGGAACGGCCGCTCCTCCGCCGGGTGCGGGCGGCGCGGGCGGACACGGGCCGCGAGCAGCGCCACGTCGTCCTCCGCGTGCTCGGCGTCCAGCTCACGGACCACCGAGTCGACCATCTCGTCCACCGTGGCCGTGCACGGCAGCCGCACCCCGACCAGCCTCCGCAGCGAGTCGTCGATGTCCTCGCCGCGTCGCTCGACCAGACCGTCGGTGTACAGCAGCAGCGTGTCGTCCGGCGTCAGCGACCGGGTGACCAGCTCGTAGCCGCCCACACCGGTGCCGAGCGGGGGCCCGGCGGGTACGTCCACGAGCTCGGCGTGCCCGTCGGGGGTGAACACCACGGGCGGCAGGTGACCGGCGCTCGCGAAGGAACCGAGCCCGCGCGCAGGGTCGACCCGGACCAGCAGGCACGTCGCCGGCCGGGCCATGGTCTCGAATATGGCGATGTCCAGCTGCCGCAGCACCCGGTGCGGCGGCAGATCGGCGGCGGCCACGTCGCGCAGCATCGACCGGTACGTGTTCATCTCGACGGCCGCCTCCACGCCGTGCCCCATGACGTCGCCCATGACGAGGAGGGTGCGGCCGTAGTGGAGGCGCACGGTCTCGAACCAGTCGCCGCCCACGATGTTGAGGCTGCCCGCCGGCAGATAGCGGGTCGCGAACCGCAGATTGGGGTGCGGCTTGCCAGGCTCGGTCAGCAGGGCCCGCTGGAGCTCCACGGACTTGCCCTGCTCGGCGGCGAACGCCCAAGCGTGCACGACGCCGACGGCCGCGCGGCGCGCCGCGTGCCGGGCGACGGTGATGTCGTGGCCGGTGAACGCCGCTCCGGTACGGGCCAGCAGCGTCAGGCCCAGGACGGGCCCGCCCGGTCCGCCGCCGTCCGGAGGCCCGATCAGCGGGACGGCGAGGACCGCGGCGCGCGCGGCGGCGTCGTACTCCGCCGCAGGCAGCCCGGACTCGACGGCGCGCGCGGCGGCGGACTCCGCCCGCGGCCGGAGCCGGTCGCCGTCGGCGAGCAGTTCCACGGCCCCGGACCCGGCGGCGCGGCGCGTCATCGCCGGGGAGGGCCGCCGCGAGGGCGGCGCGCCGTTCTTCGCAGGCGGCCGGAGCAGTTCCACGGCGGCGGCCTCCGCGATCCACGAGCCCAGGAACTCCGCCAGTTCGCGGCAGGTGGCGGCCTCGTCGAGGGAGGTGCCGATCCGCTCGACGGCCTCGTCAGCCGCGGCGAGGCGAGCGTCGGCCCGGGCCAGTTCCTCCTCGAGCCGGGGCGCGGAGGACTCGGCCACCACACACATCAGCCCGGTGACGGTGCCCTCGTTCTCCAGCCGGAGGCAGGTGGTGTGGAAGCGCCCGCCGGGACCGGTGACCCGGGTGCGGGGGACGCCGTCGGCGAGCACCTCGGCCGGCAGTCCGGTGGGGGTGCCCAGGTACTGCTCCGCGCCGGGGCTCGGCAGCCGGCCGCCGGCACCGGCCGCGGACTCGCCGGTGATCCGGCAGAAGGCGGGGTTGGCGTAGCGGTAGCGCAGATCGGCGTCCAGGACCGCGACCCCGGCCGCGCTGTCCCACAGGTCCTGGCCCCCGGGCAGACCGGGGGTCTCGTCGGCGTCTGCGGTGGGGAGCCCGTGACGGCCCTGGAGCCGGTCCCATGGGCCGGTGGCCACACCCCTCACCTCCTCCCCCGCGTGGCCGTGACCCCAGCTTCCTCCACAGCCTCCCCGCGCGCATCAGCGGGCGGGGAGCCCCGGGCGGGGGCCCAGGGAAGCGGACCGCCCGGGAGGGCCCGTGCGGCCCGGTCCGGTCCGCCGCCGTCCGCCGGCCGGTCCGGCGTGACCGCGGGCCGCGGGAGCCGCCCGGAGGAGGCTCGCGGACCGGCCCGCGCGGCGAGCCCAACCGCAGGGCTCCGGGGGGCGCGGCGCGGTGCGGAGGCTCCGGCCGGACACGGGCGCGGGCCCTACCTTCCGGGCCCGCCGGGACCGGACACCGAGCCCGCGGAGCCCGGCTCCGAGGTGCCCGGTGCCGCCCGGCGGACCGGGTCGGGCAGCTGGGCCTCGATCTGGGCGAGCTGGGCGTCGAGGCTGCGCAACCACACGTCGAGGTCGACCAGCGCCGGCAGCGGCGGCCCGGGCGGCGGGGAGGCGTCCGGCCGGGTCCCGACGGGCGGCGGCCGCTCACCGGTGCACAGGGCGGAGAGCCGGTCGGTGCACCGCGCCAGCGCCCGGGCGTCCGCAGAGGCCCGGTCGGCGGCGTCCGGGGGCAGGGCGTGCGCGGGCAGGTCGAAACGCGGCAACCAGTGGGCGCCGAGCAGGATCTGGTTGGCCGCGATCAGCACGCCGTGCCAGTCGGCCAGGACGGGCCTGCTACCCACCGGCTCGCTGCGGAACTGGGCGTAGGCGGACTCGGCGAGGGTCAGCCGGTGCAGCGCGGGGAGCGTCGGCGGGGGAGGCACCGAGCCCGGCGGCGAGGCCGTCAGAACGGCGACGGTGCCCCTGATCAGCGGTCCGCACTCCCGCAGCAGCCCTGCCATGGTCCTGCGCACCTCCCGCCTGGCGCCGGCGGGCCAGGCGAGCAACGCGCACAGCAGTCCGATGGCGCTCCCGGTCACCACGTCCACGATCCGCGCCTCGGCCAGCCGCCAGGACGCCGGCGCGATCTGGGCGAACGCGGTGGCCACCACCAGTGTGAACAGCCCCTGTGCCCAGGCGATGCCCAGCAGCGGCCCGAGCGCGAACGCGATCAGCATGCCCGGCGCGAGGAGCACGGCGTACACCCCGGTGTGCTGCCCCAGGCCGATGAGCAGGGCGCCCGCCGCGACGGCCCCCACCAGGTTGCCGGCGACCGCCTCGCGGATGACCGCCCAGGTCTGGCCGACGGTGGTCCGGCTCAGCGTCAGTACCGCCAGCAGCACCCAGAAGCCGTGGGTCAGGTCCAGCGAACCGGCGACGAACCGGGCGGCAGCGAGGGCCAGCGCGATCCTCACCGCGTTCTGGAACTGCACCGAGCGGAGCGTCATGTTGCCGGTGACCCGGCGGATCCACAGCTGCGGGGTGGATGACTCGGCGTACCAGAACAGCTCCCGGGGTTCGATCGGCGGGGTGCGCCGCCCGTCGAGGCCGACCCGTACGGAGATCTCCAGGATCCGCACCGACTCGGCGACGGCCAGCAGCGCCGCCTGCCGGCGCAGCACCGGCACCGGGGGGACGTCGGCCGCCGGCCCCGTCGCCTGCCGGACGCGCGTCTGCTGGAAGGCGTCGATCGCCTCGTCCATCCGCTGCGGGCCGGGGGCGGGCCGCCCCGCCCGCAGGGCGGCGGCGGTCTCGTCGCACAGGGCCGCCACCCGCGGCAGCAGCGAGCCGGATGCCGAGTCGGTGCGCTCCGCGCCGCGCACACCGGCCTCGGCACCGTCCCGGACGAGCCGGCGCAGTTCCCCGGTCTCGGTCTGATGGGCCAGCTGCTCCAGCAGCCGACGGGTGGCGGACCCGGCCTGGGACAGTCCGCGCACCGCACGGCCCGGGCCCGCCGGGCGCTCCGCGGGCGGGATCTTCGACAGCCGCAGGCGCGAGCCGGCGGTCCGCAGAGCCTCGGGGGAGAGGCTGATGCGTCCGGCGATGGTGTCGCCGGCCGTGGCCACGGCCTCCGCGAGGGTCGACCGGTACGTCGGGCCCGCCTGCCGCGGCAGCAGGAACAGCTCGCACAGCGCCAGCACCACCACTCCGAAGGTGAGTCCGGCCAGTCGCAGCCACAGGGTCTGCGGCTCGTACGGCGGGAAGCAGGCCAGGATGTAGAAGAGCTGGAGTCCCGGCGCGGCGCCCGCCGGCCGCGGCCCCGCGATCGCCGCGAAGGCGAGGAGGAAGCCCACGACCAGCATCCCGAGCACCGCCGCCCAGGTCGCCACCGCCAGCACGGTTCCCAGCGCCACCAGCACCAGGCCCACCGGCAGCGCCTTCAGCATCACCGCGGCCCGTTGCCGCCCGGACCCGGGGATCGAGGACAGCAGACCGAGGGCGATCGGCGCGAACAGCGCGTACAGCGCCAGCTCCGGATCGTGCAGCCCGTACAGGAACGGGTAGAAGCCCGCGGACGCGGCGAGGGACACCCGCAGCGACCGATGGAGGATCTCCGTCCGTTCGGCCCCGCTCTTCACGGCAGGCCCCTTCCGCATGGCGCGCCAGAGGCGAGCGGTGGGACCCTGCCGTGGACCGCGAGCCGGTGGCGTACGGCCATCGGAACCACGGACGCCGCCAGGACGAGCCGGACGCGGGACAGGGCGACCGCGATGAAGGCCCCCGTCCGCGCGGCCGGCGAAGATTCAGCGCGCATGAGCACGTTCCTCTCGGGCCGACGCCGCCGCGGCGTCGTGGGCGGGCCGGACAGCGACTCGTTGCCCATTGTCGGCCGCCCCCGAACGGACCGCAGCCCGGCGGAGTTCGCGGTGACGGCGGCCCTGCGGACCTCGTGGGGACGGCCGCGCGGCGTTCCGCCCGCGGAGGGCGGGCAGGCGGACCCGTGGCGGGCGGACGGGTGGACCTCGCGCTGAGGCCGGCCCCGGCCACCCCGTTCGGACCGCAGCCCCGCCCTCCCCGATCGCGGCGGGACCCGCGCCGGGGTCACGATGGCAGGAACCACAGCGGCCACGGGGGCGGAGGCGGGAGGAACGGACGGTGCAGGCACTCCTGGTGCCGGTGGGCTTCGCCCTCGCCTCGGCGCTCAGCAACGCCGTCGCCACCGTGCTGCAGCGCCAGGAAGCCCTCAAGGTGCCCAGCTCCAGCGGCTTCCGGCCCGGGCTGATGCTCGATCTGCTGCGCCGTCCCCTCTGGCTGGCCGGGATCGCCGCCGTTCTCGTGGCGGGGGTGTGCCAGGCGCTGGCGCTGAACACGGGGCCGATGGCGATCGTCCAGCCCCTGTTCGTCCTCGAACTGCCGCTCGCACTCATTGTCGCCTCGCTCGTGATGCGCAGTCATCTGCCCCCGGTGGGCTGGGGCGCCGTGGGCCTCGTCGTGGTGGGCCTGGGCATCGCCCTGGCTGCGGCGTCCCCCACCGGCAACCGCACACAGGTGCCCCTGGACCGCTGGCTGCCCGCGCTCGCCCTCTGCGGGGGAGCGGTGGTCACGCTGTCGGCCGTCGCCCTGAGACGGCCCGTGGGGCGCACCCGCGCCGCCCTCCTCGGCACGGCCACCGCCATCAGCTACTCCCTCACCGCGGCCCTCATGAAGTCGGCGACCCACATCCTCGAGGACGAGGGAGCCGTGGCCTTCTTCACCTCCTGGGAGGTGTACGCCTTCGCGGTCGCCGGCGGCACCGCGCTGTTCCTGCTGGAGAACGCCCTGCAGGCGGGCCCGCTGGTCGCCTCCCAACCCGCGCTCACCCTCGGCGACGCCACGCTGAGCCTCCTGCTCGGCGTCACCCTCTACGAGGAGCACGTGCGCACCGGCTGGTGGCTGCTACCGGAGCTGCTGGGGCTCGCGCTGATCACCGTCGGCGTCTTCACCCTCGCCCGGATCCCCCTCGCGGAGTCGCTCGTGGCCCCGGACCAGACCTCCGGTGCGACCCCTCCCCAGGCCGGACAGACCCTGCGCTGAGCCCGCCCCGCCGGCTGCACCACCGGCCGGCCGCCGAAGGGCCGCCGCACCGTCCCGCCGGGGGGCTGCCGGCGGCTGCCGGGGGAGTGCCAGGGGATTGAGGGATTCGCCCGAGAAGCGTTTCATGGCAGGGGAAAGGGGCCGATTTGATGCTTCCGAAGGAGGCGGCCCGCATGACCACACACCAACCGAGTATCGAGCAGCACCCTGATCTCGCAGAGATGCGCGCGCGCTTCGAACGCGCCACCGCGTCGCCGCGCGGCCAGGTGACAGAAACGCTGGCCCTCCTCACGGGCCTCTACCTCGCGGCCTCGCCGTGGATCGTCGGTTTCAACGGCCTCACCACCCTGGCCGTGACCAACCTGATCTGCGGTGTCGCCTTCGCCCTGTGCCTGGGCGGGTTCGGCTCGGCCTACGAGCGGACCCACGCCATGGCCTGGTGCGCCATCGTGATCGGCGCCTTCACGATCTTCTCCCCGTGGATCGTCGCCGGGAACGTCGCCGTCACCGGCAGTGTCGTCAGCAACGTCATCGTCGGCATCGTGGCCCTCTGCCTCGGCGTGGCCATGGCCGCCATGACCGACCGCCCCGGCACGCTGCGCCCCGCACGGACCTCCGGAGGCCCGAGCCGCGACCTCGGTCCCCTGAGCTGAGGCACGCTTCCCCGTGAGGGTCCCGGCCGCCCTGTCAGGGCGGCCGGGACCCTCCGGTCGTACGACCGGAGGGCCTTCCGGTTGTACGAAGAGTCCCGCGGGCGACCACGCATGGTGAGCTATGTTGAGCGAGAGCGGGACGAGAGGGAGGCACACGGTGCCATCAGGGCAGCGGGCGCGCGCACAGGCGTCTGCGATCACGCCGGGAAGACAGACTCCGGACGCGGAGCCGGCTCCTGTGGAGAGGGTCCGTGCGCTGTTCGGCGGACACCGGCTGTCACCCGGGCAGCGGCGTATCGCGCAGTACATCACGGACAACCTCACCGAAGCGGCCTTTCTGTCGATCACCGATCTCGCGGACCGTGTGGGTGTCAGCCAGCCCTCGGTGACGCGTTTCGCGTCGTCTGTGGGCTTCAGCGGCTACCCGGCGCTGCGTGAGGCGCTGCAGCCCATCGCGCTCAGCGCGGTCGCCGGTTCCCCGGAGGCGGGCGAGAGCCATCGCAACGAACTGCAGACGGCGGTCGACGCCGAGATCGCGAACCTGGAGAGCCTGCGCCGGAGGTTCGCCGACACCGGCCAGGTGCTCGAGGTCGGCAGAGAGCTGGCCCGGTCGGTGCCGCTGACGATCCTCGGGCTGCGGATCTCCACCTCGCTCGCCGAGTACTTCGCCTACGCCGCCCGGAGGATCCACCCGGACGTTCGGCTGGTGTCGCGGGGCGGGAGCGTGGCGTACGACGCGCTGCTGCAGTCGCGCGAGGCGGGCGGGACCTGGGTGCTGGCCTTCGCGATGCCCCGGCACGCCAAGGAGACCCTGTCGGCGGTGCGGGCCGCCCGGCGTACGGGTCTGCGGACCGCCCTCATCACGGACCTCACCCTGGGCCCGCTCGTGGACGAGGTCGACGTGGCCCTCACCGCCGGCACCGGCTCGCGACTCGTCTTCGACTCCTACTCGGCGCCCGGTGTGCTGTCGGCGGCGATCCTCCAGGCGATGGTGGACGCGGACCCCGAACGCACGCAGCGGCGGCTGGAGCAGTACGAGCACGCCGCCGAACAGCACGACTTCTTCCTCGAGGACTGACGGGCGGCACCGCCCCCCCCGGCGGGAGGAAAGGGGTACTTTCATGTCCAGAAGAGCATGAATTTTTTCATGCCCTTGCTTACTTGGCGGTAAATATATTTACTGCGTGTGGCACTGCGGACGACACTCCTCCTCGTCGGCCCCACGGTGTTCCGTTCGGGCAGTCCGCTCCCCTCGGACGCCCCCGGCGGCTCCGGTCAACCCCTGGGCCGGAGCCGCCGGCCAACAGCCTCACAAACCGGACGCCCTCCACGGCCGCACGGCGCCCGGCGTCACTGCCGCGCACCACACGACGGCCCGGCCCCCCCCGGGGGGCGGCTCCGGGGACCGATCGCCAACAGTCGCACAGGACAACCTGATCCGGCAGCTGGTTGTCCCGCTTCCCGGGCAGGCGTGTTGCGGGAGGAACCCCGGAGGGAATCCGGGACCGGCCCCGGAGTGGCGAGCGGGGAACGACCGCCGTCATCGGCGCCGGGTCACCTCGCCGGTGCCGGCCCGTCCCGTCCCGGACCGCTCCCGGTGGTTCAGCCGTTCCTGACGGAGTCGAGATGGGCGAACACGACGACGTTGTCCTTGTAGTCCTTGGTCTTCTTGTCATAGAGACCGCCGCAGGTGATCAGACGCAGCTGAGCGGTCGGCGCGTCGTTGTAGACCCGTGCGCTGGGGAAGGCGGCCTTGCTGAAGGTCTCCACCGTGTCGACCTTGAACGTGGCCACCTTGCGGTCCTGGCGGGTGATGTCGATCTTGTTGCCGGGCTTGAGCGCGCTGAGCGACTCGAACACCGCGGGCCCCGTCATGGTGTCCAGGTGACCCGCGAGGATGGACGTGCCCTTCTCGCCCGGGGTGGCGCCCTTCCCGTACCAGCCCACCAGGTTCTTGTCGTTGGGCGGCGGCGCGTTCAACTGCCCGGCCTTGTTGAGGGTCAGCACGGTGAAGGGGGCGCTGACCGAGATGGCCGGGATGGCGATACGGGTCGGGACGGAGCGCGGCAGCGGCGGGTGGACGGGAGCGGCCTTCGGTGGGCTGACGGGCGCGGGTGCGGGCGACGCGGGGCGGGCCTGAGGGGTGTTTGCCGTCTGGCCGCCGAGCGAGTTGTAGCAGAGCAGTCCGCCCATCGCGGCCGCCAGCACCGGCCACAGGAGGGTCTGGCCGAGGGAGCGGGACGACGCGGGCTCGGGGGGCGTCTGCGAGCCGAGCGGTTGCCTGGCGTTCATGCGAGAGGCCTTTCGTGTGCCGGGACGCGGCGGGGAGATCCGGATCGGGGCTGGGAAACGCATCGCCGCGGCCGCCGTCCGGAGAGGACGGCGGCCGCGACAGCGCAGCGAGCTGCAGGTGATGCGACCTCGATCAGGCCGAGGTACCGGTCACGCCACGACGGCGCAGCTTCCAGGCGCCGGCACCGATGCCGCCGAGCATGAGCAGCGAACCGGCAGCCAGGCTGCCGTTGTTCATCGCGAGGCCGCCGCCTCCGGCGTCGACGCCACCGTTCGGGTCGTCGTCGTCATCGTCGTCGTCATCGTCGTCGTCGTAGTCGTGGTCGTCGCCCTTGTCGTGGTCCTTGTGCTTCCACTTCTTGTCGTGGTCGTCCTTGCCGTAGTCCTTCTTCTCGTCGTCCTTCTTCCCGTAGTCCTTCTTCTCGTCGTCCTTCTTGCCGTACTCGTCCTTCTTCGAGCCCTCTTCCTGCTTGGACCCGTTGTCGTCCTTCTTCGAGCCCTCTTCCTGCTTGGACCCGTTGTCGTCCTTCTTCGAGCCCTCTTCCTGCTTGGACCCGTTCTCTTCCTGCTTCGAGCCCTGGCCCCACTCGTCGTTCATGACGGATGCGAGGAAACCGCCGCCGGCGTCGACGCCGCCCTTGGGCCCGTCGTCATCGTCGTCGTCGTCATCGTCGTCATCGTCGTCGTAGTCGTGGTCGTCCTTGTCCCACTTCTTGTGGTGGTCCTTCTTGTCCCACTTCTTGTCGTGGTCGCCCTTGTCGTGGTCGCCCTTGTCGTGGTCGTCCTTCTTGTCGTCGTCCTCGGCCACGGCCCGGCTCAGGAAGCCGCCGCCGGCGTCGACGCTGCCCTTGGGCCCGTCGTCATCGTCGTCGTCGTCATCGTCGTCATCGTCGTCGTAGTCGTGGTCGTCCTTGTCCCACTTCTTGTGGTGGTCCTTCTTGTCCCACTTCTTGTCGTGGTCGCCCTTGTCGTGGTCGCCCTTGTCGTGGTCGTCCTTCTTGTCGTCGTCCTCGGCCACGGCCCGGCTCAGGAAGCCGCCGCCGGCGTCGACGCTGCCCTTGGGCCCGTCGTCATCGTCGTCGTCGTCATCGTCGTCATCGTCGTCGTAGTCGTGGTCGTCCTTGTCCCACTTCTTGTGGTGGTCCTTCTTGTCCCACTTCTTGTCGTGGTCGCCCTTGTCGTGGTCGCCCTTGTCGTGGTCGTCCTTCTTGTCGTCGTCCTCGGCCACGGCCCGGCTCAGGAAGCCGCCGCCGGCGTCGACGCTGCCCTTGGGCCCGTCGTCATCGTCGTCGTCGTCATCGTCGTCATCGTCGTCGTAGTCGTGGTCGTCCTTGTCCCACTTCTTGTGGTGGTCCTTCTTGTCCCACTGCTTGTGGTGGTCCTTCTTGTCCCACTTCTTGTCGTGGTCGCCCTTGCCGTGGTCGTCCTTCTTGTCGTCGTCCTTCTTGCCCTCGTGGTTGCTGGACGAAGAACCGTTGTCGTGGCCCCAGTCCTCGGCCAGAGTCATCGCGTAAGCGGTAGGTGCGGCAATCGTCAGGACCGCGGTAATGGCGGCCGAGGCGCACAGGGTGCGGGCAGAGCGCATGAGATCCCATTCCTTTCGCCGCGACTGCGAGGGCTGACACATCGTCGGCTCATCGGATCGCAGCAGCGACGAATTCACCGTCAGACGGATTGCGGCTTCGCACCAGCCGAGAACGTCGCATTCGAGGTACACCGTCCGCTCTTCGGGTGGCGACACGCCGACTATTCACCCTTTGGGCGGCAGCCAGCCGATAGGCGCCTTCGCGGCGCTCTCCGAACCCTTCGGGACGCGGCTCGCGCAGAACGGCCGGAGTGGCCGCCCGGTGCCGCGAATTCCGTCTTCTTCGCTTCGGGCGCCTATCCGAAGACGGCTCGGCTTCGAACTACTCGTGTCACGTACGCACGGCAGCGACGCCGAGCGGGTTCCGTGTCCGGCGGTCCGGACGGTCCCCCGACGGGGACATCCGGAAGGCCCCGGGAGAAAGGTGGGTCAGATGGGCGTTTCCCTCCGGGTGCGCCGTCTCGCGGCGGCTGCGGCGGCCACGGGTGTGTTCGTCGGCGGGTTGGCCGCGGCGTCCTCGGGCACCGCGGTGGCCTCGTCCGAGCCCACCGCCCCCGCGCGGGTCTCCCACCTCGCGGCCGACTCCGGTGGCCCGGACTGGGACCGCTGCGAATGGCGCAAGGGCCACTGGAAGCAGAAGTGGGTCAAGGACCACTGGGAGGACGAGTGGGTCCGGGGGCGCTGGGACTGCCGCGACGGCGGCGACCGCGGCTGACCGGCCGCGACCGCTGGCCGGTCCGACGCATGGCGGGCGACCCCCGAATGAGGGCTCGTGACCGCCGGCCGAGGGCGTGTGGACGCGTCAGGGGGCGGGTGGCCGCTGAACGAGGACGTGTGTGAGTGACGAACAGAGAACCGGGCAGGTGGCGGATGAGAGGTGAACGGTGGACGTGACATGTCGCCGGACACCTCCGGTCTCCCCTCGCAGCTCCAGGCGTGCGGCCCCTTCCGATCGGTGGTGGCATGGTGACGAACGAGCCTGTACGGCACCCCTGGTGCCCACGAGCAGCGAGGGGGCGCGAGTGTCGCCACCTGATGCGGATCCCGACGCCGCCGAACAACTGGCCAAGCTCGGACTGGACGAGCTCATGGTCCTGGTGGGGCGCGGCGACCAGGGCGCGTTCGTACCCGTCTACGAGGCGGTCAGCGGCCCCGTACTGGGCCTCGTCCGCAGGGTCCTGAGAGATCCGGCCCAGTCCGAGGAGGTGACCCAGGACGTGCTCGTGGAGGTGTGGCGCACGGCCGGCCGGTTCCGGCCCGAGCAGGGCAGCGCCCTGACCTGGGTCCTGACGCTGGCCCACCGGCGTGCGGTGGACCGGGTCCGGTCGTCACAGGCCAGGGTCGAGCGGGAGCGCAGAGTGGCTCTGCTGGAGTCCGTGCCGCCGTTCGACGACGTGGTCGAGCAGGTCGAGACCGGCCTGGAGCAGCAGCAGGTCCGGCGCTGTCTGCAGTCGCTGACCGAGCTCCAGCGGGAGTCGGTCGTCCTGGCGTACTACCACGGGCTCACCTACCGGGAGGTGGCCGAGTACCTGTCCCAGCCGCTGGGCACGGTGAAGGCCCGGATGCGTGACGGGCTGATGCGATTGCGTGACTGTCTGTACGAGGGTGAGGTGCGGCCATGAGCGAGGTCCGGGACAGGAACGGCGACGAGCTGCACTCCGCTGCCGGCGCCTACGTGCTGCACGCGCTGCCCGAGGACGAGCGGAGGGCCTTCGAGGAGCACCTCGCGTCCTGCGCGGACTGCGCGCGCGAGGCCGCGGAACTCTCGGACTCGGCGGCACGCCTCGCCCAGCCGGTCACGGCCGAGCCTCCGGAGCACCTGCGGCGCAGGGTGCTGGAGCGGATCGCCGTCACCTCCCAGGCCCCGTACGCTCCCCGCGTCCCGCGTGAACAGCCCGCGGGGGAGGTTTCGCACGCCCGGCCCGCCGTCGGGGAGCCGGTTCCGTCCGGCACCGGGCGCTCTCCCGTCCCGCGGATCATGCAACTGGCCCTCGCGGCCTGCGCGGTGCTGGCCGTGGCGTTCGGTGGGGTCGCCACCTGGCAGTACCAGGCCGCCGAACAGGCGCGCTCCCAGCTGCACTGGGCCGAGGAGCGGTACGCGGGTGTGGCCGACGTGCTCGCCGCGCCGGATGTCGAGCTCCACACCCAGCAGCTTGCGGACGGCGGCACCGGCACCATCGCCGTCTCCCGGAGCCAGGACGCGGCGGTGTTCTTCGCGACGGGAGTTCCGCCGCTGCCCGTCGGGCAGACGTACGCCCTGTGGTTCAGCGAGGACGGCTCCTACCGGCCCGCCGGGCTGGTCAGCGGTGCCGAGGCTCAGGACATGCAGATGCTGAACGGCCCGGTCTCGGGAGCGACGGCGGTCGGTATCACCATCGAGCCGGTCGGAGGTTCGCTGCAGCCCACCAGCCCCCCGTTGGGGATGATCGACATCCCCGCCTGACGGCACCGCACTGACGGCCCGCCCCGGTCCGGCAGGTGGGGTGACGTGTGGGTGAGCGCGGCTCCGCCGGGCCGGACGCCGTGCGCGTCCGGCCCGGGCCCGGTATCGCCACCGGCTCTTCCGCGCATGGTGGAGCGGCGCGCCGCAGGGAGGCCCCGGGGCCTCCCTGACGAGCCACTCCGCGCAGCCTCGGTCGCGTGGGGCGCCCTGCCCGGGGTCGGCTGCCGTCAGCCCGTCAGCCCGTCAGCCCGTCAGCCCGTCAGCCCGTGCCGAACGGTGCGATCTCCCCCGGGGCGGACCCGGCGGCGTCCCGTCGTCCCGGGGTGGAGCCGGGGCGGTGCCCGTCCGTCGCCGTGAACGTGACCGGCAGCCGCGCCGGACCCCTCAGCCCGCCCGGCCTCCACTGCAGTTCCTCCGGCGGCACGGCCAGCGCCAGGTCGCGGAGGCGCCGCAGCACGGAGCCGATGGCGATCTGCCCCTCCAACCTGGCCAGCGGGGCCCCCAGGCAGTAGTGGACACCGTGCCCGAAGGCGAGGTGCGCGTTGTCGCGCCGGGTGATGTCCAGCCGGTCCGGTTCGGCGAACCGCGCCGGGTCGCGGTCGGCGATGGCCGAGGCGATCAGCACCGTCGCGCCCTTCGGGACGGTCACCCCGGCGATCTCCACGTCCTCGCGCGCGAACCTCGCGATTCCGGGGTTGACGGGCCCGTCGTACCGCAGGAACTCCTCGACGGCGCCGGGCAGCAGCTCCGGGGCGTCCCGCAGCAGCGCCATCTGGTCGGGATGGGCGAGCAGTGCCGCGATGCCGCTGCCGATCAGGTTGACCGTGGTGATGTACCCGGCGACGAGGAGCAGGAACGCCATGGCGATCAGCTCGTCCTCGTTCAGCCGCTGCTCCTCGTCGCGGGCGGTGATCAGGGCGCTCAGCAGGTCGTCACCCGGCCGGGACCGCTTGTCCGCGATGAGCCCGGTCAGATACGCGCGCATGCGCTGCCATGCCGAGTCCACCACGGCCGGGTCCGGCATCTCCGCCCGGCGCAGCAGCATGTCGTCGGTCCAGCGCTGGAACTCGTGCCGGTCGTCCAGTGGGACGCCCAGGAGTTCGCTGATGACGGTGACCGGGAGCGGCAGTGCGAAGTCCGCGACGAGTTCCGCCCGTCCGGCGGGCAGCAGCCCGTCGAGCAGCCGGTCGGTGATCTCCTGGATCCTGGGCCGCATCTCCGCCACCCGGCGCGCGGTGAACGCCTTCGAGACCAGTCGGCGCAGCCGGGTGTGGTCGGGTGGATCGGAGCGCAGCATGTTGCTCACCATCGACTCGCGCTCCGTCGAGGGCAGCTGCCGCATCAGCCGCGGGTCCGAGGCGTCGCGGACGTCGCTGCTCAGCCGGGAGTCCGACAGGGCCGCGAGGCCGTCCTCGTAGCGGGTGACCAGCCAGGCCTCCACGCCGCCCGCGATCACGGCCCGCCGCACCGGGCCCTCCTCGCGTAGCCGGCGGTAGAGCGGGAAGGGATCCGTGACGAAGTCGGGGTCGGCGTAGGGCAGAAGGACCGGCTGCTCGCTCATGTTGCCTCCCGGGAAGCGGCACGGCCGTCCGTGCCATGAGTGTCCAGCTTGAGGGTATATGTCCAATTGTTGCTGACCCCGGGATTCCGTCGAAGGGAGCGGTTCCCATGGAACGGACCACGTGCTGCGTGGTGGGTGGAGGGCCTGCGGGCATGGTTCTCGGCCTGCTGCTGGCCCGGGCCGGGGTGGACGTCGCCGTCCTGGAGAAGCACGGCGACTTCCTGCGCGACTTCCGTGGCGACACCGTGCACCCCTCCACCCTGGCGCTGCTGGACGATCTGGGGCTGGCCGAGCGGTTCGCCCGGCTGCCGCAGCGCCGGGTGACGACGGTGCAGCTGCCCATCGGACCGGACCGTTCGCTGATCACCGTCGGGGACATCGGCGCTCTCCGGGGCAAGTACAACTACATCGCGATGGTGCCCCAGTGGGACCTGCTCGACCTCCTCGTGGACGAGGCGGGCCGGGAACCCTCCTTCTCCGTCCGGATGAACACCGAGGCGACCTCCTTCCTCATGGAACGCGGGCGGGTGAACGGCGTCCGCTACCGCACCTCCGACGGCCGCACCGGCGAACTGCGGGCCACGCTCACCGTGGCGTGCGACGGCCGGGGCTCGATCGCGAGGACGCTGCCCGAACTCGGCCTGGAGAACTTCAACTGCCCGATGGACGCCTGGTGGTTCAGGCTCCCCCGGCACGAGGGCGACCCGAGCGGGCTGGTGGGCGGGGTCGGCGACCGGTTCTTCAGCGCACTCATCGACCGCGGCGACTACTGGCAGATCGCCGCGCTGATCCCCAAGGGCACCGACGCGCAGCGGCGTGCCGAGGGCCTGGACCGGTTCATGGCGCGGTTCACCTCCGCCGCGCCCTGGCTCTCGGACCGGACGCACGCGCTCACCTCGTGGGACGACGTGAAGCTGCTCGACGTACGGCTCGACCGGCTGCGGCGCTGGCACCGTCCGGGGCTGCTGTGCATCGGCGACGCCGCCCACGCCATGTCACCGGTCTTCGGCATCGGCATCAACCTCGCCGTCGAGGACGCGGTGGCCGCCGCACGCCATCTCGTCGGCCCTCTGGGCGAGGACCGGGTGCGCCTCGAGGACGTACGCGGCGTCCAGCGCCGCCGGTGGCCCACCACCGCGGGGACGCAGGCCCTCCAGCGCTTGGCGCACGCCAGGGTCATCGAGCCCCTGCTCGCCGGGCGGCCCGCCCTCGGCAACCCCCGGCTGGCCAAGCACCTGACCGAGCTGATCACCACCTCCCGCCGGCTCAATCGGCTCCCTGCGTACTTCCTCGCCTACGGTGCTCTGCGCGAAAGGCCGCCGGAGGAGTCGGTGCGGTGACGGCGGGCGGCGGCGTCGTTCGGACCGCGCGGCGCGGTTTCGCCTCGCGCCGGGCGGGCGATCCGGTACCGGCGCGGGGGGCCGGTGCCCCGGTCCACGTCTCGGTGCCGTGCCGCGCGCCGGTACCGGGCCGCCGCACCGCGCCGGTACCGGTCGTGCCGCGGTGCCGGGCCGACACCTCCGCGCCGGTGCCGCGCCGCCGGGCTGTGCTTCGCTGCCGGACCGACGCCGGCGGACCGGTGCCGTCGTGCCCGCACCGGTCCGCTCCGGCCGGTGGGGTCGTGCGGCGAGCCGCGCGCCGGGCGGGAGCCGCCGGTGCCTCAGAGCGTCGCGCCCGGTACCCGGGTGAGGATCGTGGCGAGGTCGGCGGTCGGCGGGAGGGTGCCGAAGGCGAAGCCCGTGTCGCCTGCCAGGCGGGAGGCGCAGAACGCGTCGGCCACGGCGGGCGGCGCGTGGCGGACGAGGAGGGAGCCCTGCAACACCAGGGCGAGGCGCTCGACGAGCCGCCGTGCGCGCAGTTCGGCGTCGGCGGTGAGCACCAGTTCGCCGCGCAGCGTCCGCCATGCCTCGTCAAGTCGCGCGTCCGCGCCCGCGGCCGCCTCGATCTCCGCCCGGAACGCCTCCAGGGACTCCGGCTCGCGGGCGAGCGCGCGGAGCACGTCGAGGGCGTTGACGTTGCCCGAGCCCTCCCAGATGCCGTTCAGCGGAGCCTCGCGGTACAGCCGCGGCATGCCGGACGCCTCGTCATAACCGTTGCCGCCGAGGCACTCCAGCGCCTCCGCGACCGCCGCGGGCTGCCGCTTGCAGACCCAGTACTTCCCGACGGCCGTGGCCAGCCGGAGGAAGGCCCGCTCCTGCGCGTCGCCGCGCTGCGCCCGGTCCGCCGCGCCCGCGACCCGGAGCGCGAGCGTCGTCGCGGCCTCCGACTCCAGCCCCAGGTCGGCGATCACGTTCCGCATGAGCGGCTGGTCGATCAGTTTGGCGCCGAAAACGGCCCGGTGGCGTACGTGGTGTGCGGCCTGCGCCAGCGCCGCACGGGTCCCCGACGCCGAGCCCAGGATGCAGTCGAGCCGCGTCATGGTCACCATGTCGATGATCGTCCGTACGCCCTGCCCCTCCCGACCGACCAGCCAGGCGACGGTGTCGTCGAACTCCGGCTCGCTGCTGGCGTTGCTGCGGTTGCCGAGCTTGTCCTTCAGCCGCTGGATGCGGAAGGTGTTGCGCGAGCCGTCCGGCAGCACCCGGGGGACCAGGAAGCAGGACAGCCCTCCCGGCGCCTGCGCCAGCACCAGGAACAGGTCGTTCATCGGAGCGCTGGTGAACCACTTGTGCCCCCGCAGCCGCCAGCTGCCGTCCGGTCGTGCGGTGGCCGTGGTGGTGTTGGCGCGCACGTCCGTGCCGCCCTGCTTCTCGGTCATGCCCATACCGGCGAGGAGTCCCCGCTTGCCGCCCGGCGCCCGCAGACCCGGGTCGTACACCCGGCTGGTGAGCAACGGCTCGTAGACGGCGGCGAGTTCGGGTGCCGACCGGAGAGCCGGCACGACGGCGTACGTCATGGACACCGGGCAGCCGTGGCCCTGTTCGGCCGAGCTCCACACCATGAAGCCCGCGGCACGGGCGACGTGTGCGCCCGGCCGGTCGTCCGCCCACGGCGCCCCGCCCAGGCCCTCGCGGATCGCCACGTCCATCAGCGAGTGGTACGAGGGATGGAAGTCGACCTCGTCGATCCGGTTGCCGTAGCGGTCGTGCGTGCGCAGTTCCGGCTCGTGGCGGTTGGCCTCCTCGGCCCAGCGCAGCACCTGCTCCGATCCCGCGAGTCTCCCGAGTCGGTGCAGGTCGTCGGCGTACCAGCCGGCACCCTCGCGCCGCAGTCCCTCCAGCAGTACGGGGTCCTCGGCGACGTCGTGACCGGTGAGCGGCGGCGGCTGGTTGGTCACCTCGTGCGTGCGGGCGGTGGGGTTGCTGAGCGGGGTCGCGTCCGTGGTCGCGGTCATGAAGGTCCTCCGTCGTCGTCGCGCCATGCCGCGGGCCGGGCGCCCGCACAGCGCAGGGACATCGCCACCAGTTCGTCCACCAGCCGGCCGGCCTCGGGCCCCTCCGCCGGAGCGGCGAGCGGGTCCACCAGCACCTCGCCGATCGCACCGGTCAGTGCGGCCGCGGTGATCTCCGGGTCCTGGCGGGGGAGCAGCCCGGCGTCGACGCCCTCCCGGACGACCTCGGCGAACACGGCGCGGTAGCGGCGCCGGAACTCCAGTCGCTCCCGGCCGACGGCCGGCTCGGCCGGTGCGGCGAGCAGCGCGTGCGCCAGTCCGCGCCGCTCCATGGCGCGGCGCGCGAAGACGCTGACACCGAGGGCCAGCCGCTCCACCGGGTCGCCGCTGCCCTCCCGGAGCACCTCGCCGAGGACGTCGACCTCGTGGCCCGAGGCCCGGCGGAACACCTCGACGGCCAGCGCCTGCTTGGAGGGGAAGTGCTGGTAGACGGAGCCGACCGACATGCCGGCGGCGGCGGCGACCGCGGTGACGGACGCGTTCGCCCATCCGGCCTCGGCGACCACGGACGTGGCGCGTTCGACCAGATGCTCCCTGGCGGCGGCCAGACGGTCCTCGACGGCGGGCGTCCTGCGGTACGGCATGGAAACAGTGAACCACTGTTCAGTGCTTCGTGCCAGACCTGCCGGACGGGGCCGGGGCGGGTGTGCTCCGCAGGCTGCCCGGCCGTGCCGTCCGGGCCGGCGGGACCCGCGCTCCTCGCCGGTCGCCGGGACGGTGGCCCGGCGACCGGCGACCGGGAAAACATCGAACGAGCGGGAGTGTCGGCCTCACTCGAAAGCCCCGTGAGGCCCGAAGTGGTCACCCGGCAGGCGGCTCCAGGTGCTCGGGCGGCGGGTTTCGACCGGCGTCTTCCGGCCGGGTGCGCCGCGGACGCCCGCCCGCGGCGCACCCGGGCCCTTCAGTCGCCCGCTCGCCCGGCCCGCGCCGTGACGTCCGCGAGCACGGCCTCGATCCGCCGCCACGCGGCCTCGTCCCTCGGGACGGCGGGCAGTTCGCGGCCGCGTCCCGTACCCCACGCCGTCGCGACGGCCACCGGGTCCCGCCCGTTCGCCGCGCCCGCTGCGAGCGCGGCGGCTCCCAGCGCGACGAGTTCCTCCGACTCCGGGATCAGTACGGCGCGGCCCGACAGGCGGCGCACGGTGTCGACCCAGAACCGTCCCCGCGCGCCGCCCCCGATCAGTCTCAGGGGCCGCTCGTGCGCGCCGGAGCCCTGCGGACCGCCGCTCGCCGCCCCGTCGCCGAGGGTGGTTTCGTCGAGGGGGAGCCGGTCGAGGGCGTGCAGCACCGTGAACACCGCGCCTTCGTAGGCCGCGCCCAGCAGTTGCCGCGGTGTGGTCGTGTGCCGCAGTCCGGTGAGCAGCCCCGAGGCGTGCGGGAGGTCGGGGGTGCGCTCGCCGTCGAGGTACGGCAGCAGTACCGCCTCGCCGCCCGGTTCGGCGTCCTCGCGGTCGAGCCCGAGCAGGGCGGCGACCTTGTCGACGGCGAGCGTGCAGTTGAGGGTGCAGGCGAGCGGCAGATGGCCGCCGTCGGTGGTGGCGAAGCCGGCCAGTGCGGGCGACGAGGGGCGGGTGCGGGTGGCGGCGAAGACCGTGCCGGAGGTGCCGAGGCTGACCACCGGGTGGTCGAGCAGCCCGGTGCCGCCGAGGCCCAGCCCGACGGCCGCCGCCATGTTGTCGCCCGTTCCCGCGGCGACGGCGATGCCCTCCGGCAGTCCCAGTGTCTCGGCCGCGGAGCGGGTCAGGGATCCGATCCGATCGGCGCCGCTCGCGGCGACGGTCGGCAGCAGCGCCGGATCGAGGCCGACGAGGCCGAGAAGTTCGGGGTCGTATGCGCCGGTGGCGACCGAGTACCAGCAGGTGCCGGAGGCATCGCCGGGGTCGGTCACGGCGGTGCCCGCGAGCCGCTCGGTGAGGAAGTCGTGGGGGAGCCGTACGGCGGCGGCGGCGTCGGCGGTCCGTGGTTCGTTCTCGCGCAGCCACTGCCACTTGGTCGCCGTCATGGAGGCGACGGGTGCCGAACCCGTGCGGGCCGCCCAGGCGTCCGCGCCCCCGAGGACGCGGGCAAGGGCGGCGGCCTGCGGGGCGGACCGGGTGTCGTTCCAGAGCAGTGCCGGACGCAGCGGGCGCCCCGCGGCGTCCAGGGCGACGAGTCCGTGCTGCTGTCCGGCGACCGCGATCGCCGTGACGGCGGAGGCCGGGGTCCCGGACGCGTCCAGGGCCGAGGCGACGGCCTCCCGGAGCGCCCGCCACCACACCTCGGGATCGGTCTCCCGCGCCCCGCCCTTGCCCGTGACGGTGTGCGGCGAGCGCCCTGCGGCGAGCAGACGGCCGGAGTCGGCGTCGATGACGACGGCCTTCGTGGACTGCGTGGAACTGTCCACGCCGATGACGACGGGCGATGACGGCACTGCGCACCTCACTGGCCAATTTTGACTGTCGTAAAAACAAAATATGTCGAGGCCGTCAGGAGACGTCAAGCCCTGTGCAACGGGGTAAGCGCGGCCTCCCGACCCATGGGGTGGGTCTTGGCAGAGGGCGAGCTCTGAGGTATTGGTTAGAGGGAAAACAAATTCCTGACAGTCGTCTCCCAAGGGGCAGCACCATGTCGGAGAAGTACGCTCCCACCGCGCAGGACAGGTTCACCTTCGGTCTGTGGACCGTCGGCTGGCAGGGTCGGGACCCCTTCGGCGGGGCGACCCGCCCGGCCCTCGACCCGGTCGAGTCCGTCGAGCGGCTGGCGGCGCTGGGCGCTTACGGCGTGACCTTCCACGACGACGACCTGATCCCCTTCGGCGCCGGTGACGCCGAGCGCGAGGCAGCCGTCAAGCGCTTCCGCTCCGCCCTGGAGCGCACGGGCCTGGCCGTGCCCATGGCGACCACCAACCTCTTCACGCACCCCGTGTTCAAGGACGGCGCCTTCACCGCCAACGACCGCGACGTCCGGCGCTTCGCACTCCGCAAGACGATCCGCAACATCGACCTCGCCGCCGAGCTGGGCGCCACCACCTATGTCGCCTGGGGCGGCCGGGAAGGCGCCGAGTCCGGCGCGGCGAAGGACGTGCGGGTCGCCCTGGACCGGATGAAGGAGGCGTTCGACCTGCTCGGCGAGTACGTCACCGAGCAGGGCTACGACCTGCGTTTCGCCATCGAGCCGAAGCCCAACGAGCCGCGCGGCGACATCCTGCTGCCCACCATCGGCCACGCCCTCGCCTTCATCGAGCGCCTGGAGCGCCCCGAGCTGGTCGGCGTCAACCCGGAGACCGGCCACGAGCAGATGGCCGGGCTCAACTTCCCGCACGGCATCGCCCAGGCGCTGTGGGCGGGCAAGCTCTTCCACATCGACCTGAACGGCCAGTCCGGAATCAAGTACGACCAGGACCTCCGCTTCGGCGCCGGCGATCTGCGCCAGGCGTTCTGGCTCGTCGACCTCCTGGAGACCGCCGGTTACGAGGGCCCCCGCCACTTCGACTTCAAGCCGGTGCGCACCGACGGCTTCGACGGGGTGTGGGAGTCGGCGAGGAACTGCATGCGGAACTACCTGATCCTCAGGGAGCGCGCCGCCGCCTTCCGCGCCGATCCCGAGGTCGGGCGGGCGCTGGCCGCGTCCCGGCTCGACGAACTCGCTCGGCCCACCGCAGCCGACGGTCTCCGGGGCCTGCTCGCCGACGCCTCCGCCTACGAGGAGTTCGACGTGCGGGCGGCGGCCGAGCGGTCCATGGCGTTCGAGCGTCTCGACCAGCTGGCGATGGAGCACCTGCTCGCCGTGCGGTGACGGCGGGATAGGTTTCCCTGTCGCCCTTTGACGAGCCGAAGTCCCCCGCCGGAACCACACGGCCGGGGCGGATGGGGAGCGTGAACGTGTCACAGAGCGCCGCGGGAGCGGCCGCCCGCGGCCCGGGCCGGGCACCGGCCGACCAGATGGCGGTCCGCCGGGCCAACCTCGTCCGCGTCCTCGGCGAGGTACGCTCGGCCGGTCCGCTGTCCCGGGCGGCCGTGGCCCGGCACACCGGGCTGACACGG
Organism: Streptomyces sp. HNM0645; assembly: GCF_030056615.1. NCBI lineage: Bacteria > Bacillati > Actinomycetota > Actinomycetes > Kitasatosporales > Streptomycetaceae > Streptomyces > Streptomyces sp. HNM0645. Next base: position 105,107 of record NZ_JASHLT010000010.1, on the reverse strand, counting down.
GCCACGGTGTCCAGCCTCGTGGCGGAGCTGATCGAACGCGGGCTGCTCCGGGAGACGGACTTCCAGCAGGACGGGAGTGTCGGGCGTCCCGGGCGCCGTCTGGAGATCGACGGACGGGCGGTCGCCGCGCTGGGGCTGGAGGTCAACTCCCGCTATCTCGCGGCCTGGTCGACGGATCTCGCCGGCGGCACCCGGCAGGAGCGGCGCCTCGTCCACGACGCCACCCGTGAGGGCCCCGAGCGCACGATCCGCGCACTCGCCGGGATCGCGGCCGAACTGCTCGACGAGGCGCGGGCCGCGGGAGCGCACACGGCGGGCGTCGGCGTCGCCGTGCCCGGTCCGGTGGACGCCGCCGACGGTTCGGTGCGGGCCGCGCCGAATCTCGGCTGGCGGGACGTTCCCGTCGCCCGGCTGCTGCGCGATCTCCTCGGACTGCCGGCCGAGGTGCCCGTTGTCGTCGACAACGAGGCCAATCTGGCGGCACTGGCCGAACGCGGCCGCGCCGGCTCCCGCGCCGCCGATCTGGTGTACGTCACCGGCGAGGCGGGCATCGGCGCCGGCATCGTCGCGGACGGCGGGCTGCTGCGCGGTGCGGGCGGCTTCAGCGGCGAGCTGGGCCATCTGCAGGTGGACCCGGCGGGGGAGAGGTGCGCCTGCGGGCGAACCGGCTGTCTGGAGACCAAGGTCGGGCTCACCGCCGCGATCCGCACCGCCGCGCCGGATCTGGCGGCGGACGGGCCGGGGGGCGCGGGCGCCCTCGACCCCAAGGAGCTCGCGGCGGAGTTGCTGCGACGGGCCACCGAAGGGGACCCGCGGGCGCTGGGCGGGCTGGACGAGATCGGCCGCTGGCTCGGCATCGGCCTGGCCATCCCGGTCAATCTGCTCAACCCCGAGGTGATCGTGCTCGGCGGCTACTTCGCGACGGTCGCCCCGTACCTGCTGCCCGCCGCGATGCGGGAGCTGAGGGAGCGGGCCGTGGCCGGCGACCCCGCGGTCGCCCGGGTCACCGGATCCGCCCTGGGCTTCACCGCCGCGGTGCGCGGAGCCGCGGGCGTCGTCGTGGAGGAGGTCTTCGCCGACCCGGCCCGCCTGATGCCTCCTGCTGCCGGGGCGGCGGTTCCGGGCCCGCAGGGCTGATGCCGGGGACGGCGCCGGACCGGTCGGTGGGCGGCTCACCAGGAGGCAGGCGGCGGCGTCCGAACGCATGTGCGCCCGGACGTCGCACCGGTGCCCCGCGGGTCGGTCAGCCCCTGATCGGCCGGCTCGGCCGCCGGGTGCTCCGCCGGCGGCCCGTCTGCCCGGAGGTCCCGTAGCGGCCGGCCCGCAGGCGCCGGCCGCGCGGGCACGAAGCCCCGTGCCGGCAGCCGAAACGTCCGCGGTCCCGGGGGTGGTCCGTCCGGCGGGTGGCGAGTTCCCGGCACCGGACGAAACGTCAGGTCCGTTACAGCCGCGGCCCCTTGGGAGGACGTCCGGCCGAACTCCGGGCCGGCCCGCCCGCGCCGCCCGCCGTGCCGGCCGTATCCGGGCCCGCGGACGCTTCGGCTGCCGTACCGGCCGTATCCGGCCCGCCCAGGACCCCGGTATCCGCGTCCGGCCGGGAGATATGGGCGTTGCGCTCGTCGGCCCAGCTCTGCAGGGCGGTCATGCACGCGTGGTCCAGATGGCGCACCCCGGAGAGGTCGAGCTCCACTTGGCGCCGCGGCAGGGCGTCCAGGGTGTCCAGGATGCGGGGCAGCCGCAGGAACGTGGCGTTGCCGCTGAGCCGGACCCGGACCGGCCCGGTGCCGCTGTCGGACACGGAGATGTGGACGTGGGACATGGCCCAGGCCGTCTTGACGACGGCGAGGAGCAGACCGATGAGCACGCCCTCGAACATGTTCGTCGTCACGATCGCCGTCGCGGTGACGACCAGGATGACCGCCTCGCCGCGGTGGTCCCGCCACAGCGGCCCGATCTCCTTCACCGGGATCAGCTTCCACCCCGCGTGGATCAGGACGCCGGCGAGCGCGGCGGTCGGGACGTAGGAGAGCGCCTGCGGGAGGAAGGCCGCGAACAGCAGCAGCCACACGCCGTGGAGCACCCGGGAGAGCTTGGTGCGCGCACCGGCCCGGACGTTCGCGGAGCTGCGCACGATCACCGCGGTCATCGGCAGGGAGCCGAGCAGACCGCAGACGCTGTTGCCCGCACCCTGCGCCATCAGCTCCTTGTCGTAGTCGGTGCGGCGGCCCGAGTGGAGCCGGTCGACGGCGCTCGCGCTGAACAGGCTCTCGGCCGAGGCGATCAGCGCGAACGCCACGACCGTGGCCGCGAGTCCCACGTCGGCGAGCCGCGTGGCGTCGGACAGGCCGGGCGGCTGGATCGCGTGCAGCAGCCCCGTGACCTCGACCCGTGCGATGGGCAGGTCGAACAGGGCGGTCAGAGCGGTCGCGATGCCCACCGCGACCAGCGCTCCCGGCACCACCCGTGCCCGTCCCGGGACGCGCGGCCACACGGCGATGAGCCGCGCCGTTCCCACGCCCACGGCGAGGGCCAGAAGCGCGTTCTGCGAGGTGACGGTGGCGAGGACGAGCCGCGGCAGACCCGCGAGGTCGGCCAGTCCGCCACCCGGAGCCTTGGCGTCCGCCAGCGCGTAGAGCTGGCCGGCGATCAGGACCAGCCCGATACCGGCGAGCATGCCCTGGACGACGGCCAGGGAGATCGCGCGGAACCACCGGCCGAGCCGCAGGGCGCCGAGTACGAGCTGGATCAGCCCGGCGCCGAGCACGATCACGCCGAGGGCGGGCAGCCCGTAGTCGGACACCGCCGTGAAGACGAGGACGGTCAGTCCGGCGGCGGGGCCGCTGACCTGGAGGCTGCTGCCGGGCAGCAGCCCGGTGACCAGACCGCCGACGATGCCGGTGATGAGGCCGAGTTCGGCCGGGACGCCGGAGGCGACGGCCACGCCCACGCACAGCGGCAGGGCGACGAGGAAGACGACGAGGGAGGCGGTGACGTCGGCGCGGAGGGTGCGCCGTTGCTCTGCAGTGATCAGGGGCATGGCGTTCTTTCAGGAGGTGAGGAAGGAACGTCGTGGGCGTCCGGGCGGGAGCGGCGGGCGCCACGGTGCGTGCGGCCGCCGGCGCCGATGGCCGGGGTGTCGGCCCGGATCACAGGGGCCGGAAGGTGCGGCCGTCCGCCGCGCAGGCGAGGACCTCGCCGGACTCGACCGTGTAGAACCAGGCGTGCAGCCGCAGCCGGCCCGAGTCCAGCCGCCGGGCGACGCAGGGGTAGGTCCGCAGATGGCCGAGCTGGGTGAGGACGTGCCGCTGCACGGCGGGCGTCAGTTCCTCGTCGGTGGACGGCGCCGGCGTGTCGTGCCCGGTGCGGTGGCCCGCCCTGGTGAGCCAGCGCCGCACCAGCGGCATGCTCCGGACGTCCTGCTCCCGCAGCAGGCCCTTGACGGCGCCGCAGTGCGAGTGCCCGCACACGACGATGTCGGGCACCTCCAGGGCCTCCAGGGCGAACTCCAGGCTGCCCCCGACGGCGCAGGCCGCCTGCGGCCGCCAGGGAGGGACGATGTTCCCGGCGGTGCGGACCTCGAACACGTCGCCGGGCCGGGCGCCGGTGATCAGCGAGGGGATCACCCGGGAGTCGGAACAGGTGATGAACAACGCCTGGGGCCGCTGCCCCCGCGCGAGCGCCGCGTAGGCGTCCTGCTGGCCGGCGATCCGCGCGGGGAACTGCCGGGCGTGCTCGATGAGTGACTGCATGGTCGTACCTCGGTCTCTTCGATGCGGAGCGGGTCTGCCTGGTCGAAGAGGGGTGCGCCGCGGCGGCCCTGACGCCTCGTGACGACGGCGCCGGCCCGCACCGGACGTCCGTCCCGGCGCTCGCCGGGGCTGTGCCCTGGCGGCTCGGGGATGGGCGGTGTCCGGTGGCGCACCTGCCGGTCAGCAGCGGAACGACTGCAGGGTGCTCAGGGTCGGCGCCGGTACGGCGCCCGGGTTCCGGCTGTGTCTCGCGGTCCCGGCCGACGTGCCGCGCGGAGGGCCCGTCGTCTCGTTCGGGGCGCCGCCGCCGTGGCCCGTGTTCCCGTAGCCGGGGCCGGCGGGGCCCTGGGCGCCGAGAGGGGTCAGCCGCGAGGGATGGTTGCGCGGGTCGTACTCGTCGTGGTGGAGTCCGGCGCCGTCGGCGCGGACGACCACGGCCGCGGTGTGGGGGGTCCTGTTCTCGGTCGAGACGACGGCCGCCTCGGCCCGGGGCGCGTCGGGGGTGGCGCACAGTGGAGTCACCACGTGCAGCAGCACCGCGCAGATCAGCAGAATGCCCGCTGACACACGTGAGATCACCGCCGGACTCCTTGGATGTCAGTGCTGCGCCGGGCCGAACATTACCGTTCCTTTGCCTCGTTTTCCGGTTGATTACTGCGTCTTTTGCAGTATGTGGTGTTATCAGCCTGGTTCGCCCGGTGTTCGGGTGCCACCGGTGGGCGTCCGTTCGCGTTACGGCCGACGGCCCTTCGTGGTCCCGGCCGAGGGGCGTGACGGGCCGTCCGGGCCGCCGGATCCGGACGCGGCGTGGACACGGCGCGGGATTCTGCGATGATGTCCGCCGTAAAAGGCGACGGCGGAACGAGGAAGCCGGTGTGAATCCGGCGCGGTCCCGCCACTGTGATCGGCGAGCGGACCCCGAACGGACCACTGCCCGGATGCGGGTGGGAAGGCCGGGGCGAGCGGAGACCCGAGAGCCAGGAGACTCACGCGGTCGCCTCCTCGAGCTGACTGGGGCGGATTTCCCCGGAGAGGAGAGCTTGTCGTCGTGCCCAGGGGACCAGTGGACACCGGCCCGGTGCCGTGCCGGATCGTCGTGTGCCGGGACTGCTGCTGCGGCAGTCCCAAGGTGACCGGAGTCGACCACGCGCAGCAGACCGCGCGTCTCGCGGAACAGGCGCCGGTGCGGATCTCCGACTGCCTGGACGTGTGCGACCAGGCGAACGTCGTCGTCGTGCAGCCGTCGGCCGAGGGCCGGGCCGCGGGCGGGCGTCCGGTCTGGTTCGGACTGGTGAACGATCCGGCCGCGACCGAGGACGTGGCCGCGTGGGTACGCGCGGGCGGGCCGGGGCTCGCCGAGATGCCGGACATCCTCGGGCTGTACGCCTTCACCCCGCCACGGCGCGTCCGTTCCGGGCGGCTCCGTGACGCCGGCTGAGCCGGCGGGCCCCTCGCCTCACGAGCGCGCCCTGCTGACGTACGACCGCGTCAGGCGGCGTACGCACGCTTCCGACTGACGTCCCACCACTTCCGCCGACCGTACCGACCGTTCCTCCGGAGCGGCGCCGGCAGCTCCTCCTCGGCGGTCCAGCGCGACTGCGCCCGGACCCGCCGGGGCCCGGCCGCCCTCCGGCTCCTTACCGCGGTGAGAGGACCCACTCCCATGATGGGCATACGCCCTGAGTTCCTGCTGTCCGCCCTGGCGGCGGCCCTGCTGGTGTCCGGCTGCGGCGCCCCCGGTGCCCGGGAGGACGCCGCCCCGGCGGGTCCCGCCGCCGAGGGGTTCCCGGTCACGGTGACCAACTGCGGGGTGAGGACGACGTACCAGCGTCCGCCCCAGCGGGCGGTCTCGCTGAACCAGCACGCGACCGAGGTCATGCTGGCCCTCGGTCTGGAGAAGTCCATGGTGGGCACCGGTTACCTCGATGACCGGATCTTGCCGGAGTACCGTCCGGCCTACGACCGGATCGAGGTGCTGGCCGAGGAGTACCCCTCCTTCGAGACCCTCCTCTCGGCCGAACCGGACTTCGTCTACGGCGGGTTCGCCAGCACCTTCGACGAGAAGGAGGGCCGCAGCCGCGCGGCTCTGGCGAAGGCGGGGATCGACTCCTACCTGAACGTCGAGGAGTGTCCGGCCGGGCCGGTGACGATGGCCGCGATGGATCAGGAGATCCGCAACGTGGCCCGGATCTTCGGTGTGCCGGAGCGTGCCGAGCGGGAGTTGGAGCGGCTGCACGCCGTGCTCGACCGGGTCGAGGACCGGCTCTCCGGGGTGAAGCCGGTCGAGGTCTTCGTGTACGACAGCGGCGACAAGACCGCGTTCACGGCGGGCGGGGCCGGGGTCGGCAACGAGATGATCAGGCGGGCCGGCGGGGTGAACCTCTTCGCCGATCTGGACAAGGCGTTCGGTGATGTGTCGTTCGAGCAGGTGGCCGAGAGGGCTCCCGAGGTGGTGGTGATCTACGACTACGGGGACCAGTCGGTCGAGGAGAAGAAGCGGTTCCTGCTGGCGCACCCGGCGCTGAAGGACGTGCCCGCGATCCGGGACAAGAGGTTCGCGGTGCTGCCGTTGTCGTCGACGGTCCTGGGGGTGCGGGTGCCGGCAGGCGTCGACTCCCTGGCCCGCCGGCTCCACCCGGAACGCTTCAAGTGACCGGCACGGGCACGAGTTCGGGTCCGACGGCGACCACCGGGCCCGCCCGGGGCGGGGCCGGCACCGGGAGCACGGCGAAGGCGACCGCCGGCCAGGTGCACGACGGGGCTCCCCGGGCCCCGGGCCGGCGCAGGGCTGCCGTCCCGTACGCGCTCGTGCTCGCCGCGCTGGGCGCGCTGGTCCTCGGGGCGGTGACCTTCGGCATCGCCGTGGGATCCATCGGCGTACCGGCCGGACAGGTATGGGGCATCCTGCTGCACCGGGTGCATCCCGCACTGGCGGAGCCCGACTGGACGCAGGTCCGCGAGACCATCGTCCTCGAGGTCCGGCTGCCCCGCGTGCTGCTCTGCGCGGTGGTCGGAGCAGGCCTCGCCGTCTGCGGGACGGCGCTCCAGGCGCTCGTGCGCAATCCGCTGGCGGACCCCATGCTGCTGGGGGTGTCGTCCGGGGCGTCCGTGGGCGCGGTGACGGTCGTCGTCTTCAACGTGAGCCTGTTCGGGGTGTTCTCGCTGCCCGTCGCGGCGTTCCTCGGCGCGCTCGCCGCACTGGTGGCCGTCTATCTCCTGGCTCGCTCCGGCGGGCGGATGACCACGGTGCGGCTGGTGCTGGCCGGGGTGGCCACGGCCGAAGTGCTGTCGGCGGTGGCGAGCTTCCTCGTCGTCACCTCGAACGACCCGCGCAAGACCCAGTCGGCGCTGCGCTGGATGCTCGGCGGCATGGCGGGCACGACGTGGACGACGGTGTGGATTCCCGCCGGGGCCGTGCTGCTCGGCACGGCCGTGCTGCTCGGGGTGTGCCGCTCGCTGAATCTGCTGCTGGCGGGGGAGGAGGCGGCCGTCGCGCTCGGCCTGGACGTGCACCGCTTCCGCGCCTCGCTGTTCACCCTCGTCGCCCTGATGATCGGCACGATCGTCGCGGTGAGCGGGCAGATCGGCTTCGTCGGACTGATCATGCCGCACGTGGTGCGGCTGCTCGTCGGCGCCGACCACCGGCGCGCACTGCCCGCCGCCGCACTGCTCGGCGCCGCCTTCCTCATCGTCACCGATCTGGCCGCCCGTACCCTCATGAGTCCCGAGGAGATCCCCGTGGGCATTCTCACCGCCCTCGTCGGAGGGCCGTTCTTCCTGTGGCTGATGCGCCGGAGGACGGCATGACGGGGACCGGAGCCGTGGGCGCGCCGGGAAGTCTGACCGTGGAGGACGTCTCGGTGGTCCTGGACGGCAGGGCACTGGTGGAGGGCGTGTCGCTGAGTGCGTCCCCCGGCGAGATCGTGGGCCTCGTCGGCCCCAACGGCGCGGGGAAGTCGACCCTGTTGCGCACGGTCTACCGGGCGCTGCGCCCCACCACGGGGCGGGTGCTGCTGGACGGGGAGGACGTACGGCGGATGCCGGGCAAGCACCTGGCGCGCCGACTGGCGGCCGTACTGCAGGAGTCCCCCGGGGAGTTCGGGCTCACCGTGTACGAGGTGGCGGCCATGGGCCGCACCCCGCACAAGCGGGCCTTCGAGGGGGACACCCCGGACGACCGCGCCGTCGTCATGGCCGCGCTGGCGGAACTCGGCGCCGCCGGACTGGCTTCCGCGCCGTTCGGACGGCTGTCGGGCGGAGAGAAGCAACGGGTGCTGATCGCCCGGGCCCTGGCCCAGCGCGCGGGGACGATGGTGCTGGACGAGCCGACCAACCATCTGGACCTGCGCCACCAGCTCGACGCCCTCGGGCTGGTCCGGCGGCTGGGCGTCACCGCCGTCGTCGCCCTCCACGACCTCAACCTGGCGGCGGCGTTCTGCGGCCGGATCTGCGTGATGGCCGGCGGCCGCCTCGTCGCCCAGGGGACACCGCGGGAGGTCCTGACCCCCGCCCTCCTGGCCGAGGTCTACCGCGTGGAGGCGGACGTGACCGAACACCCCCGGACCGGCGTACCCCACGTCACCCTGCTCGCCGGTTCCGAACGGCCGCGTGCGGAGCGGTGAGTCGGGACCACCCGGGGCCGGTACGGCGCCCGCACGGGGCCCCGCGCGGTAGTGGGGGGCGGGGTGGGCGGAGGAAGGGGACCCCGCGCGCCTCGCGCCGCCGGTTCCCCGTCCCGGCCGGCCGTGCCGCGGGGAGTGCGGGCAGCGGTGCCCGCGGCCGGGCCGGGCCCGCCGGAATCCCGTGCGGACCGCCTCAGCCGTCCACCGGAAGTCCCCGGGCTTCCTTGATGCGCTTCATGATGATCTGGGAGTTGACCTCGGTGACGCCGGACAGCGCCGTCAGCTTCTCGATCCACAGCCGTTCGTAGGCTCGGAGATCGCTCACCGCGATCCGCAGCAGGCACCCCGGGCTGCCGAACAGGCGGTACGCCTCGACGACGTCCGGGATGTCCTGAAGGGCCGCCTCGAAGGACTCGACCACCTCGCGGTCGCGCGCCACCTCGATGGAGACCAGCACCTCGAAGCCCCGGTCGACCGCATCGGGGTCGACCACCGCCCGGTAGCCCTGGATCACGCCGTCCTGCTCCAGCTGCCGTACGCGGCGCATGCAGGGCGACGGGGTGAGGCCGACGCGCTGCGCCAGCTCCTGGTTGCTCAGCCGGCCGTCGTTCTGGAGCTCGCGCAAGATTGCCCTGTCGATCTCATCCATGGCGCAATTATCCACCACGTCTCTCGGGTCGGCAGGGCTGAAGTGGCGATCAAATTGCGCCCCACAACTCCTATGATTGCGTCGACTGCTCCGGCCACCCCCCGGAGTCAGCCATGGGGCGCTGCCCGGCCGGAGCCATGAGCGAGGCCGGGCCGCGTGCCCCGTCGGAGGAGCCGCCCCACTGCGGCACGACACGGTATGAAGGAGGACGCACCGTGGGACGCTTGGTCGTCATCAGCACCGGAGGGACGATAGCCAGCCGCTGGCAGGGTTCCGGTTTCGCCGCCGACGCGAACGGCGGAGAGGTCATGGCCACCGCCCCGCTGCCGGAGGGCGTCAGCGTCGAGGTCGTGGACCTCTTCAGTGTGAACAGCCCCCGGCTCACCACCCACCACCAGCTGACCCTCCTCCGCACGGTCCACGAGGTGCTCGCGGATCCCGGCGTCGACGGAATCGTCGTCACCCACGGCACGGACACCCTCGAGGAGTCCGCCTTCCTCGTGGACCTCCACCACGACGACCCGCGACCGGTGGTCTTCACCGGCGCGCAGCTCCCGCTCGGGGCGACGGACGGCGACGGTCCCGGCAATCTCCACGACGCCCTGCTGACCGCCGCGACGACCCGCGGTCTGGGCGTCGTGATCGCCTTCGACGGCAAGGTGCACCCGGCCCGCGGCACGGTCAAGACGCAGACCCTCGCCCCCGACGCCTTCGCCGACCCGTCCGGCACCCGCCTCGGGAGCGTCGGCTTCGGCCGGGTGTCCGTACTGCGCCGGCCGCAGCGCCCCGCCGCGCTCGCGCTGCCCGCCTTCCCGGAGACGGCCCCCCGCGTCGACATGGTCATGCACCACTGCGACGCAGACGCCCTGCTGTTCAACGCCGCGCTGGACGCGGGGGCCCGGGGCGTCGTCCTGGTGGCCACCGGGGCCGGGAACGCGACCCCGGAGATCGCCGAGGCCGTCGCCGCCGCCACCTCCCGCGGCGTGCTCGTCGCCCTGACCACCCGGGTCCAGGCCGGCCCGGTCACCGAGATCTACACGCACGGCGGCGCAGTCGACCTGGTGGCCGCAGGCGCCGTGCCGACCGGCACGCTCCGGGCCGGGCAGGCCCGGATCGCCGTGCTGAGCGCGCTGCTCGCCACCGCGGACCCCCAGGAGCGGGGACGGGTGCTGCGCCACGCGCTCGGCGAACCGGCGGCCGCGGACGTCCGGCCCGCGGACCTGGCGCGGGTGTAGCACCCGTGCTCGCCCGCACCCCGAACCGCCCCTCCCTCGCCCCCTCCCCCGCGTAGTCACCCGACACGAAAGTCCCCAGCGCCATGCCCACGCACGACCAGGCCCACCCCGACGACCCGCGCGACGAGGCCCCCGGCGCGTTCCGCCGCGAGCACGATCTGCTCGGCGACCGCGACGTCCCCGCGGACGCCTACTACGGCATCCACACCCTGCGGGCCGTCGAGAACTTCCCCATCACCGGCACCACCGTCTCGGCCTACCCGGACCTCGTCACCGCCCTCGCATCCGTCAAGCAGGCCGCGGCACTCGCCAACCGTGAACTCGGGCTCCTGGACGCCGCGAAGGCGGACGCGGTCGTGGCGGCGTGCGAGGAGATACGGGCCGGGAAGCTGCACCGCGAGTTCGTCGTCGACGTGATCCAGGGCGGTGCCGGCACCTCGACGAACATGAACGCCAACGAGGTCGTCGCCAACCGGGCCCTGGAACTCCTCGGCCACCGCAAGGGCGAGTACGCCCGGCTGCACCCGCTGGAGGACGTCAACGCCGGCCAGAGCACCAACGACGTCTACCCCACCGCCGTGAAGATCGCCCTCGACCTCGCCGCCCAGCGGCTGCTGGACGCCATGGAGGTGCTGCGCGGGGCCTTCGACTCGAAGGCGGCGGAGTTCGCGGACGTCCTCAAGATGGGCCGTACGCAGCTCCAGGACGCGGTCCCGATGACCCTGGGCCAGGAGTTCGCGACGTACGCGGTCATGCTCGGCGAGGACCACAAGCGGCTCACCGAGGCCCGTGAGCTCATCCGGGAGATCAACCTCGGCGGCACGGCCATCGGTACCGGGCTCAACGCCCACCCGCGGTACGCGGCGCTGGCGGCCCGGAACCTGCGAACCATCACCGGCCTGCCGCTGACCGTCGCCGAGGACCTCGTCGAGGCCACCCAGGACGCCGGCGCGTTCGTCCAGCTGTCCGGCGTCCTCAAGCGGATCGCCGTCAAGCTCTCCAAGACCTGCAACGACCTGCGGCTGCTGTCCTGCGGCCCGCGGGCCGGCTTCGCCGAGATCAACCTGCCGCCGGTGCAGGCGGGTTCGAGTATCATGCCCGGCAAGGTGAATCCCGTGGTCCCCGAGGTCGTCAACCAGATCGCCTTCGAGGCCATCGGGAACGACATGGCGGTGACCATGGCGGCCGAGGCGGGGCAGCTCCAGCTCAACGCCTTCGAACCGCTGATCGCCCACAGTCTGCTGAAGAGCCTGACCCATCTGCGGGCCGGCTGCCTGACGCTCGCCGAGCGCTGCGTCACGGGCATCACCGCCAACCGGGACCACCTCGCCGCCCTCGTCACCCGCTCCATCGGCCTGGCGACCGCGCTCAACCCGCACATCGGCTACGAACAGGCCACCGCCGTCGCCCGGGAAGCGCTGAGCTCCGGCCGCAGCGTGCACGAACTCGTCCTCGCCAAGGGCCTGCTGACGGAGGAGCAGCTCCGGCTCGTCCTGCTGCCGGACAACCTGGCCCGCCCGCACGGCCGCCGGCCGGTCCGGGACGCCGTCTCCTGAGGCCGTTCCGACCGCGGCGGCCGCAGACGCGGTCGTACCCGGGGATGCCGACCGGCCGTTCTGGATGCGGGCCGGTACGGCTCCGGCCGCTCCCGCGTGGCGCCGGGGCGCGGGACGGGAGGCCGGACGGCCGACTCGGAAGGGCCGGAGAGCGGGCGGGGCGGCGGATGGACCGGTGACGGGGCGCCGGCCCCGCCTCCGCGTCAGTCGCCTCGCCAGATGTTGTCGAACGCGGCCTGCTCGACGGAGCGACGCTGCCTCATGGCCTCCAACTGCGTCAGCGCGTCGAGCACGGCCGCGAGCACCGTGTCCACGTCGTCGGACACGCCCGGGAAGCCACCGGAGCCCTCCAGGAGCCCTCCCGTCCCGTTCCCGTCGCCCGCCCTGCCGCCGCCCTCGCCCCAGGTTCCGGCCTCGCTCCCGGTCCCGTTCCGGCCCTCGTACCCGGATTCCGGGTTCTCCGGGTTCTCCGGGTTCTCGGGGTTCTCGGGGTTGCCGGGTCTCTCGCGGTCCGGCCCGTCCTCGCCGCCGCCCACGCCGTCGTCGCGGACTCCGACGGCCGACGCCAGAGCGGCAAGGACCGGCTCGTCCGAGGCCAGACGTTCCGCCGCCGCCCGCCGCTCCGCCGAATCGGCCGGTGCGTCGCGGCCGGCCCGGAAGCGCAGCCCTCGGCGGCGTGGCCGGCCGAACAGCCCCTCCGCCTCGAGCGCGACCAGATACGCCGCGGACAGGCCCCTGCCCCGTCGCCAGAGCCAGTCGCCGACGAGCTCGTACGGCGCCTCGCGGACCAGCGACGACACGGCCTGGTCCAGCAGTGGATCGCCCGTGGCGGGTCCGAGACCGGGCACGATGCGATCGCCGACCAGGGTGACGGCCTCGGCGGCGAGCAGGTCGACGACCTCCGCTCCCGCGAGCGCGAGCGACAGATCGCCCTGTGTGACGGGGCGGCTGGGCGCCACCTCCATGGCGGTGATCATCAGGTCCCGTGCAGTGGTCATGCGTCACGTCCGCTCGAGAGGGTGCAGGGGAAGCGTCGCGGCCGGTGCCGCTGCCAACAGGCTCGCACGGAGCGGGCCCGGGGGCGGCTGGGTCGGCGCATCGCCGAGGGCCGGCCCGTCAGCCGGGGGTGAGCACCATGCGGAAGCGCGCGCTGCCCGACATCATCTTCCGGTACGCCTCGTCGGCCCGGCCCAGCGGCACGGTCTCGATCGTCGGGCGGATCCCGTGCAGGGCACTGAACTCCATGGTGTCCTGTACGTCCTGCGCCGTGCCGGACGGGTGACCGCGGACGACCCGGCCGCTCATCAGCAGTTGCACCGGGTTGATCCCCAGGGCGTCGGGATCGGCGCCGACCACCACCAGTTCACCGCGCGGCGTCAGCCCGTCCACGGTGGCCGTGATGGCGGCGGAGTTGGAGGCCGTGGCGAGGACGGCCCGGGCGCCGCCGAGGGACTGCAGGGCGTCGGCGACGGATGTGCCGGCCGTGCTGTCGACGTAGTGGTGGGCGCCGAGCTGTTTGGCGAAGTCGGCCTTGTCGGCGCCGCGGGCGATGGCCACGGTCTCGAAACCCATCGCGACCGAGTACCTCACCGCGAGGTGGCCGAGACCGCCGATGCCGAGCACGGCGACCAGATCTCCCGGCCGGGCGGAACTGCGTCGCAGGCCGTTGTACGTGGTCACTCCCGCACAGGCCATCGGCCCGGCGTCGGCCGCCGTCAGCGAGTCGGGGATCCGGGCCAGGGCGTCGACCGGCGCGACGACGGACTCCGCGAACCCTCCGTCGTATGCCCAGCCGGGCACCTTGAGGTTCTCGCACACGATGAAGTCGCCCTGTCTGCAGGGCGTGCAGTGGCCGCAGCTGCCGCCGAACCAGCCCACGGAGACCCGGTCGCCGATCTGCCAGCCCCAGTCCTCGATGCCCTCGCCCAGCGCGTCGACGCGTCCCGCGATCTCATGACCGGGAACCACCGGGAACGTGACGCCCGGCAGCGCGGCCGTCACGAAGAAGGCGTCGCTGTGGCAGATACCGCAGGCCTCGACGGCGATCCGGACGTGACGGGGACCGGGCTGCGGCACCTCACGCTCGACGATTTCGAACGGACTGCCGGCAGTGGGGACCTGCGCGACTCGGTACGTACTCATCCGGATCTCTCCCAGGAAAGCTCGGACGGCCCCCGCAATCCAGCAGACCAGTTCCGGCCCGATCCCGCGCGCCGAGGGCGGGGGCCGGGCGGAACCGGTCGGAGGCCGGGGTGGAGGCCCGGGGCGGGTGGCGCGGGCGGCGACGGGCCGCAGGCTCGCGGGATCACGCGCTCTCGAGGGCCACCGGCCCCTACCGGCGGCCGCGCCGTGCGGTCGGGGCGCCCACGGGGGACCCACGCGCGGACGCGCTCCTCCGTGCCACCCTTCCGTGCCGGGGCTTTCGCAGGCAACCCGCCGTCATCCGTCGCACACCAGCCTGAATACGACGTGCCGGGTTCAGGCAGGGGAGCGCGGGCCGAGGGGGAGCAGGACCGTGATGCTCTTCCCCTCGCGCAGCGGGGCGATGTGGATGCGCGTGGCGAGCCGTTGGACGAGAGGCCAGCCGTAGCCGCCCACCGGGAACGTCTGCCCGTCCGGGCGGCATCGCACGACGGGCACGGCGGGGTTGCGGTCCCGCACCGTCAGCTCCAGCCCTTCGTCGGTCACCCGTGCCGCGAAACCGGTGACCCCGTCTCCGTGCCGGATCGCGTTGGTCACCAACTCCGAGGTGACCAGCAGAGCGTCCGTCAGAACCACGCCCTGCGGCCGGTGTCGGGGCGCTTCGCGGAAACGGTCCTCCAGCAGCCGTTCGACCCGATCGCGGGCGGCGGAGGCGCTCGTCGGCACCGAGGGCCGCGAAGGCTGGTGCCGCTCTCCGGCCACGTCGCCTGACAGCATGTCCACCCCCGCGCAATTCTTCGTTCGCGAACGCCGCTTACCCGGAAGGATGCCTTCTTCACCCACCGGCCGAAGGGTGTTCGCACGGTGTCGTCCGCCTCGGGCGGTTCCCCGAGGCCGTACTGCCGGCCCGCCGATCGCCCCCGAGGGAGCGGAGCGGCGCGTCCCCGACCAGGGGACGCGCCGCTCCGGCGTCGCACGTGGGCCGTGGGGCCGTTCTCCACGGAACCGCGTCGGACGGGCGGACCTCACGGGCACACGGCTCCCACGTTGGCGTGGATCCCGTCGAACGGCGGTCTCACGACGCGCTGACGGCGCATCTCACGGACGTACGGGCCTCACGGAGGTACGGATCTCACGGACGTACGGGCCTCACGGACGTACGGCTCTCACGGACGTACGGCTCTCACGGATGGAGGGTTGCCGAGCGCTGCGGCGGAACCCGCCGGGCCGGGAACCTCCGCTGCGGGACGGAGGCGATGTCGGGGACGCGGGGCGCCGCGGCCAGCAACTCCGTGAGCAGCGCGCGGCCCGCCAGCATGGCCTGTCGCAGGCTCTCCACGTCCGCGTTCCCCGCCGCCGCCTGCCCCGAGGCGGCGCGCAGTCGGTCGGCGGCCTCGGCGTGACCGGGGAAGAGGGCGCCAAGGGCGCGCGTCCGGAGTTCGTGCGAAGCGGTGGGGAGGCCGCGCGCGGTGGCCACCGTCTCAAGCAGTTCATGGGCCCTGATGGTCGCCCCGCCGGGAGACTCCACGAACTGGCCCGAGATCTCGGCCCATTGGGCCAGGTACTGCTCGGCCTCGCTCCGGCTCATCGGCTTGAGCCGCGGCGCGACGAGCCGGCGACGGAAGCGTCCGGGGTGTGCGCGCCGCACGGGCCGTGCCATGGCGAGCGCGAGGATCATGACGGCCGCCACCCCGAGGATGGCCAGCGCACTGATCGACATGACTTCCTCCTCTGCGGGGATCTGCTCCCAGGGATCTGCCGGTGAGGGATTCATCTCTCTCGGTGACCGTGTACTACTGAGCGTTACCAGCGTCGCTGCGGGTAAACATCCGCTCCACGAAGGGTGTTCACCGAGATGGAACGGGTTGCGTCCTGGGAAGTGGTGTACGGGTTCGACCTGATCCGTGGGTTCGCTCCGGCATCGGGAGGGTGCCCGCATGGATGAACGGCCAAGGCTCGGCTCGACTGCGGGGCACCCGAAGGCGGAAGGGGTGCCCGGGAGCCACGGAGCGCCCGGAGACCGCGGAGCGCCCGGGAGCCACGGGGCGTCCGGGAAGGCGTCGGGTTGCGTCCGCGTACCACGGGTGCCCGGCCGGTACGGCCCGCCCGGGCCGTACGCCGTGCCTCAGGCCAGAGAGATCAGCACACTCACGCGCTTCCCCCCGTGTGCCTCCGGGGTGATCGTGATGCTCCGCGCCAGCCTGCGGATCACGCGCCAGCCGTGACCCCCGACGCGGAGCCTGCCGCTGCCGTCCCGGGAGGATGCGAGCTCCGGGAGCCGGTCGCTGCGGTCGCCGACGCTCACCCGGCAGCCCTGGTCGGTCATCTCGACGTCGAAGCTGGTCAGACCGCCGCCGTGGCGGAGGGCATTGGTCACGAGTTCGGACGTCACGAGGACGGCGTCGCCGACCGCGTGCGTGCCGTCGGGAGCCCCGCCGGCGGGCGGCAGCCACTCCCGCAGCAACGCCTCCACCCTGGTGCGCGCCTGTGAGGGGGTGCGTGGCAGCACGGCTTCCGGGTGGTTCGTCCCGGTCAGTTCATCAGCAGACATCCTCCACCGCTCCTTGCGTACGCGACGATACGTACGTGTTCTGCGTCTGACCGGGGGTGCATGGCGCAAACCTCGGCCGGGCCGCTGCCTGCGGCCGTCCCGAGCGCCGCTCGGCACGCTCCCGACCCCGTCCCGCTCGCGCGGCAACGGCGGAAGGCGGCCCGCCGGCCGGCCGGGAGCAGGCGGGGCACCGGTGGAGCGGCCCGCGTCGGGGCTGCGTGGTCCCACGCGGTTTCCGGGCGGGACCGCAGCGCATCCGCCGTCCCTCCCCGAGCGGAAGCACTCCGCAGAGGGCAAGGTGACGGAGGCAGGCCGGAGGGGGGGATCAGCAGCGGAGCGCCGCCCCGCGGGAATCGGAGGTTCGAATGAGCGGACAGGGCAACGGCCGGAACACCGAGGGCCCGCGCTGTCTCGTGACCGGTGCGACCGGCTACGTCGGCGGCCGGCTGGTGCCCGAGCTGCTGGACGCCGGATTCCGGGTCCGCTGCATGGCCCGCTCGCCGGAGAAACTGCGCGACCATCCATGGGCGGGGCGGGTGGAGACCGTACGGGGCGACGTCACCGACCCGGACTCGCTCGGGGACGCGCTGCGCGGCGTCGACGTCGCCTACTACCTCGTGCACGGGCTGCGCTCCGGGCCGTCCTTCGAGGAAGCCGACCGTGAGGCGGCCAGGGCGTTCGCCGGGCGGGCGGGTGAGGCGGGCGTGGGGCGCATCGTCTACCTGGGCGGGCTGACGCCCGCGGAGGTACCCGGCCATGAGCTCTCACCGCATCTGCGCTCCCGCGCCGAGGTGGGCGAGATCTTCCTCCGCTCACCCGTGCCCGCGACGGTGCTGCGTGCCGCGGTGGTCATCGGCTCCGGCTCCGCCAGCTTCGAGATGCTCCGCTACCTGACCGAGCGACTGCCCGTCATGGTCACCCCCAGCTGGGTGAGCACCCGCGTCCAGCCGATCGCCGTCCGGGACGTGCTCCGCTACCTCGTGGGGAGCGCCCGGATGCCGGCGGACGTGAACCGGTCCTTCGACATCGGCGGGCCGGACGTGATGACGTACGAGCGGATGATGCGGCGCTACGCCGAGGTGGCCGGGCTGCCGAGGCGCCTCATCCTCGGCGTGCCGATGCTGACGCCGAGGCTGTCCAGTCTGTGGATCGGCCTGGTCACGCCCGTGCCGCCCGCCCTCGCCCGGCCCCTCGCCGAATCGCTGCGCCACGAGGTGGTCTGCCGCGAGCACGACATCGCCCGCTACGTCCCCGATCCGCCCGGCACCCCCCTCGGCTTCGACCGGGCCCTGGAACTGGCGCTCCGGCGGGTGCGCGACGCGCAGGTCACCACCCGGTGGTCCTCCGCCGCGCCGCCCGGGGCTCCGAGCGACCCGCTGCCGACGGATCCGGACTGGGCCGGGGGCAGTCTCTACACCGACCGGCGCGCGCTCGACGTCGACGCCTCGCCGCAGGCCCTGTGGCGCGTCATCGAGGGGATCGGCGGCGACAACGGCTGGTACTCCTTCCCGCTCGCCTGGGCGGTACGAGGCTGGCTCGACCGGCTCGTCGGCGGCGTGGGGCTCCGCCGAGGCCGGCGGGACGCCGCACGGCTGAGGGTCGGCGACTCGCTGGACTTCTGGCGGGTCGAGGAGATCGAACCGGGCCGGATGCTGCGGCTGCGGGCCGAGATGAGGCTGCCGGGTCTCGCGTGGCTTGAGATGCGCGCCGAACGCGGCGAGGGGGGCCGCAGCCGCTACCGCCAGCGGGCCCTGTTCCATCCGCGCGGACTGCTCGGGCACGTGTACTGGTGGACCGTCTCCCCTTTCCACGCCGTCGTGTTCGGCGGCATGGCACGCAACATCGCCCGCGCGGCCGCGAAGGCCGGCCCCGACGGTACCGGGCCCGCGCCGGACAGCACCCCGTCGGCCCGTGTCCGCTGACCGCCGTCCTGCCGTGCGGCACGGCAGGACTTCGTGCGGCCTCCGGGACCTTCCGCCGACCTTCCCGCGACCCCCGGGAACCTTCCGCCGCCTCCCCGCCTCCCCGCCTCCCCGCCGCCTCCGCGGGCCTCCGGCGACTTCGCGGGACGCTCCGGACACCGTGCATCCGGCAGGCGCCTGCCGGCGGAAGAACCGTACGGGAGCGTCCCGCGGCGCGTGAGTCGGTTCCCCGGGGCGCACCCCGGACGGCCCGTCCACACGGACGTCCCGAGGTACGCGCCGCCGGGGCCGGACGCCGCCCCACCCCCGGACGGCCGGTGCCCACGGCCCACCGTCCCCGCACCGGACCGTCCCATCCGCGCCATCCATCCCTTCCGTCCCAGCCTGGAGTCCCATGAACGCCGCGGTCGTCCTGTTCACCTCCGACCTGCGTCTGCACGACCATCCGCCGTTGCGCTCCGCACTCGCGGCGGCGGACCGGGTGGTGCCGCTGTTCGTACGGGACGACCGGGTCGAGGCCGCGGGATTCGCGCCTCCCAACCGGCGCGCGTTCCTCGCCGACTGCCTCACCGACCTCGACGAAGGACTGCGCGAACGGGGCGGGAGGCTCGTCGTCCGCTCCGGTGACGTCGTCGAGGCGGTCCGTGCGGTCGCGCGGGAGGCGGACGCCGGCGAAGTGCACATGGCGGCCGGCGTCAGCGGCTACGCCCACGCACGCGAGGGGCGGCTGCGCACCGCGCTGGAGGAGGACGGCCGCGCGCTGCGCGTCCACGACGCGGTCGTCACCGCCCTCGCCCCCGGGGCCGTCGTCCCGTCCGGCGGGGACCACTTCGCCGTGTTCACGCCGTACCACCGCCGCTGGTCGCAGCAGGAGATCCGGGGCGTGCTCGCGGCGCCGCGCACGGTCCTGGTGCCCGACGGGATCCGCTCCGAGCCGCTACCCTCCCGCACGGATGCCGAGAAGGCCGGGGGAGTGTCGGAAGGGCTCGCCCACGGTGGCGAACGCGAGGCGCGCAAGCGGCTGAGCGCCTGGGCACGCGGCGGTCTCTCCCGCTACGACGAGCGCCACGACGACCTGGCGGGCGACGCGACGTCCCGGCTCTCGCCCCATCTGCACTTCGGCACCCTCTCCCCGGCCGAGGCCGTCCACCGGGCCCGGGCGGCCGGCGGGCCGGGTGCCGAGGCCTTCGTACGACAGGTGTGCTGGCGCGACTTCCACCACCAGGTGCTCGCCGCCCGGCAGGACGCGGCCGCCGCCGACTACCGGCCCCGGCACGACCGCTGGCGCTCCGGGAAGGAGGCCGGGGCCGACATCGAGGCGTGGAAGAACGGCCGCACCGGCTATCCGGTCGTCGATGCCGCGATGCGCCAGCTCCGCCACGAGGGCTGGATGCACAATCGCGGCAGGCTGCTCGCCGCGAGTTTCCTCACCAAGACGTTGTACGTCGACTGGCGCGTCGGCGCCCGGTACTTCCTGGAGCTGCTGGTCGACGGCGACCTCGCGAACAACCAGCTCAACTGGCAGTGGGTCGCGGGCACCGGCACGGACACCAGGCCCAACCGGGTGCTCAACCCCGTCCGCCAGGGCCACCGTTACGACCCCGACGGCACCTATGTGCGCCGCTGGGTGCCGGAACTGGAGGGCGTCGGAGGATCCGCCGTGCACGAACCCTGGAAACTGCCCGGCGCCGACCGTGCCCGGCTGGACTACCCCGGTCCTATCGTGGCGCTCGGTGACGGACTGACCCGGTTCAGGGAGGGCCGCGGCACCCGCTGAGCGTACGCGCGAGCGCCACAGGCGGCCGGTGCGCACCCGGCGACGCGGCGAGGGGTACCGGAACCGCCGTGGAGTACCGGACCCCCGGACGGCACACCGGCACCGAGCCGCACACCCACCACACACCGAGGACGGTGACAGTGATGAAGAGGCCCCACGGGACGCACACCGACGTGATCGTCGTGGGAGCCGGCCTGGCCGGTCTCACCTGCGCCCTCGACCTGACCGCGGCGGGCCTCTCGGTGGCCGTGCTGGAGGCCTCCGACGCGGTCGGCGGCCGGATGCGCACCGACCGCTACCAGGGCTTCCTGCTGGACCGCGGCTTCCAGGTGTTCAACACCTCCTACCCCCAGGTCAAGCGTCGGCTGAGACTGGCGGACCTGCGGCTGCGGCCCTTCACCCCCGGCGTCCTGGTGCACACACCGAAAGGCAGGATCCGGTTCGGCGATCCGACCCGCCGGCCCCGCGACGCCGCCGCCCTCGTCACCGGTCGCCGCGTCCCGGCACGCGACCTGCTGGCCCTCGGTGCCCTGACGGCCCGTGACACCCTGCTGCCACCGCGCGTGCTCAAGGGGCTCCCCGAGCGCACGACGCTCACCGAGCTCTCCCGGGCCGGTGTGTCCGAGGAGGTCGTGGACGGTCTCGTGCGCCCGTTCCTCGCCGGCGTGTTCCTGGAGGACGAACTGCGCACGACCAGCAGGATGTTCCACCTGGTCTGGCGCAGTTTCGTCCGAGGCAGCATGACGCTGCCCGCCGCCGGTATCGGGGCCGTCCCCGCCCAGCTCGCCGGCGGACTGCCTGCGGGCACCGTGGAGACGGGGACGCCGGTGTCCGCCGTCACCGACGGCGGTGTCACGCTGGCCGACGGATCGGTGCGCACCGCACCCTCCGTGGTGGTCGCCACCGACGCCGCCACCGCCTCGGCCCTCGTCCCCCGCACGGACCCGCCCCGCACCCGCACGGTGACGACGTACCACCACGCGGCGGCCGCCCCGCCGCTGGGGGAACCGACGCTGCTGCTCGACGCGGCGGGCCGCTTCCTCAACACCGCGGTGCTGTCCGAGGTGGTGCCGGGCTACGCGCCCGACGGCCGCGCGCTCCTCTCGACCTCGGTGCTCGGCGCCGACGCCCCCGGCCGCGAGGAATCGCTGCGCGACGTGCTCGCCGAGGTGTACGGGACGGAGACCGGCGGCTGGGAGCTCCTCGCGGCCCGCACCGTGCGGGGCGCTCTCCCCGCCATGGACCCGCCGTGGCCGCTGAGCCGCACCACGAGGATCGCCGACGGGCTGCACGTCTGCGGCGACCACCGGGCCACGGGTTCGGTCCAGGGCGCCATGGCCTCCGGGACCCGCGCGGCCCGGGAGGTACTGGCCGGGCGGGCACGGTGAACGGCCGCCCGGACCGCAACGGCGGCCCGTCCGCCGCGGCGGTGGGCCGCACCCGGCGCCGTACCATGGGCCTGGTGAAGGCCGACGGCGGCCCGGAGGGCCCGGCAGAGGACGGCGTCACCGCCGCGCTCAGCACCGGCGCGGTCGCCCGCAGGCTCGGTGTCGCGCCCACGACCCTGCGATCCTGGGAACGGCGCTACGCGATCGGCCCCGCCATGCGCGAGGACGGCAGGCACCGCCGCTGGACGCCCGAGGACATCGCCCGGCTCGAGGAGATGTGCCGGCTCACCGCCCAGGGCGTCCCGCCCGCCGAGGCCGCGCGCGCGGCGATGAGCACCCCCGCGACGTCGCTGCGCCGCGGACCGGCCGCGCCGACCGGGCAGCGGAACGCCCCCGCCTCGCACACGCCGGGCGGACCCAACGCCCTGCCCCTCGGGGACGTACGGCAGGAATGCCGGGGGCTGGCCCGCGCCGCCGTGCGTCTCGACGCCCCCGCCGTCGACGCCCTGCTGGACGCCGTGCTCGCCGAGCACGGTCTCGTCGTCGCCTGGGAGGAGGTCATCGCCCCGACCCTGCACGCCGTGGGGCGCAAATGGGCGACGTCCGGCGAGCGCTACGTCGAGGTCGAGCACCTGCTGTCCTGGCACGTGTCGTCGGCACTGCGCCGGGTACGGCCCGCGGCGGAACGGCCCGACGCGCCGCCCGTGCTGCTCGCCTGCGTACCCGGTGAGCAGCACAGCCTTCCCGTCGAGGCGCTGGCCGCCGCCTTGGGGGAACGCGGTCTTCCCGCCCGGATGTTCGGGCCCGCACTGCCCGCGGACGCGCTCCACGAGGCCGTACGCCGTCTGGGTCCGGCCGCCGTGGTGCTCTGGGCCCAGTCCCGGTCGACCGCAGACCGCTCACTGGTGCGGATCGTCTCCGGCATCCACTGGGGCGTGAAGGGCGCGCGGAAGCGCACCTCCGTGCTCCTCGCCGGACCCGGCTGGTCGGGCGGCGCGTACCCGGGGACCCTGCGGCTGCACGGCCTGGGTTCCGCGGTGGACGTCGTCGAGGCACTGTTCCCGCGCTGAGAGGAGCGCCCATGTCCGGTCGTGCACAACGCCCCCGTACGCCCCGTGGACACCTGCTCTTCGGGGACCAGCTCGGCCCCCGCTTCACCGAGCCCGGAGTGGACGGACCCGACGAGGACGCGCCGATCGTCATGATCGAGTCCCGTGCCGCGTTCCGCCGGCGGAGCTTCCACCGCGCCAAGGCCCACCTCGTGCTCTCGGCCATGCGCCACCGCGCCGCCGAACTCGGCGACCGGGTCCGTTACGTGAAAGCCGACACCTACCGGGAAGGGCTGGCCCGCGTCGCGGGGAGGAGCCGTACGACGGTCCGCCACCCGACCTCGCACGCCGCAGCCCGGTTCGTCGCCGGGCTGCCGGACGTCGACGTGCTGCCCGCGCGGGGCTTCCTCGTGCCCCGCGAGGACTTCGCCGCCTGGGCGGCGGAACGGCGCGGCGGGAGCCTGCGGCTGGAGGACTTCTACCGCTGGGTGCGCCGGCGCCACGACCTGCTGATGGACGGCGGCGAACCGGCGGGCGGCCGCTGGAACTTCGACCGGGACAACCGCGAACCGCCCCCGCGGGGCCGCTCGACCCTCGGCGCTCCGTCGCCGTGGACGGCCCGGGAGGACGAGATCGACGAGGAGGTCCGGCGCGATCTGGACTCCTGGGAGCGCGCCGGCGACGTCTCCTTCACCGGCCGCGACGGTCCCCGCCTCTTCCCCGCCTCCCGCGCCGAGGCCCTGGCCGCGCTCGACCGCTTCGCCGAACACCGGCTGGCCGGCTTCGGGAAGTACGAGGACGCCGTCCTCGCCGACGACCCCTGGATGAGCCACAGCATGCTGTCCGCGCCGCTCAACCTGGGACTGCTCGATCCCGCCGAGTGCGTGGAACGCGCCGAACGGGGATGGCGCGAAGGCGGGGTGCCGGTGGCGTCGGCCGAGGGATTCGTCCGCCAGATCGCCGGCTGGCGCGAGTACGTCTGGCACCTCTACTGGCACTTCGGCGAGGACTACCGGCGCCGCAACGTGCTGCGCCACCGGAGGTCGCTGCCGGACTGGTTCGCCGGGCTGGACGCGGACGCGGTCACCGCCCGCTGTCTGTCCACCGTGCTGGCCCAGGTCAGGGACACCGGCTGGACGCACCACATCCCGCGGCTGATGGTCCTCGGCAGCCGCGCCCTGCAGGACGGCTGGGACCCGGTGCAGGTCACCGACTGGTTCCACCGCAACTTCGTCGACGGCCACGACTGGGTCATGCTGCCCAACGTCATCGGCATGTCCCAGTACGCCGACGGCGGGCTCGTGACCACCAAGCCGTACACCTCGGGCGGCGCCTACATCAACCGGATGAGCGATCTGTGCGGCGGATGCGCCTACCGGCCCGCCGAACGCGTCGGCGACCGGGCCTGTCCGTACACCGCGGGCTACTGGCTGTTCCTCCACCGGCACCGGGAGCGGCTGTCGCGCAACCACCGCATGGCCCGGCCCGTCGCCGGCCTCGACCGACTCCCCGATCTCCCCGAACTCCTGGAGCAGGAGCGTCGGCGCGGGCGGTCGGCGCCCTGAGCCGCCGGCCGCGGCGCCGCACGGCACGGCGTGGTGGGCCAGACGGCGGGGTGGGCGGCCGCGGGGCCTCGTCCGGGGGCGGAGACGGCCGCTGTCCGGTGCCGCCCGGCACCGGGGTGTTGAGCGGCTGCCGCCGATGCGGGGCGAGGGGACGTGGGACGGCCCCGTCGCCCGGCGAATGAGGCAATCGGGCGGAAGCGGGCTCCCGTCCGCCCGTGTGCTGCCGTGGATGGCGCCGGGGCGTGGTCGACTGGTCGGCACCGGCCTCCGCGCCGCGCCGTGCCGGGCGCATCCGAACGCCACCCCTCCGCGGAAGGACGAGTGACAGCTGCCGACCGACGCGGAGGACCGCATGTACCGACCGGGGCCACACACACCGACCCCGACCGGGCCGAACCCCGGGACGGCCCTGTACCCGGGGACAGCTCCGAACCGTGAGACGGCTTCGAACCCCGGGACGTCTCCGCGCCCCGGGACGGCTTCGGCCCGTACGACCGACCCGACCCGTGAGACGGACCGGAACCGTGAGACGGACGGGCCCTCCTGCGGGGCGGGGGGCGCCGTCGCACCGGCCGCCGTGGACGCCGACGTACCCGCCGCGGTGGGACGGGAGCTGGACCTCCTACTGAGGGAACGGGTGGCGGGCGCCGCCGTATTCGACGGCGACTTCGCGGCAGACGTGGCCGCGCCCGTCGCACGGTTCACCCTGGACGGGGGCGGGCGGATGCGCTCCCGCTTCCTGTGGTGGGCGATGCGGGCCTGCGGCGGAGCGGCGCCGGAGACGCCCGCTGCGCTCCGCACGGCCGCGGCGCTGGAGCTGATCCAGACCTGCGCCCTCGTCCACGACGACGTGATGGACGGCTCGCCGCGCCGCCGGGGCGGGCCCTCGTTCCACGCCCGGCTGGCCGCCCGGTACCCCTCCGCCGTGTCACCGGCCACCGCGGCGGCCCCGTTCGCGTCCTCGGCGGCGGTCCTGGCCGGCGACCTCGCCCTCGCCTGGGCCGACGACATCGTCGCCGGGACGGACTTCGGCGGCGACGCCGTCCGCAACGGAGTGCTGGAGAACTGGCGGGCCATGCGCACCGAGATGGTGGCGGGCCAGTACCTGGACCTCCACGGGCAGGCGACCGGTTCCCGTTCCGCCGCCCGGGCGATCCGCACCGCCTGCCTCAAGACCGCGCTGTACTCGGTGGCCAGGCCGCTCGCCCTCGGTGCGGCGGTCGCGGGTGCCGACCCGCGGACGGTCCTCGACCTGTGCGCGGCGGGCCGGTACGCCGGTACCGCCTTCCAACTCCGTGACGACATCGAGGGCGTCTTCGGCGACCCCCTCCTCACCGGCAAACCGTCGGGTGACGACATACGCTCCGGGAAGCCCACGTATCTCGTCGCGGTCGCCCGGGCCCGGGCCGGGTCCCGCCGGGACCGCGCGGCACTGTCCGTCCTCGAAGGCGCCTTCGGGAACGCGGATCTGACGGAGGATCGGCTGCTGCGGGTGCGTGAGGTCCTCACGGACACCGGTGCCCTGGAGGCCGTGGAGAAGCGGATCGGGCGGCTGCTCGCGGCCGGTGAACGCCGGCTCGCTGCGGCCGCCCTGGAACCGGCCCCGGCCCGTCGGCTGCGGGCACTGCTGGCCGCGGTGGCCGCCCCCACCGGTCCCACGGCCGGTCCGGCGCCCGCCGTACCGCCGCGTTCGGCGGCGCAAGCGCCGCCCGCCGGGCGGCCTGTACCCGAGGCCGGGGCCACGTCCGAGGCGTCCGCCGCGCAGGGGTTCCCGGCGACGGACGACGGCGTGACGCCTGACGAGGCGGTGTCCGCCCCGTCCGCCGGGCCCGGGCCGTGCGGAGCGCCCGTGCCCGCCCGTCCGGTGCCGTCGGCCGCCGCCGAGGGGCCGCCCGTGGAAGCTCCCGTGGCGTCTGCGGCCGCCGGGCCGGTGCACTCGGCCGCGGACGCTCCCGAGACGCCGACTGCCGCCGAGCCCGCGAACCCCGTTGCCCACCCGCACCCGGCCGCCCGGCGTGTCCGACCGGGCGGTGGACCGGCCGCGCGGCGCCCGAGGGGTGCGGCGGCCGACAGGAGCAGCCGATGAGGACCGTCAGGGGGCGCACCGACCACGTCGTGGTGGTGGGAGCCGGGCTCGCGGGCCTGTCCGCCGCGCTGCACCTCCTCGGTGCGGGCCGCAGCGTCACGGTCGTCGAGCGCGACCTCCTGCCCGGGGGCCGGGCGGGCCGGATCGAGCAGGGCGGCTACCGCTTCGACACGGGACCGACCGTCGTCACCATGCCCGGTCTCCTCGCCGACGCCTTCGCGGCGGTCGGCGACACGCTGGAGGAGAGGCTGGAGCTCGTCCCGCTGCACCCGGCGTACCGGGCGACGTTCGCCGACGGCGGCGTCCTGGACGTGCACACCCGGCCCGAGGCCATGGAGGCCGAGATCGAGCGCTTCGCCGGCGCGCGCGAGGCGGTCGGCTACCGGCGTCTGCGCGGCTGGCTGGAGAAGCTGTACCGGGTGCAGATGGGCCGGTTCATCGACGCCAACTTCGACTCGCCGCTGCAACTGCTCACCCCCGACCTCGCCCGTCTCGCCGCCCTCGGCGGCTTCGGCCGTCTCGACGCCCGGGTGGGTCGCTTCCTCCGTGACGAACGGCTGCGCCGGGTCTTCTCCTTCCAGTCCCTCTACGCCGGAGTCGCCCCGTCCCGGGCCCTCGCCGCCTACGCGGTCATCGCCTACATGGACACGGTCGCCGGGGTCCACTTCCCGAGGGGCGGAGTGCACTCCGTGCCCAGCGCCATGGCCGGCGCCGCGGCCGACGCGGGCGCGACCCTCCTGTACGGGCGGACGGTCACGCGGCTGGAGCGCACCGGCGAACGCGTCACCGCCGTGGTGACCGACCGGGAGCGGCTGCCCTGCGACGCCGTCGTGCTCACCCCCGACCTGCCGGCCACCTACCGGCTCCTCGGCCGCGAGCCCCGGCGGCCCCTCGCGCTGCGCCACTCGCCGTCCGCGGTCGTCCTGCACGCGGGCACCGACCGCACCTGGCCCGGCCTGGCGCACCACACCATCTCGTTCGGCGCCGCCTGGAAGAGCACGTTCCGCGAACTGACGCGCACCGGGCGCCTGATGACGGACCCGTCCCTCCTCATCACCCGGCCCACCGCCACCGACGCGGGCCTGGCGCCGCCCGGCCGGCACGTCCACTACATCCTGGCCCCCTGTCCCAACACCGACGTCGGCCCCGGCGCGGCGCAGTGGCAGGATCTCGCCCCCCGCTACCGGGCCGGTCTCCTCGCCGAGCTCGAACGCCGCGGCCTCACCGGCATCGACGCGGCAATCGAGGAGGAGTGCCTGGTCACGCCCGCTGACTGGACCCGTGGGGGCCACGCCGCGGGCACCCCGTTCTCCGTCGCGCACACCTTCGCCCAGACCGGACCGTTCCGGCCGCGCAACCTCGTGAACGGCACCGAGAACGCCGTCGTCGCGGGCTGCGGCACCACGCCCGGAGTCGGCGTGCCCACCGTGCTGATCTCGGGGAAGCTCGCCGCCGCCCGCATCACCGGTGCGCACCGGGCCGCGAAGGGAGCGCACCGTCCGCCCGCTTCCGCGAACGGCAGTCGGGACACCGGTACGTCCCGGCCCGGCCCGGCACCGGCCGACACCCTCCGCACTCCGAAAGGCGGGACCGCATGACGCGCCGGGAACTCGACGCCGCCGGGATCACCGACCCCGATCTGCGCGCCGCCTACACCGACTGCCGCCGGCTCAACGCCCGCCACGGCCGGACGTACTTCCTCGCCACCCGGCTGCTGCCCGTCGAACGCCGCCCCGCCGTCCACGCGTTGTACGGTTTCGCCCGCTGGGCCGACGACATCGTGGACGACCTCGACAGCGACGCCACCACCGTCGAGCGCGCGGCCGCGCTGCGACGGCTGTCGGAGCGCCTCGACTCCGGGCTGCGCGTCGGCCGCAGCCCGGAGCCCGTCGTCCACGCGCTCGCGCACACCGCCCGCCGCTACGGCATCGACCACCACCACTTCACCGACTTCCTGGCATCGATGCGCAGCGACCTGGAGGTGACGGACTACGCCGACTACGGCGAACTGCGCCGCTACATGCACGGTTCCGCCGCCGTGATCGGACTGCAGATGCTGCCCGTCCTCGGCACGGTCGTCCCCCGCGAGGAGGCGGCTCCGCACGCCGCCGCCCTCGGAGTCGCCTTCCAGCTGACCAATTTCCTGCGCGACGTCGGCGAGGACCTGGACCGCGGACGTGTCTACCTCCCGGCCGATCTGCTCGCCGCGCACGGCGTGGACCGGGACCTGCTGCTCTGGAGCCGTGCCACGGGCCGGCGCGACCCCCGCATCACCGGGGCCCTCAGGGCCGCTGCCGCGCTCACCCGGAGCGTGTACCGGGAGGCGGCACCGGGACTGCCCATGCTGGACCCGGTGTCCAGGCCCTGCATCCGCACCGCGTTCGTCCTGTACGGCGGCATCCTGAAAGCCATCTCCGACGACGGGTACGCGTGCGTGCACCGCCGAGCCGTCGTCGCTCCGGCCCGCCGGGCGGCGGTCGCCCTCGACGGTCTCGCCCGGGTGGCGGCCGCCCGTCTCGCCGCATCGCGCCGTCCGGCGGAGCCGGTCCGGCCCGAACGGTCGCACCGGCACGAGGCGTTCGCACCGACCGTGGAGGAGACGACCGTATGACGCGCCCCACCGCGCCCGGCACCGGCCCGCGCCGCGGCCGCCTGCCCCTGCGGCTGCGCCGCCCCGCCACCGTGTGGGAGCGCCAGCGGCCCACCTGGCCGGACGCCCGCCCGGCACTGATCGACAGCGCGCTCAAGCGCGCGCTCGCCCGTCCGTCGGGGAACTGGTACGTCCTCGGCGACGCCCGCGCCGTCCGGCCGGGCGCCCCCTTCGGCCGGACCGTCGCCGGGGTCGAAGTCGTCGCCTGGAGGGGTTCCGGCGGACGCCTGGTCGCCGGACCCGGCGCGTGTCCCCACCTCGGAGCGCCCCTGCGCGACAGCCGTGTCCGGTGCGGAACACTCATCTGCCACTGGCACGGACTCGCCCTGGACGGCGGGCCGTTCGCGGGCTGGGAGCCCTTCCCGGCGTACGACGACGGTGTGCTCGCATGGGTCCGGCTGGACGAGGTCGGCGGCGAGGAGCCGCTGGAACGGCCGGTGCTGCCGGCACGGCCGCGGCCGGCGGCGTCGGTCGCGGCCGTGTACACCGGCGCGGGAGTCTGCGAGCCGGAGGACGTGGTGGCGAACCGCCTCGACCCCTGGCACGGCTCCTGGTTCCATCCGTACTCGTTCGTCGACCTCACGGTGGCCGACGCCCCGGGCCCCGGCACCGGTGGGGGCCCCGGCACGGCGGATGAGGGCGACGCGTTCACGGTCGAGGTGTCGTTCAAGGTGGCGGGACGGGTCGTCGTCCCGGTCACGGCGGTCTTCACGGCACCCGAACCCCGTACGGTGGTCATGCACATCACCGGCGGCGAGGGGGAGGGCTCCGTCGTCGAGACCCATGCCACGCCGCTCGGAACCGACCGCCTCGGCAGGCCGCGCACCGCGGTCGTCGAGGCGGTGGTCGCCGTCTCCGGCCGCCCCGGCTTCGCCGCGGCCCGCGCCGCCGCCCCCGCCCTGCGTCCGCTGATGCGCGCCGCGGCGGCCCGCCTCTGGCGCGACGACCTCGCCTATGCGGAACGCCGCTGGCACCTGCGCAGCACGGGCCGCTTCCCGGGCTGACGGCGGGTGGGGCGGCGCTGTTCCGGGCGGCCGTCGCTGCGCTCGCGTCGCCCCGTGGGCGACGGTGGCGGTGACTGCGGGCCGGTGCCGGTCAGCCTGTGACAGCGACGGTGACGGCCGGTCGGTGGCCGCGCCCTTCGGCCGCTGATGCCGGTACGAAAGATGGCCCCTCGGCACTCCCCGGTCGTCCCCCGTAGGCCTCACCGGGCCCCCAGTCTCACCAGGGCCCGCAGCAGCGCCGAGCGGCCCATGGCGGGGACCGTGCGCAGCGGGTGGCCGCGCACGCCCCAGCGGGCGAGCAGGGCGTTGGCCGCCAGGAAGCCGCTCGTGGCCGCGCGCTCCATGAGGGCGACCGGCAGGTTCGTGCGGACCAGGTCCCCGGCCACCATCAGGGCCGGGTCGGGGGTGCGGACGGTCGGCCGCGCCCCGTGGCCGCCGACGGCGAACAGCGGGCAGTCGTCGCGCCATTCGTGCCGCTCGTCGACCACCCCGGCGCCGCGGGTCTCCGGGTACACGCGGTGCAGCTGCCCCAGCAGCCGGTCCCGTACGGCCGCCCGGCCCCTGTCGGTGCGGGCCACGTAGGCGTGCAGCTCCACCACGGAGCCTCCCGTCCGCAGCGCCCACCGGTGCGCCTCCCCCTCCCAGCGGTCGAGGACGCTGATGTTGTCCAGGTCGCCGTAGCCGCTCGTACCGAGGAACCCGGGCCGGTCCGCGGCCACGGGCCGGTCCAGCCAGAACCGGGACACCAGGAAGGGGGGCGCGGTGCGCAGCGCCGCGACGCCCGCCTGCCACTGCGCGCTGCCCAGCCCGGGCGACGCCGCGGCCACCTGCCGCAGGCCCGCCGTGTCCAGCGCGAGCACCACCGCGTCGTGCGTGGCCGTGCCGCCCGCCGCGGTGACCGTGAGCCGTCCGTCGCGCGCGGGTTCGACCGAGTCGACCGGGGTCGCCGTACGGATCGTGGCCCCGCGGCGGTGCAGATACTCCGCCAGCGGTTCCCACAGCGCCTGCGGGAAGGGCTCCCGGGGGACGTCGAACAGCAGCCCCTCGCTGGAGCCGAGGAAGTAGATGTGGAACATCAGCGCCAGTTCCGCCGCCGACAGCTCCCGCGGATCGGCGAAGAAGCTGCGGGAGAACACCTCGAACGCGAGGTGCTGCGCGGCCTCGGGGAAGCGGATCCGGGCGAGGAAGTCCGCCGCGCTCACGGAGTCGAGCGACTCGTAGATCCGGGGCACGCGCACGTCCAGCAGCGGCAGCGCGGCCCCGGGGTCCATCCGCAGGAGGCCGCGCCAGCCGAACGACGGGCTCTGCGCGACGAAGCCGAGCGCACTGAGCGGGGGAGTGCGCGGCACGCGCGCGAAGCTGTCGAGCATGCCGCCGCTGTGCCGCAGCGGATAGTCGGGCAGCGGGGTGAGCGAGTGCAGTCCCGGGTCCGTCCGGCGCAGCAGCGCGCGCAGGTTGTAGTACTGCCGGAAGAAGGCGTGGAAGCCCCGGCTCATCGTGGCGACGGAACCGTCGGCCAGTTCGACGGGCCAGCCGGCGAGCCTGCCGCCGAGCCCGTAGTCGCGTTCGTAGAGCGTGACGGCGACACCGCGCTCCGCCAGGGCCGTGGCAGCCGCGAGACCGGCGATGCCGCCGCCCACGATCCCGGCGTGCGGGGCGGATCCGTCCACCCGTGCCCGGCCGGGCCGGGCGGGAAGCACGCGCGAGCGCCGGTCCCGGCCGCGGGCGACGGCGCCCCCGTCGGGGTCCGCGTGAGCCCGGCCGTCCGCGCCGCCGTTCACGCGCCCCGGTCCTCCGCCGGTGTGCCTGCTCCCGTCGTTCACTCGCCCTCGCCCTCCGCGGCAGGCACCCTCGCCACGAACGTGTGCGTGATGCCCGTGTGCCACCCGGGCAGCGGAAGGATCCGTACCCCCGTGAACCCCGCCCGCTCCATCCGCGCCGCGAACGCGTCCGCCGTGTCGAACCGGACGACGCTGCGCCACAGATGCCCGTACAGCGAGCCGTCCCCCGCGCACCGGGCGACGGGCAGCACCAGCCCCCGGCACACGGCCGTCCACAGGGCGCGGTGCGCCGGCCGCCCGCTGAGCGTGTACTCGTGGACGGCGAGGCGTCCGCCCGGTGCCAGCAGACCGCGCACCCGGGCGAGCACCTCGTCCGGGTCGGAGACGTTGCGGAACAGATAGGCCGCGAGGACGGCGTCGAAGGGCCCCGTCACTCCGGCCCCGCCCAGCCCCTCGGCGGCGGCGTGCACGAACGAGACGCTTCGGGGCCACGACTTGCGCCGGGCCCGGGCCAGCATCCCCTCCGACGCGTCCACCGCCGTGATCTCCGCGTACGGGGCGGCCGCGAGCAGCGCCGCGGTCGACGCCCCCGTCCCGCAGCCCAGGTCCAGCACCCGCATCCCCACGCCCCCGCCCGGCAGTCCGAGCCGCCGGGCGGAGCGCCGGAGCTGGCGGTGGTAGCCGGGATTGGCCGCGACCATACGGTCGTAGGAGCGGGCGGCGTGGTCGAACGCCGCCGACAGGTCGGCGTCGTGCAGCAGGGACATCGGCAACTCCTCGGACGGCGGACGGGGACGGGTAGCGGGCCAGGGCACGGGGCCTAGTGGTCGGGCTGCCGGGGTCCGGCGGACCCGGTGGGCCCCGCGAACCCGCCGGGCACGTGGGCGCGGCGGGGGAGCACGGGCAGTTCGAGCACGGTCCTGAGCATCGGCCGTACAGGGGTGCGCAACCCGATCAGGACGTCCTCCCACCAGCGGGTGCCGCCGTCGAGGAAGCGCAGCAGGCGGTGCGCCGGCACCTCGCGGAAGAGCCCGGTGAAGAACGCGGCGCCGTCCACCCGCCCGGTGTCCAGGGCGCGCAGCAGCACCGCGTCCATGAGCCGGGAGCGGGGGGAGTGCGGCGCGGGGACCAGCGGGGTGCGGCCCCGGGCCAGCGCGTCCGCGACGGCCCGGGTGTGGCGCTGCGCTGCGGCGAAGGTGTAGCCGGTCGAGGGCCGGGTCGCGCCGCCCGCCGCGCCGATGGGGAACACGGACCTGCCCGCCCTGCGGGGGAGGCGCGCGTCGGTCATGGGGATCACGCCCTGCTCGGCGGCGGTGACGCGGAACGGGCCGAGGCCCAGCACGTCCTCGGTGTAGTGGCGCAGGGCCCGTTCGTACGCGGCGGTGCCGAGGACGGCCGGGGAGAACTCCGTGTACTCCACCAGGGCCTCCCGCGGGCCGAGCGGCAGGACGTAGCCGAACGCCAGGCCCCGGCCGGGCTGCGGTGTGCGGAAGTCCATGAGGTCGGCGACGCCGTCGTCGAACCGCGGACGGGCGGTGCGGACGAACCAGCCGCGGAAGTGCTGGAGCAGCGTCGTCCGGGCGGCACCCGGCCGCCGCGGCGGCCGCGAGTCGAACGCCCAACGGGCCCGGAGCCGGAACTCCGCGCCGGTGCCGTCCCGCCCGCGGACCTCGGCGCCGCCACCGGGCAGATCCCGTACCCGGTCAACGACGGCCTCGTACCGCAGGCAGCCGGACCGGGAGAGCAGGGTGCCGGTGCGCTCCTCGAAGTGCGTGGAGCGGATCATCTTGTAACGCAGTGGCGCGGGCCGGACGGTCACCGCCGTACCGTCCGGGGCGGTGACCCGCAGGCGGTCCCAGCTCGCAGCGAGGACGTCGTCGTACTCGCCGCCGGTCTCCTCCCAGAAGCACCAGGTGCGCGGCGGCGGGCGCAGTGGCCCGGCCGGGGCGTCGACCAGCGCGACGGACAGGCGCGAACCGGATCCCGCCTGCGGTGCGGTGAGCCGGCGGGCCAGGGACAGACCCGCCGCACCCGCACCGACGATGACGACGTCCACGTCGTGCACGGTGGTCCCTCCCGCGGTGGTGACGGCACGGCGGCGGCCTTCCCGGGCGGGAAGGCCATGCCGTCGATGCTTCCGCGAAAGGGCTGCCGTCGGATGCAGTCACGAGGCGCGTGTCGCGGACCGAGCGACGCGAGCACGCCTCACGCCGTCGTCGCGAGCGAGCGGCGAAGGGACAGCAGCGCGCGGCGCATATGGCTCTTGACCGTGCCGAGGGGGAGTCCGGTCCGCTCGGCGATCTGGGTCTGGGTGAGGTCGGCGTAGAACGCGAGCCGTACGACGTGCTGCTGGGCGGAGGGCAGATCCTGCAGGGCGCGCAGTACGAGCACCCGGTCGACGACCTGCTCGGGTCCGGCACCGGCGGCGGGCGCGGGCGCGGGGGCGAGGAACGCACCGGCGGCGGCGACGAGTTCGGCGCGCCGGCTACGGGCGGCGAGGGCGTCCGCGACCTTGTGGCGGGTGATGCCGACCAGCCAGCCCGCGAGCCCGCCCCGTCCCGGCCGGTAGCCGTGGCGTCCGCGCCAGGCCGCGAGGAAGACCTGCTGCGTCACGTCCTCCGCCTCGCGCTCGTCCCCCAGGGTCCGCCGGGCGAGGGTGTACACGAGAGAGCCCCAGCGGCGGTAGACGACCTCGAGCGAACCCTCCTCGCCGGCGACGAACCCGGCCGCCAGCGCGGCGTCGTCGCGGGGGTCGCCCGGGGCGGTTGCGCTGCCGGTCCCGGGGGCCGGGCGAGGGCCGCGGGCCGCGGGCGCCCGGCCGGGGACGTCGGCTCCGGGCGCCGGGTGGGACACGTCGACTCCGGGTGCCGGGCGGGAGGCACCCGGCCCGGGAACCGCGGAAGGGCGGTGGGGCCTTGCGGATCCGACAAGGACCATGATCTCGGCTCCTCGTGCCGGGCCGTCCGGCCCGGCGCTGGTTCCGGACACGGGCCCGTTCGCTGGGACCGGGCCTGCCGTGCCTGGGCGCTTCCGTGCGCCGCAGCACCGTCAGACTCGTCACCGCGCCGCAGCCCCACAACTTGCAACGTTTCTGCGTCGCAATCCTCGGAGGGCGGCGCCTCCGGGCATCCCCCGTCCGCCCGGTCCGCCCGTCCGCATCCGGCCGCCGTCCTCCGCGGGAACGGGGTGTGGGGGCCTCCGGTGCCCCGCCCCGCCCCGAGCCGAGACGACAGGACATCCGAGATGACAGGACGCGTCGATATCGCAGGACGTTCCGTGCCGAGACGCCGCGGAACCCGCAGCGGGTGCCCGCATGGCGGCGAGTGCGGGGAGCGCGCGCGGGGTCGCCGTACGTCCGGGGCCCCGCGGCCCGCGCGCACGGTGACCGGTGACCGGTGACCGGATGACGGGGCATCCGGATCCGGCGGACCTGGCCGAGCTCGCGCTGGCGGGCGGCGTGCTCGACGAGGCGGCTCCGTGGGTGCGGGAGCACCTGCGGACGTGCGGCGCCTGTCGCGGGGAACTCGACTCGCTGCGCCGCCTCGTCCGGGCCGTCCGCTCGGCGACACCTTCGGACCTGGTCGGACCGCCGCCGCCGGGGGTGTGGGCCCGCCTCGCACGCGAGACGGGCGAAGGGGGGCTTCCCGTTCCGGGGGGCCGACGGCCTGCCACGCCGGACGAGGGACGGTCGCCCGTGCCGGAGGCCGGCGGGCCCGTCCCGCGGGCACGCACCGGCCGTGCCGCACTCCGGATCGCTGCCGCCGTGCTCGCTGTGGCCGCGGGGGGAGGCGCCGCCGCGTGGCGCCGCCGCCGGCGAGCGGCGCGGGCGAGCGGCCGGCGATGAGACAAGACCCACTCCGTTCCCGGGCATGAACCGTGCGGCGCCGAGGCGCGGACCGCCTGCGAGGCGTGACCTCCGCCACGTTTCCGGAATCTCAGCGTCCGTTCGGCCCGGGGTGAATCCGGGTGCCCGCCGCCGGACCGCAGGCCACGGCCGGTGCGGGGCCTCCGCCCGGCCAGGGTTCACTTTTGGCCACACGGCCCGGGGTGCCGCCCGCCGCCATCGCCGTGCGAGGGTGAACGAGCAAGATCCACGCGCCGTTTGACCTGATCGGGACGGTACGGTCGAGCAGGAGCCACGCGAGTGCAATTATTCGCGAGCGGCAAGTATTCTGCATGCGCCCCACGGCCCGCGTGCGGCCGAGGGTATGGGGAGGTCGGCTGTGAGGAGCCCTGTCGGAGGGCAAGGCCAGGAGGTGCCGGGGCCGAGGGCGTCGGTCCCGCAGGTGCCTCTGGCGCGCGTGTCACCGGCCGGCCTCGCGGCCGACGGCGACTCCTTCCTCACGATCCTGCTCGTCGAGGACGACGACGGCGACGCGCTCCTCGTCGAGGAGACCCTCCGCGACAGCGGTCTCGCCGTCCGGCTCGCCCGCGCCCGCTCCATGGCCGAGGCGCGGAGGGAGCTGAGCGGCGAGCACGGCCCTCCCGCCCAGTGCGTGCTGCTCGATCTGCACCTGCCCGACGCCCAGGGACTGGACGTCGTCGGTCAGGTGCTGGCCGAGGCGCCCGGCGCCGCGGTGGTCGTGCTGACCGGGCTGGCCGAGGAAGGCGTGGGTCTCTCCGCCGTCGCGGCGGGCGCCCAGGACTACCTGATCAAAGGTGTCTTCGAGCCCACCGTGCTGGCGCGATCGGTCAGATACGCGGTGCAGCGCCGCCAGATCGAGCAGGCGGCGATGGCCCTGGAGGCCAGCCGTATGCGCGCCCAGGAGAACGCCCGGCTCGAACGGGGACTGCTGCCCTCGCCGCTCCTGCACGGCGCCGGGGTGCAGGTCGTGTCCCGGTACGAACCGAGCAGGTCCCTCGGTCTGCTCAGCGGTGACTTCTACGACGTCGTGGAGACTCCGGACGGCACGGTCCACGCCGTCATCGGCGATGTCTCCGGACACGGCCCCGACGAGGCCGCGCTCGGAGTGTGCCTCAGAGTCGCCTGGCGCTCCTTCACCCTCGCCGGTGTCACCGGCACCGGTGTGTGCGAACTCATGCAGAAGGTCCTGGTGGCCGAGCGGACCGGCGCCGAGATCTTCGCCACGGTCACGACCGTGGAACTGCCCCCGGGTCTCACCAAGGCCAAGGTCGTCCGCGCCGGTCACCCGCCGTTGCTGCTGCGGGAACCGGGGGGAGTGCGGCTCGTGGAGACCGCCGTCGGGCCGGCGCTCGGCCTGCTCCCCGACGGCCGCTGCCACTGGCGGGAGGACCATCTGGACCTGCCTGCCGCGGGGGGCCTGGCCCTGTTCACCGACGGACTCTTCGAGGGGCGCGTCAGTTCCGACGGGGGGCGGCTCGGCGAGGACGGCCTGCTCGCGCTCGCCGGCCGCTACACCGGCCGGCCCGCCGAGGAGTTCGTCACCGCAGTGATCGCGGAGACGCGCGCCCTCTCGGCCGACCACGGCGGCCACAGCGACGACGTCGCCCTCCTCCACCTCGAATGGAACAAGCAGAAGTGACCAGCCGCCAAGAACCGCTGCCCCCCACCGGCGCACCACCCGCGCGGGACCGTCGCACCGCGCTGACCGTCCCGATGTGGCTCGGGATCGTCCTGGCCGCCATCCTCGTCGTGGTGACGGGCTTCGCCGTGGTGGGGGCGCAGCTGCTCTCCCGGACGGCCGCCGAGTCCGACGACCTCGTCGACCGCATCCAGCCGGCCCGGGTGGACGCGTACCGGATGCAGAAGGCGCTCATCGACCAGGAGACCGGGGTGCGCGGCTTCGTCCTCAGCCGGGACACCCGCTGGCTGGAGCCCTACGCCCAGGGGCAGAAGGAGGAGGAGTCCGCCGAGCGGGCCCTGCGCGAGGCGCTCGCCGGCGACCCCGCCCTGCTCTCCGTCGTGTCGGCGGCGGAGGAGGCGGCCGAGGCCTGGCGGACCGGCCACGCCGGGCCGCTCGTGGAACGGGCCCGCCAGGGCACTCTGCCCGCGTCCGCGACGACGGAACTCCAGCGGAGCAAGGTCGCCTTCGACCGGCTCCGCGAGCGGTTCGACGAGCTGAACGAGACCCTCACCACGGAACGGACCACCGCCAGGGCGGAGATGCACCGTACCCGCACCGGCCACAACTGGGTCCTCGCAGGGATGCTGGCGGCGTTCGTCGCGTTCGTCGCGGTGCTGGTGGTCGTGCTCCACCGGGCCGTCGGACGGCCGCTGGACGGGCTGCGCACGGCGGCCCAGCGGGTCGCCGACGGCGACTTCGAGCACAGCATCGAGCCCGGCGGGCCTTCGGAGACCCGGCACCTCGCCGTCGCCGTCGAGGCGATGCGCGTCCGCGTCCTCGACGCCCTGAGGGCCTCGCAGCAGCGAGAGGAACTGCTCGCCCAGCGCACGGCCGTCCTCGACGAACAGACGGTGGAACTGCGCCGCTCCAACGCCGAGCTGGAGCAGTTCGCCTACGTCGCCTCGCACGACCTGCAGGAGCCGCTCCGGAAGGTGGCCTCGTTCTGCCAGCTCCTCGAGAAGCGGTACGGGGACCAGCTCGACGACCGGGCCAAGCAGTACATCGACTTCGCCGTCGACGGCGCCAAGCGCATGCAGGTCCTGATCAACGATCTGCTGACCTACTCCCGGGTGGGGCGGCTCAACGACGCCAGTGACACCGTCGGAATGGACTCCGCGCTGGACGGGGCGCTGGCCAACCTCGGCACGGCCGTGGAGGAGGCGGGGGCCGTCGTCGAGCGCCCGGACGACCTCCACTCCACGACCGGCGATCCGATGCTGCTGACGATGCTGTGGCAGAACCTGATCGGCAACGCGGTGAAGTTCCGGGCCCCCGGCCGCCCGCCGCTCGTCCGCGTCACCGTCGAGGCGGAGGACGACGGCGAGGTCCCGGGCTGGCACTACCGTGTCGACGACAACGGCATCGGCATCCCGGAGGAGTTCGCGGAGAAGGTCTTCGTGATCTTCCAGCGGCTCCACGGCCGGGACGCCTACACCGGTACGGGCATAGGCCTGGCCCTCTGCAAGAAGATCGTGGAGCACCACGGCGGCCGGATCTGGATCGACACCGACCAGCCCGAGGGGACGCGGATCCACTTCACCCTGCCGGCCGTCCCCGCGGAGGAACCTCCCGCGGAGACGGAGTCCACGGGCGCGGCACCGCGGCACCCCGGGGCGGGCCCGTCCCCGGACGGCCACGAGCCCCTCACCACTGGAGATCACGTATGAACGCCACCAAGCCGATCGAGGTCCTTCTCGTCGAGGACGACCCGGGCGACGAACTGATGACCCGCGAGGCGTTCGAGGACAACAAGATCGGCAACACGCTCCACGTGGTGCGCGACGGCGAGGAGGCGCTGGACTTCCTCTACCGGAGGGGAGCCCACCGGGACGCCCCGCGCCCCGACCTGATCCTCCTCGACCTCAATCTGCCCAAGTACGACGGACGGCAGGTGCTCGAGCGCATCAAGGCCGACTCGGACCTCACCCACATCCCCGTGGTGGTGCTGACGACGTCCGCGGCGGAGGAGGACATCCTGCGCAGCTACCGGCTCCACGCCAGCGCCTACGTCACCAAGCCGGTCGACCTGGAGCAGTTCATCGCCGCGATCAGGAAGATCGACGACTTCTTCGTCACCGTCGTGCGGCTGCCCCGCTCCTGAAGCACGTCGCCCCCACGCGGCGCGCGGTCCCGGGCGGGGGACGCAGGGCCTGGATCCGACCGGAAGCGACCCCTTGCGTTCGCCGCCGGTTC
Organism: Streptomyces sp. HNM0645; assembly: GCF_030056615.1. NCBI lineage: Bacteria > Bacillati > Actinomycetota > Actinomycetes > Kitasatosporales > Streptomycetaceae > Streptomyces > Streptomyces sp. HNM0645. Next base: position 65,642 of record NZ_JASHLT010000010.1, on the reverse strand, counting down.
GTTTTCCGTCCGCCGGGAGGTGCCGTCGCGCGGATTCGGGGTAGGAGAGCGCCGACCCAGGGACGGCAGGCACGAACAGGACGACCAGCAGATGAGTTCGAGTGTGATCGGGACGGGCCGCGGAGCTGCCGCGGCATGGGCCGGCGACGCGTGGGCGGGCGCCGTGTACGACGGCGGCCCGGGGAGCATCGCCGAGGCCCGCGGCTTCGCCACGCGGTTCCTGGTGGACAGGCACGGCTTTGAAGCCGCTTCGGAGACGGTGGGGGCCGTCCAGCTGATCGTGTCGGAGCTGGTGACCAACGCGTACAAGTACGCCCACGGGCCGTGCGCGATGGACCTGGAGAGGATCCCGTCGGGCATCGAGGTCACCGTGTGGGACAGCAGCACGACGCTTCCCCTCGCGCGGGCCGCGGACCCGGGGCGCGTCGGCCAGCACGGACTGGAGATCGTTCTGGCACTGTGCGAGGGATTCACCGTCGAGCGCGAGCCGGTCGGCAAGCGCATCACGGTGCGCGTGTCCTGCCCCTGACCGCGTGCGCGCCGGACCGTCCGCCGCGCCGCGACCGCCGCGCTCCGGCCGCTCCGGAGCGGCGGCGCCCCATCAGGGACGGGGCACGGCGTCCAGGTCGTCCCTGACGTCCAGGACCTGGTCGGCCCCCGTGATCTCCAGCAGCCGCCGCAGCTGGGGCTGCGGCCTCGCGACGCGCAGGTGCGCGCTCTGATGGACGCGCAGCAGCAGGTTCAGGAAGGCCGAGTCGCCGAAGGTGACGCCGGAGACGTCCAGGATCACCTGGGAGTGCTCCGCGGACGCGACGGTCAGCGCGGCGTCCAGCGGCGGAAGGCTGGTCAGGTCCAGATCGCCCCTGGCGGCGATCACCCAGGCACCTCCGGCCGCGTACTGGACGCCCACCGGACCCTCTCCGTCGTGCCGGAACCCGACGTCGGTGGGGGGCTGGTCTTCGCTGCTCGCGTCCATGGTGGCGAGTATGCCCGTCCCCGCACAGCGCCGGTAGTCACGAGGCCGCCGTCCGGGCGGATCCGGCCGCTTGGGACGCAGGCGGGGTGGTACGCCTCACCCGGCGCTCCGTTACGCCCGGGGCCCAACCCGCCGTGCCTCGCGGATTTCCCGGACGGATCCCGGGCAAACGGCTCCAGGGGAAAGGGAAATCACTCTCGCGTGTACTGGGAGAACGCGGGCAAGTGGATTCCGGGAGGTTGATGAAAGTGGTTCCTTCGCTGCTCGTTCTGCTGCTCGCCCTGATTCTCTTCGGCGCGGGCTTCGCACTCGAGGCGTTGTGGTGGATCGCGGTCGTCGTGCTGGTGGTGTGGCTGCTCGGTTTCGTGATCCGCCCGGCGGTGACCGGCGGTCGCCGCGGCCGCCGGTACCGCTGGTAGCGGCCGCACGCGCGGTGCGTGCGTGAACATCGGGGCTCCGGCGCGAGGTCGGGGCCCCGATTCCTTTTCGCCCGCGCAGTTCCCGGACCGTGTTTGCCGTCCATTCGGTCAGAGATGTTGGGCCGGGGCATCCGGAATGTGCACGGGATTTCCGACGAACGGAAACTGGGGTGGCCGGTCATGGTCGGTGAAGTCGTCGAGTCGTTCCCTGCCGGCGGCCCGCGCGGCTCGTGGCCCGCGGAGCAATGCGCCGCCAGGCGGCGTGAGCGGGGCGTGTCCGCCACGGTGGTCATGGACCTGGAAGGTGACGCGTTCCTCGTCGTCGAGTCCCCGGAACCCGCGGAGTACGGCGGGTCCTGACGCTCGAGCGGTGGTGAGGCGGGAGGGAGGGCGCGGCCGGGCCGCGACCGGTGGCGCCGGGCGAGGAACCTGGTGCCGCGGCGTCCGGTGATACGGCGCCGGACGCCGCGCCGCCTCCCCGGTCGCCGGCCCGGACGGGCCCTCCCGCGCGCACCCGCACGTCCCGTCCTGGGCCGACGGCCCAGCGGTACCCCACCACGCCGAACGGCGGTGGCCCCCTCGCCCTTGCCGGGCCGGGGGCCACCGCCGATCGTGCATGTGTCTGCTGTCTGCTGTCTGCTGTCTGTTGTTTGCGTCCGGCGGCTCAGCCGGTGCCGGTCTCCAGCAGACCGGCACGGAGCCGCTTGATGATGCGGGTGAGCAGCCGCGAGACATGCATCTGGGAGATGCCCAGCTGTTCGCCGATCTGAGCCTGTGTCAGCTCCTCCACGAAGCGGAGGTGCAGGATCCGGCGGTCGCGCTCCTCGAGCTCGGCGATCAGGGGGGCGAGGGAGTGGAAGTCCTCGATGAGCTCGAGCGCCGCCTCCTCCTCGCCGATGAAGTCGGCCAGGGCCGCCTCGCTGTCCTGCGTGTTGTCGCCCGTGAGGGCGGCGTCCAGGGAAGCGGAGTTGTAGGCGTTGGAGGCCTTGCGGGCCTCGATGACGTCCTCCTCGGAGAGCGACATCAGCTCGGAGAGTTCCCTCACCGTGGGAGTCCGGCCGAGCCGGCTCCGCAGCTCCTCGGTGGCCTTGGCCAGCTCGACGCGGGCCTCCTGGAGCCGCCGGGGGACGTGCACGGCCCAGCTGGTGTCCCGGAAGAAGCGCTTGATCTCACCGACGACGCAGGGCACGGCGAAGGTGGTGAACTCCACCTCGCGGGACAGGTCGAACCGGTCGATGGCCTTGATCAGACCGATCGTGCCGACCTGGACGATGTCCTCCATCTCGTCCGCGCCCCGGCTGCGGAAGCGACCCGCCGCGTACCTGACCAGCGACAGGTTCATCTCGATGAGGGTGTTGCGCACGTACTGGTACTCGTGCGTGCCCTCCTCGAGCTGTGCCAGCCGGGCGAAGAACTGACGGGAGAGGTCGCGTGCGTCCTGCGGAGCCACCTTGGACGGGTCCGCGATGTGCGTGAGGCCGATCGCCCCGGCTGTCGACGTCGTCTCCGGTGCCGCGGTTGTCACTGCGGTCACGGCTGCCATGCCATCCACCCCTGTCGTCCGTGTCTCCAGCCCCCGTGCTCGGTCCGCGTACCCGGGATACCGGAGCGCATTCCTCGTCGCTCGCCCATCGGCCGGTCGGGTTCCGCGAACCGCGTCCGACGACGGCCCGCCTGCCACTTCCACCCCGCTCACACCGGCTCCGTACGGCCGAACAACCCCGCGTGGCCTGGGGGGAGTTGGGTCAGAATACGGCGCAGCAGGGCGTCGTCCGCCACCTCGGCGACGATGCCGAGCACGGCCGTGACGGCGCGCCGTGCCTCGCCGAAGTCGCCGTGGTCGCGGGCCGCGACCGCTGCGACGAAGCCGCGCGGGGTGAGGGGTTCGCTTGCGGGTGGGCCGCCCGTCAGCAGCGGGCCGCACTGGTGGGGCAGCAGTCGGGCGAGATCGCTGCGGTCGTCGCCCACGAGATGGGCACCCAGGACGTCCAGGACGCTCTCGACGGCCCTGGCCGCCTCCTGCCGCCTGACGTAGCGGCCCCGTTCCCGCACCTGGTCCAGCAACGCTTCCAATCGGCTCTTCATAGCGCGCTCCTTGCCGTGGTCGTTCTGCCGGCCCGCGCCGGCAGTGCGGCCACTGAACGTGATCGACCGGCTACCCGTGATGGCGGACGGTAATCGCCGCGGCCGGTCCGGCGTGACCCGAACGGCCCAGGGCGTGTTGCGCGAGCAGCACCGTCCGCCTGCTGGGCGGTGCTCCGGACGGGAGCCGTTCGGCTCCCGTCCGGTCCGCCGGAATGTGCCCGATGCGGGACGGAACGGGCGGAACGCACATGAGGCATTCGGGAGCGTGGTAGACGAACGGGCATCCCCGGGGCGTCCGGAACATGCGTCCGGGACGCGCCCGCGGGGCTGCCGCCCCACGGCAGCCACGGCTGAAGGGAATTGAGCATGCTGGAGGAACCACCGTCGATCGTCCATGACGTCTCGGTCGCCGCGGCAGTCGGCCGCCGGACCCTGCCGCAGCGGTTGTGCGCCGCCTTCACCCAGGCGCTGGGCGCCCAGCGGGCAGCCCTGTCGCTCCTGCCCCGCATGGAGCACTGGAGGCTGCTCCACGCCACCGACGAACCGGCCCTTCGCGGCGAGGCAACGCAGTTCACCCTGGGCGGCGGGCCGTCCGTCAGTGCCGCCCTGCGCATGCGGCCGGTCCACGTCCGGGACGTGCGCGGCGGGCCGTGCCGCGCGGGATCGCCGCTCCACGAGGGACTCGCCGACGTCCACCAGATGCTGGCGTTCCCGTTGCACGTCCAGCGCGCGCCGGTCGGCGTGATCTGCCTGTACTACACCGTCCGCACCGAAGTGACGGATGCTCATATCGCCGAGGGGCTGCACGCGGCGGGCCTCGCGCTCGACGCGCTGCTGCGCTGGCGCCCCGTCCACGGCAGCGACGAGTGCGACTGCCCGGTCTGGGCCACCGACACCCGGGCGGCCCGCTGGGAACGCATCCACCGGGCGGCCGGGTATCTCGCGGCACGCGAGGACTGTCCCGTCGCCGAAGCGCTGTCGATGCTCCAGGCCGCCGGCGCGAGGGACGGACTCTCCCTGCTCGACGTCTCCGACGCGCTGCTCCAGCCCCGGGGCGCCCTCGCGCACGACGTGCGCGTACCCCGCGCGGACGGGCCGGTGTCGGCCGTCTCCGGTCCCGGGGCACGCGCGGCGGTTCCGTAGCCGGGGCGGTCGCCCGGCCGGCCGGGCGACCGCAGTCCGGGACGGCGGCCGCGGCCGCGCACCGGGGCTCCGGCGCGGCGCCCGAGGCGCGGGGCGGAGGGGCCCCGGCGCACGTGGCCCGCACGCCGGGGGTCGCTGCGGCGGCGCGGTGCCGGTGCCGGGTCGGTGCGGGCCCGGAGGGGCCGGTTCGCTCAGTCCCGCGTCAGCTCCGTGCGCAGCCGGGACAGCGCGCGCCGCAGCAACCTGGACACGTGCATCTGGGAGATCCCCAGTTCGGCGCCGATCCGGGACTGGCTCATGTCATGGACGAACCGCAGGGTGAGGATCGTCCGTTCGCGCTCGGGCAGCGCCGCGAGGAGCGGACCGAGCGCCGTCAGGTCCTCCACGCGCTCCAGTTCCACGTCGTCGAAGCGGACGTGGTCGGCGAGGGCGTCCGCCGCTTCGCCGTCGTCGACGGGGGCGTCGAGCGACGCGGCCCGGTACCCGTTCGCCGCCCGCAGTCCCCGGTCGACCTCCGCCGCGTCGAGGCCGAGATGCTCGGCGAGTTCGCTGCACGTGGGTGTCCGTCCCAGGTCCTGTTCCAGCGCGGATCCGGCGGACCGCAAGGTCTGCCGGAGCTCCTGCAGCCGGCGCGGCACCCGTACCGCCCAGACGTTGTCGCGGAAGTACCGTTTGATCTCACCGGTGATGGTGGGCAGGGCGTACGTGGTGAACTCGACCCCGCGCGACGGGTCGAAGCGGTTGATGGCCTTGATGAGCCCTACGGTGCCCACCTGCAGGACGTCCTCCCAGGACTCGCGGCGGACGGGCAGGCGCCCGGCGGCATGGCGCACCAGGGTCAGATTGAGCTCGACCAGCGTGTTGCGGACGTACGAGTACTCGGGTGTGCCTTCCTCCAGCGTGGCCAGTCGGTCGAACAGCGGTCCGGACAGAGCGCGGGCGTCGGCCGGTGCGACCTCGGTGAGGTCCGTGACGCCGTCGAGTCCGTCCGGTCCGCCGGGGGCGGTCCGCCGGGCGGTGCGGCACCCGCCGGGCCCGGTGTCCGCCGGGCCCGCTGCCGTGTCCCCGCGCCGCCCGGGTGAAGGGTTGCGCGGGCTGTCCGTCGTCGGGCTCGTCATCGCACGCTCCATTCCTCACGGGCGCCCGCGGCCGCCACGAGCGCGACACGCGGGCGCGGCTACCCAGGGAGAGGGTGTTTACACGCAGGGTCACGGAGCGATTCCCGTCCGGGGCCGCGGCGCTTGCTCCCCGACGAGGGCGTCAGGCGATGTCCGTTGGCACCCGGGACGGCTTCTCGTGCACCTGCTCGCGGCTCAGCCGCCCGGGCCACCAAGCCGTGCGGCCGATGTCCCTGACGAGGGCCGGGACGAGCAGGGACCGGACGACGAGGGTGTCGAGCAGGACCCCGAAGGCGACGATGAACGCGATCTGGACCAGGAACGCCAGCGGGATCACGGCGAGCGCGGCGAAGGTCGCGGCGAGCACCACGCCCGCGGAGGTGATGACCCCTCCGGTCGCGGTGAGACCGCGCAGGACGCCCTCGCGCGTCCCGTGCAGCAGGGACTCCTCGCGGACGCGGGACATCAGGAAGATGTTGTAGTCCACGCCGAGGGCCACCAGGAACACGAACCCGTACAGCGGCACCGAGGCGTCGGTGCCCGAGAAGCCGAACACGCCCTGGAACACCAGCGCCGAGACGCCCAGTGTCGCGAGGAAGTTGAGGGCGACGGTCGCGACGAGCAGCACCGGCACCAGCACGGACCGGAGCAGTGCGACCAGGATGAGCAGGATGACCACGAGGACCACGGGCACGATGAGCAGGCGGTCGCGCTCGGCGGTCCGCTGGGTGTCGTACTGCTGTGCCGTGTATCCGCCGACGAGGGCGTCCGCACCGGGCACGGCGTGCACCGCGTCGCGCAGCCGCACCACCGTGTCCTTGGCCGCGTCGCTGTCGGCGGCATCGTTCAGGGTGACGTCGATGCGGACCTTCCCGTCCGCCACCAGTGGCTCTCCCGCGCCGGGGCGCCCGGAGGCGGTCGCGGGAGCCGCGGAGTCCACACCGTCCGTCGCCGCGGCGGCGGCCGTCACGTCCCCGACCCGGCCTGCGTCGGCGATGACGACGGCCGGGTTGCCCGAACCGCCGGGGAAGTGCTCGCCGAGAACGGCCTGCGCGGTGACGGACGGGGCGTCGTTGACGAAGATCTCGTCCAGGGGCACCCCCTTCGAGACGAGTCCCGGGGCGAACGCGGCACACGCCAGCAGCCCGGCCAGTGTGGCCGCCCAGACCTTGCGTGGGGCGCGGTCCACCAGAGCGGCCACGCGCGTCCAGACGCCCCGGGCCGAAGAGCCCTCGCCGGCCGGCTGCTTGGGTCGCGCGGGCCAGTACGCGGCCCGCCCGAGCAGGACCAGTACGGCCGGCAGGAAAGTGAGGGCGCTGAGCACGGCGCAGACGATCCCGACGGCACCGACCGGCCCGAGGGACCGGTTGTTGGTCAGATCGCTGAAGAGGAGCGCGAGGAGCCCGAGGGCGACGGTGGCCGCACTCGCCACGACGGGGCCGGCGGAGCGACGCAGCGCCGCCCGCATGGCTGTGAACCGGTCCGCGTCCCCGGCCAGTTCCTCCCGGTAGCGGGCCGTCAGCAGGAGCGCGTAGTCGGTGGCGGCGCCGATGACCAGGATCGAGAGGATGCCCTGCACTTGGCCGTCGACCCGCACCACGTCCCCCTCGGCGAGCGCGTAGACGACGGCGCAGGCCAGGCCGAGGGCGAGGACCGCGCCGGCGATCACCACCAGCGGCAGCAGCAGGCTGCGGTACACGAGCAGCAGGATCAGCAGCACGGTGGCGAGGGCGACGCCGAGCAGCAGTCCGTCGATCCCCGCGAACGCCTCGGACAGATCGGCCTGCGTGGCCGCCGGCCCGGCGATGTGGACCGTCGTGCCGGGCACCCGGTCCGCCGCCTCGCGCACCGCCGCCAGGACGGCGGGGAGTTCGTCGCCCAGGTCGGGACGCAGTTGGACGACGCCCTGGAGCGCCCGGCCGTCCTCGGCGGGCAGGGCGGGGGAGGCGGCGCCCGCGGTCCCGGGGGTTCCCTCGATCGTGGCGAGCGCCTCGGTCGCCGACCGCCGCACCGCCGGGTCCACGCCGCCGTCGCCCCCGACGGTCCAGACCACGACGGCCGGGAGGGTCTCGTCCTGCCGGAACGCCTCCTGGGCGTCGACGGCCCGCGTGGACTCGGCGCTGCGGGGCAGGAAGGCCGCCTGGTCGTTGGTGGCGACCTCGCCCAGCCTCCCGGCGTACGGGCCGAGGGCGGCTCCGCAGGCGAGCCAGACGGCCAGCAGCAGGAGGGGTACCAGCCTGCGGGCCGGTCGCGAGGAGGGGGACATGGCACTCCCGGTCGTGTGCGGTTGATTCATCCGGTACTTCACCCCGACAAAGTGTTTCACTCATCGACTATCTCAATGATTGAAACAGTTTGGCACGCTCCGGGTGCGCTGCGCGGAGGGGCCACCCCGAGCCGTCCGCACGGGGCGGTTCGGTCGTGACGGTGCGGCGCCGTGCCGTTCTCCTCTTCGGCGGACGGGCCGCCGCCGGATGCCCCGCGGCCCGACGGACCCGCGCGGAGTCGCCGCAGGGGTCAGTCGCGGCCGGAAAGCCGGTCCAGTTCCTCGTTCATCGCGTTCAGGAAGCGCAGGACGACGCCCAGTTCGGCGCCGCTGAAGCCCTCCTGGGCGCGCGCCGTCGCCTCGGCGAGCGGCAGGAAGTGCGCCCGGGCCGCGGACCTGCCGCGTGCCGCGTAGTGCAGATGGACGACCCGGCGGTCCGTGCTGTCGCGGGACCTGCGGATGTGGCCGGCCCGTTCCAGCCGGTCGAGGCAGGCCGTCACGGCGCCCGATGTCAGGCCGAGGTGCTCCCGCAGGCGACCGGGGGTCAGGGGGGTGTCGGAGTCCAGGATCGCGGCGAGCGCCTGGACGTCGGTGGCGTGCAGTCCCTGGGTGGCGGCGAACCCGTGGATCAGCCGGTTCATCTCGCCGTTCATGCGGCGCAGTTGCACCGCGAACGCCCTCAGGTCGCTGCCCGCGGCCCCCGCGGCCGCGCCGCTCCCGGTGGAGGTGGTGGCGGCGTCCGCCGGCCCCGTCTCGTTCGTACTCGCCACGCGCTCAGCCTATAGAGCGGCGGACGGCGTTCTTCGTCGCAGGTCACCGGGAACCCCGCCGGGCCGGGAGGGAGAGGTGCGCGGGGCGCGGTCCCGGATGCCCGCGATGAACGACGCAGCACCGATGCGACTCGTCCGCCGCTCCGCGGTGGCGCAGTCTGCAGTCGAAGGCCGGTCCGGGAGCGGAGGACAACCGGACCGTGACGGAGCGGAACGCGAATCCGGCCGCGGGTGGAACGAGAACCGCTCCGGCCGGGGAGGAGTGCACAGTGAGGCTCAGGGACGAACTTCCCGTCGACCACGCTCTCGCCACCGTCTACCGCGTGGGCGCCGCCCTCTGCGGTGCGGTCCTGCTGGTCTTCGGCTGCCTCGGTTTCGCCGACGGGCTCGGCTTCTTCGAGACCGACGGCGCGCGGGTGGCCGGAATGTCCAGCAACGGCCTGCTCAGTCTGATCTCCCTCTGCGTGGGTCTGCTGCTGCTGGGCGGCGCCGTCGTGGGCGGGAACGCCGCGAGCACGCTCAACATGATCGTGGGCGCGTCGTTCCTGCTCAGCGGGTTCGTGCACCTGTTCCTGCTCGGCCGTCCCGCCAACATCCTCGATTTCGGCATGTCCAACGTCGTCTTCAGCTTCGTGATGGGCCTGCTGATCGTCACCTTTGGCATGTACGGACGGGTCAGCGGCGGGCTCCCGCACGACAACCCCTACTGGCGCAGCCGCCATCCGGAACAGGCCCGCCGCGAGGCCGGCGTCCGCGGGCCCGCCGTCGGGGGGCCGGTGTCCACCCGCCCGCGGAGTGCCCTCCCCGCCGGCCCGGCCCGAAAGGCCGAGGGGCGTCGGTGATCTCTCGGCTCCCGCGACCGCCTCGCGCCGGCCGTCCCGCCCCGGCGCGAGGTCGTCGTCGGAGGGCCGGGCCCCGCGTCCGTCAGGGATCCGGGTGCGTCACGGCCGTGCCCCCGCCCGCTCCACGGCGGTGAGCGCCGCCTCGACGTCCTCGTGGACCGCCGTCGTCAGGCTCAGGCCCGTGAGGTCGAACAGCTTGGCGACGGGCGGCGTGGGTGCGGCCAGGTGCAGATCGCCGCCCGTCGCCCGGGTCTCGCGGGTGGCCCGTATCAGCACGTTCAGTCCGGAGGAGTCCATGAAGTCCACGGCGGACAGGTCCAGTACGAGGTGGCGGCGGCCGTGGAGGGCCTGGTTGGCCAGGTGGTGGTGGAGGAGCGTCGCCGTGTCGACGTCCAGTTCGCCGCGGATCGTCACCAGCGCCGTACCGGGGTCGTGGATCTCGACCTCGACGTCCAGGTTCTGTTCCATGGGGGACATGCCTCCGCTTTCGGATGGTTCGTTCGGCCGGCGCGTCCGTGGCGGGCGCCGCGCGGTGTGGGTCGCACACCCGTGCTGACCGGAGCACGTGTGCCCCGTGTCGCCGTTCGCACACCTCCCCGGGTTGAGTTGCCGCCCGTACATCATTGTCGCGTGACAAATGTTGCTTTCGGTTCGTAGAATCACGTGTTCGTGCCCGGCGTCCGTGGCTTCGGAGTCCGTGGATGCGTGCACACTGACGGCATGCTGGGCTTGTACCCCCGGCACGACGAGAATCGGATGACGTGGACAAGTTCGCTGCCCTCGAGCAGGCCCTGCGCGGTGCCGCTCCCCACACCCTGCTCGACGTGGTGGGCGCCGCTCTCGACGAGCGGTACGGCACCGCCGGGGTGGAGCTCCGGCTGGCCGACTACGGACTGCGCTCTCTGCAGGCCGTGGACCCCGGAACCGGCACGTCTGAACCGGTGCCGATCCACGGCACCCCCGAGGGCCGCGTCTTCGGCTCCCAGGAGCCGTACGTCGCCGAGGACGGCGGCGGCCGGATCGCCGTCCACCTGCCCGTCACCGTGCGCGGTGACCGGCTCGGCGTGCTGACCGTGCGGATGGCCGCGGACGCCTTCACCGAGGGCGACCTCCCGGACCTCCGGTTGGCCTGCGAGGCGCTCGGCCACGAAATCCTCGTCGCCGAGCGCGACACGGACCTGTACGTACTGGCCCGCCGTGCGGCACGGCTGACCCTCGCGGCCGAGATGCAGTGGCAACTGCTCCCGGGCCACGCCTGTGCCCGGGACGAGTTCGCGCTCGGCGCTCAGCTGGAACCGGCCTACGCGATCTTCGGAGACAACTACGACTGGTCGGTGTCGTCCGACCACCTCACCATGGCCGTCACCAACGGCATGGGTGACGGCATCGAGGCGGCCCTCCTCAGCAATCTCGCCGTCAACGCCCTGCGCAACGCACGCCGAGCGGGCCTCGGCCTCGCCGACCAGGCCGCCCTCGCCGACCAGGCCGTCTGGGCCCACTACCGGGGCCGGGCGTATGTGTCCGTGCTCCTGCTGCGCTTCGCATTCGCCACGGGCGAGGTCGAGGTCATCGACGCCGGGTCGCCGAGGCTGTGGCGGCTCCGCGACCGGGAGGTGGAGCCGATCCCGTTCGACGCGCAGCTGCCGCTCGGCATGTTCGAGGAGACGGTGTACGTGCCGGAGCGGTTCACCGTGCTCCCCGGCGACCGTCTGGTCTTCGGCAGCGACGGTGTCTACGAGGCGGTGTCCCCCGCCGGCGAGTCCTACGGCCGGCGGACCCTCGCCCGTACGCTGCTCGCCACGAGCCTGCTCCCGCCCACCCAGGTCCCCGGGGCCGTGCTGCGCGAGCTCGCCGGCCACCGCGGGGACAAGCCCCTCGACGACGACGCGCTCGTGGTCTGCCTCGACTGGTACGGACGGGGGAGTGGTTCCGGCGGCAGGGGGCGCACCGCGGACTGAACCGGTGGGGTGCGACGGCCTCCGCGGCGCGGAGTGCCGTGCGGGCCGCTTACGCGTGCCTCGCGGAACCGCCGTCCTGGCGCGCGCTCCCGGCGCCGTCCGGTCCGGGGCTGGGGTCACCGTCGGCCACCACGGCGTTCCGGAATCCGTGGAGCCCCTCGAGCAGTGCCGCTCGGGACGTGGGGTCCATGGCCTCGATCGCCGCCAGCAGGACCTCCTCGCGCTGGGAGCGCAACTCCGAGAGGTACGCCCGGCCGTGACCGGTCAGGCGGATCGTCAGCTCCCTGCGGCTCACCGGGCTGGGGGTGCGTTCCACGAGTCCCATGGCCTCCAGCCGGTCGCACAGCCTGCTGACCGACGACGGCGCCGAGCCCAGGACGTCGCCGAGCGTGCGCAGATTGATCCCGTCGGCGCGCTCCAGGCTGTACAGCACCCGGAGCTGTGAGGCGGAGACGGCCGAGGCGGTGTCCCTGCCCCGCTCCCACAGGATCTCGAGCATCTCGATGACGTCGCAGGCCGCTCGTGCCGCATCGGTCGCCCGCCGCGAGTGTGGAGCCGGACTCGTGCTCATGCCGTGACACTCCAAATCAGACGTGCTCCGCCGATGCCGCGGAGCCGGTGCCGCGCCCCTGCCTCGCGCGCGCCGGCGCCGGACGGATACCGGTGGCCGGGATTCCGGCGGCCGGCGTCGTCGCGCGGGCACGAGGCGGGTACGGGGGCAACCATATCCCTCCCCCCGACTACCCGACCGGCCGCCGATCCTTGTGCCGATCGGTTGACGATCCGGTGTGGCCGGCGTGAAGAACGCCCGCCCGCGGGACCGCCCGCCCGGCGCCCGGCGGGCGGGTCATGCGGAACGTGCGTTGTCGGCCGGGCGCAGCCCCGGTGCGGAGCCCGTCTCGCCGAGCGCGTCCCGGAAGCCCGACAGGCCCAGGAGGAGGGACTTGGCCGCGGCCGGAGGCATCGCGGCGATCACTTCGAGCAGCGACGCGTCCCTGCGGCTGCGCAGCTCCTGCAGGTAGGTCCGGCCGCGGCTGGTCAGATGGAGCTCCAGCTCGCGCCTGCTCACCTGGCTGGGGAGGCGTCGGACGAAGCCGAGTGCCTCGAGCCGGTCGCAGAGCCGGCTGACGGAGGGAGGGGCCGATCCCAGCAGCTCGCCCAGGGTCCGGAGGTTGATCCCCTCGTCGCGGTCGAGGGTGTAGAGGACGCGGAGCTGCGACGCGGAGACCGGGGCGTAGGGCACCTCACGGCCCCGTGTCCACAGGGCCTCGAGAAGTTCGACGAACTCGTGGCCCACCGCCGGGACGTCGCGCCGGCGAGGCCCGGAAGCAGAGTGGTTCGCGTCCATACCTTCCGACACCCCGAATCGGTCACCCTCATTTCGCGGGGCCGTGGCAGCGCCGCAGATCCAGAGGCAGAGGCCGTCCCCGCCACCGCAACCATATCTTTTTACCGGCACCGGACACCCGGGGTCACGGCATACCCGCTCGGTGACGGCCGCGCGGGACGGATGGCCGGGTGGGACGCGGGCAGGCGTCCGGGGCCGCCGACCGTGCGACCGGCCGCCCCGCGTCGAGCGGCCGCGCACGGGCACGCGGACCGGAGCGCTCCCCTCGCGACAGGAGACGACATGCACGGTGACCGGACGCGTACCGGCGGGCCCGCGCCGGACGGCACCCCGTCCGGGGTGCTGCCCCCGCGGGGCGACCTGCTCACCGCCCTGCGCCGGACGCCGGTGTCCGCCTGGCACGGCGACGTCACTGACTGGGCCGCGGCACTGACGTACTACGCCGTACTGGCGCTGATCCCCGTACTGCTGGTCACCGTGTCGCTCACCGGGCTCGCCGACGCCTCGCAGACCGGCGCCCTGATCGAGCGGGCGGCCGCGCTCGTGCCGTCCCAGGCCCGGCCACTGCTGGAGGGAACGCTGCGGGACCTGGCGGGGCGGCAGTCCCAGGCCCGGCTGGTCGCCGTGATCGGCTTCCTGGGCTCGCTCTGGTCCGCCTCCAGCTATCTGGCCGTCTTCCGCCGGGCCCTGCACGCCATGCACGGCGTCGAGGACGCACGGTCCGCCTGGCGGACCGTGCCCCGTGCCGTCGTCACGGCGTGCGTCCTGCTGGCCGCCCTCGTCTCCAGTGCGCTGGTGCTCACCCTCAGTGGCGAACTGGCCGTGGCGCTCGGCGGGGCACTGGGCCTCGACGCGGCGGCGGTCGTCACCTGGGACGTGCTCAAGTGGCCCCTGCTGGTCTGCCTGGCGGCCACGATGGTGCTGGTGCTCTTCCGCTCGGGCCCGGTACCGGCCAGGGGAAAGCGGCGGCGGGTGCTCGGAGGCGGCCTCGCCGTCCTGCTCTGGCTCGCCGCCTCCGCCGCGTTCACCTCGTACACCAGCCACGTCGGCACCTACGACCGGCTGTACGGGCCGCTGACCGGGTTCATCGTGTTCCTGGTCTGGCTGTGGGTCTCCAACCTCGCCCTGCTGACGGGCGCGCAGTTCGAGGCCGAGCTCGTCAAGGCGCGGGCGCGGTGAACCCGTTCGCCGGTTGCCGGGCCGCTCACACCGGGGTGCCTCCGGGGTGCGGGACGCCGGAGGACCGGGCGGGCGGAACCGGCTCGTGCGCCGGGACCCCGAGCCGCTCGGGCGCGACGAAGTACTCGCCGTCGCGCGGCCGGTCGGCGCGCTGGCGGGGCCGGGGCGCCGGCTCCAGGTGCGGGATGTGCTTGGAGCAGTGGACGTACGCCTCCTCCACCGTGATGTGCACCCAGAACTCGGGCCGGCGCCCCGGAGCGGAGTCCACGGGCAGGCCGGGGCACGCCCGCCGCTGCTCCTCGTCCGTCCGGAGCCGTGCCGTCCCGTTGACGTGCAGCCCGACGTGGTCGTGGGTGAAGTCGACGAAGAGCAGGCCGACATGGGGGTTCTCGGTGATGTTCCCGGCGCTGGCGAGCACGCCGTTGCCCCGGTACTCCGGGTAGGTCAGCGTGCGGTCGTCCAGCACGGTGACGAAGCCGGGCGGCCCGGCCCGGAAGGTGATGTCGCAGGCGCCGCCGGCGTCCGCCGTCGACAGGAACATCATCGTCTGCCGGGCGACGAAGCCCGCCATCCGCCCGGTGAGGTGTGGCTGCACCTGGCGGTCGTAGAAGTCGCCTGCCTGTTCGGCGGTGCCGAGGAGTTGCTGGAGACGGCGCTCGCCGACGGAGCCGGGTGACTCGTGGATGTCGTTCACGAAGGGCTCGGTCTTCCTGTGGGACGTCCGTTCGGGGGGTGGGCCCCGGCACTCTAACGCCGCAGGGAACGTGGTGTCGTCGACCGTACGGACATCCGGGCGAGCTTGTGGCGTCGTGTGAGGGACGCCTGAAATGCCGTGCGTGCGGCGGTGTTCCCGGGGCACATGGTGAGCCACCGGAAGAAGGAGCGGACGCCGTGCCGATGCCGGACCCCAAGGTGCTTCGGAGCATCCTGGAGCGGTGCGCCGAGCCGCGCATCGCCGCACCGCAGAACGACGGGAACCGTCGTGCTCTGGACGACGTGACCTGCACGTTGTGCGTGATGACGGCCACGAGCAGCGTCGTGGAGGCGCTCGAACGGGCCGACGCGCTGCTGGAGGAGGCGGCGGCAGCGGGGCGGGTGACCCCGCCCGCCACCGCCGGTTCGCGCCCCGGGCCGTCGCAGGAGGCCGCCCCGCCGCGGGACGGCAGCGGAGTCACCCTCGTCGCCTGACTGCCGCAGCGCCGCGGAAGGCGCCGCTCCGGGGCGGACGGCGCGCTGCCGTTCGCCCCGGAGCGGCGTTCCGCCGTGCGACGGGGCCCCTCGCGTCAGACCGCCACGCCGAAGTCGGAGACGATGCCGGCCAGTCCCGAGGCGTAACCCTGGCCCACGGCACGGAACTTCCACTCGTCGCCGTTGCGGTACAGCTCCCCGAACACCATGGCGGTCTCGGTGGAGGCGTCCTCGGAGAGGTCGTAGCGGGCCAGTTCGGCCCCGCCCGCCTGGTTGACGACGCGGATGAAGGCGTTGCGCACCTGGCCGAAGCTCTGGCTGCGGGCCTCGGCGTCGTGGATCGACACCGGGAAGACGATCCTGGTGACGTCGGCGGGCACCGAGGCGAGGTCCACCTTGATCTGCTCGTCGTCTCCCTCGCCCTCGCCGGTGAGGTTGTCGCCGGTGTGCTGGACGGAGCCGTCGGGGCTGGTGAGATTGTTGTAGAAGACGAAGTGCCCGTTCGAGGCGACCTTGCCCGAGTCGTCCAGGAGCAGCGCACTGGCATCGAGGTCGAAGTCGGTGCCGGTGGTCGTGCGGACGTCCCAGCCCAGTCCGACCAGGACCGCGCTCAGGCCCGGCGCCTCCTTGCTCAGTGACACGTTGCCGCCCTTGGCGAGGCTCACGCCCATATCGGTTCTCCTCACGTGTGTGCCCGGGTGCGGCGGCACGCGGGCGACGGAACTGCGAACGCTCGGAATCTACAGCAATGTAGAAATTGTCCGCCCGGTGGCGCGCCCCGACTCGCCGTGGGTCAGTACGATGAGGCGGCGAGGCCGCGAGGCCGCGAGGGACGCGGACGAAGCCGGAGGGAGGCGGAGTTGGACAACCGGGAAACGGCCGGCTCGCTCCCTGCGGGCGGTGGGCGCAGGCGCGGACAGGGCGAGCTCGAGGCGCAGGTGCTGTCGGTGCTGAGGACCGCGCCGGGACCCGTCACTGCCGCCTGGGTGCAGGAGCGCCTGCCCGGGCAGCTCGCCTACACCACCGTCATGACCATCCTGTCCCGGCTGCGGGCCAAGAACGCCGTCACCAGGCAGCGGGAGGGCCGGTCGTTCGTGTGGGAGGCGACCGCCGACCAGGCGGGGCTCGCCGCGCTGCGCATGCGCCGCGTCCTCGACGGGGAACGGGACCGGGAGGCGGTGCTCACCAGCTTCGTCACCTCCCTGTCCCCCGAGGACGAGCGGGTGCTGCGCGAACTGCTCGGCCACACGGACGACGATCCCGAGGAGTGACCGGGTGGGCGTCTTCGTCTTCCTGCCGCTGGTGCTGCCCCTGACGGCCTGGCCGATCGCGCGCCTCGCCGAGCAGCATCTGCACCCCCGCACCGCCACGTGTCTCCTGGCCGGGGTCGGCGCCCTGATGGCTCTGTGCAGCACCCTTTGCCTCGCCCTCATCATGGTGGTGGGTACCGCGCAACTGCCGGGCAACCCGCTGCCGGACACCTGGTCCGACCCCGAGGTGCGCGAGGCGGTCCCGTACGACGAGGTCGTCGGCAAGGCCGCCATCCCCGCACTGGTCGCCGTGGCGGCGGCCGCGGTCCGTACGGTGTGGCGGCAGCACCGCGTCCGGCGCCGGGCGGAGCGCGCCCTGGAGGGGCTGCCGCCGTCCCCCGTCGCGGTGCTGCCCGACGACTCGCCGTACGCCTACGCCCTGCCCGGCGGCCGGGGCCCGGTGCGCGGCCGGATCGTGGTGTCCACCGGCATGCTGGCCCGTCTCGACTCGGGTGAGCGCCGCGCCCTGTTCGCGCACGAGCGCGCGCATCTGGCCGCGGGCCACCACCGCCATCTCCTCGCGGCCCGGCTGGCCTCCCGTGCCAATCCGTTCCTGCGGCCCCTGCACACCGCCGTCGCCTACTGCGCGGAGCGCTGGGCGGACGAGGAGGCCGCCGGGGTGATCGGCGACCGGCGCGTGACGGCCAGGGCGGTCGGCAAGGCGGGCCTGGTGTCCCGGGGCGCCCCGTTCCCGCTTCCGGCCGGTTTCGCCACAGGGCCCGTGCCGCGGAGGGTCGCCGCCCTGCTGGGGCCGGTGCCGCCCGCCGGAACCTGGCCGCCCGCCTTCACCGCCGCGGGTGCGGCGCTCTGGACCGCCGCGGCGGGGGCGGCGGTGTCCGCGCTGTCGTCGGCGAACTCGGCCGTGGCGCTGTTCCTGGTGCTGAAGGCCGCGACGCCGTTGTAGGGCGGGCGCGGGAGGACGGCCGGGCCGTCAGCTCTCCTCGCCCTCGCCTTCCGCGTCACTCCCGTCCGGGCCCTCGTCCTCGAGGGCGTCGCCGATCTCGTCCACCACCTCCGCGCCGACGGCCAGGCCCGCCGCGCCGGCGGCCACGGCGGCGCCCGTGCCGGCGGCCACGGCGGCGCCCGTGCCGGGTCCGTGGTGCCCGCCGTGGTGGTGGCCGTGACGATCGGCGTGGTGGTGGTCCTCGTGCCCGCTGCCGTGGACCAGGCCGTGGGTGGCGTCGCCGCCGTGCGGCCCGTGCGCGGCGGGGCCGGAGCGGTGCTCCAGCAGATGGTGCAGCCAGGTGCCGACCCTGGCGTTCCAGTCCGTGTCGCCGGCCTCTTCGTGGGCGACGTCGAAGCGGGTCGTCGCGTCGTGCCCGCCCGCGGACAGCCCTCCGCGCCCGTCCGACTCCAGGACCACCTCCACCCGGCCCGGTCCGGCGAGGAAGGTCACCTCGACCTCGTCGACCGCTTGGGCGTACTGCGGGGGCGGGGTGAGCTCGATCTCCTGGTGGAAGGACAGCAACTGCCCCGTCCCCCCGATGTGCCCGTACTCGAGATCGGCGGACCGGAAGCCGAAGCCGAGCTGCCCGAACGCCTCCAGGACCGCTTCCTGCACCGGGAGCGGCCGCACGGCCAGCCGGTCCAGGTCGCTCTTGTCCCGGGCGCCGGCCACGCCGAGCTCCGTGCGCACACCGAGCACGACGCCGAGCGCCTGCCCGTGCAGCTCGGTCAGCGGCGTCTCCCAGGGCACCGTCACCGCGAAGGGGACCACGTGCCGCGCGCCCGGGTCGAGCCGGAACCCGCCGCCCACCGTGAACCGCTCGAAGGTGACCTCCGCCTCCCGCTCCCCTTCGTCGGTCTCCTCGGTCTCCGCTTCGACGCGGGCGACGAACTCCAGGGTGATGTGCTCGATCTCGAAGGCGGTGTCCCCGCCCTCGAGCCGGACCTCGCCGGTGAGGCTGCCGCCGGGCGGGACGGCTCCGGGGGCGAGGACCGTGTCGACGGCCGGGCCTCCGACGCCGATCGAACCGAGCAGTCGCTTGAACACCATCGTGGCGTTCGCTCCTTACGTGTGCGAGGTTCCTGCGGGGCGATGCGGCGGATGCCGCACGGACGGACGGGGGCGGGCCCGTGGGCATCGCTCCTCGTCCCCGGGAACATCCCGTAGCGCGGGAACATCCCGTACCGTCCTTGGCGTTGTCTACACGCATGTAGACGCGTACGAGCGGAGCCCCGCCGCGGCCCGCGCACACGGGGGGTGGCACCGGAACGGCCGAAAACGCCTCACGGATGGCCAGTGCAAAGGGAATGGCCAGCTGCTTTACCCCTCCTTTACCATGGTTCGGCGGACACTGTCCCGACCATGACCCCAACAGGGCCGATCCCGGTCCACCGAGCCACGAAGGAGCAGCAGACCCGCAATGGGTGAACCTCCCAGTCCCAGCCGTGCCCCGTCCCGCCCGCCGTTGTCCGAGGGCCGGGAGGTGGCACGGTGACCGAAGTGCTCCTGCTGCTCGTCGCCCTGGCGCTCACGCTCGCCTGCGCCGTCTTCGTCGCGGCCGAGTTCTCCCTCACCACCGTCGAACGCGGTGAGCTGGAGCGGGCGGCGCGGGCCGGCGACCGGGGCGCCGAGAGCGCCCTCAAGGCCGTGAAGCGCCTCACCCTCCAGCTGTCCGGTGCCCAGCTGGGCATCACCGTGACCTCGCTGGTGATCGGCATGCTCGCGGAACCGTCGGTCTCGGCCCTGCTGCGCGGCCCGCTCGAGGCGGTGGGACTGCCCTCCGGCGCCGTCCCGACCCTGTCGACGCTGCTCGGCGTCGCGATCTCGACCGTCGTCCTGATGGTGGTCGGCGAGCTCGTGCCCAAGAACTGGGCGATCTCGCGCCCGCTCGCCGTGGCCAGGGTCGTGGCCGGGCCGCAGCGCGGCTTCACCGCCGCCTTCGGACCGCTGATCCACCACCTGAACAACACCGCGAACCGGATCGTGCGCCGCTTCGGGCTGGAGCCCGCCGAGGAGCTGGCGTCGGCCCGTACCCCGGAGGAACTGATCGCGCTCGCACGGCACTCGGCCCGGGAGGGCGCCATCGAGGCCGACTCGGCCGAGCTGTTCGTCCGCACCCTGCACCTGGGCGAGCTGACCGCGGAGAACGTCATGACGCCCCGCGTCGACGTCCGAGCCCTCGAAGAACACGCCACGGCGGCCGACGCGGCGAACCTCACCCTCGCCACCGGTCTGTCCCGTTTCCCGGTCTACCGGGGCAGCCTCGACGAGGTCATCGGCACCGTGCACATCCGCGACGTCCTCGCCCTCGACGAGGACAAGCGGCCGCTCACACCGATAGCCGACCTGGCCACCGCGCCCCTGCTGGTGCCGCACTCGCTGCCCGTGGACAAGCTCCTCGGCCGGCTGCGCAGGGCCCGCACCATGGCCGTGATCATCGACGAGTACGGGGGCACCGCCGGTGTCGCCACCGTCGAGGACATCGTCGAGGAGGTCGTCGGCGAGGTCCGCGACGAGCACGACCCCCACGAGACGCCCGACCTGGCGCCCGCCGAGCCCGCGCTCGACGGCCGTCCGGTGTGGCACGCCGACGGCAGCGTCCGTATCGACCAGCTCCGGGAGATCGGCTTCGCCGCGCCCGACGGCCCGTACGAGACCCTGGCGGGACTGATCGCCATGCGGCTGGAGCGCATCCCGACCACCGCCGACCGCCTCGACGTCGACGGCTGGCGGCTCGCCGTGCTCCACACCGAGCACCACCGTGCCGACCGTGTCCGCATCACCGGCCCCGCCGCCGTGGCCAAGAGCGCGGAGGAGACCCGATGACCACCCTCCAGCTGCTGATCGGTGCGTTCACCCTCGTCACCAACGCCTTCTTCGTCGGAGCCGAGTTCGCCCTGATCTCCGTGCGCCGCAGCCAGATCGAGCCGGCCGCGGCCAAGGGCAACCTGCGTGCCCGGACCACCCTCTGGGGCATCGAGCACCTGTCCGCGATGATGGCCACGGCCCAGCTCGGCATCACCGTGTCGTCGCTGGTGCTGGGTGCCGTCGCCGAACCGGCCATCGCCCATCTGCTGGAGCCCCCGTTCCACGCCATCGGCGTCCCGGAGGCGCTGATCCACCCGATCGCGTTCGTCATCGCGCTGACGCTGGCGACGTATCTGCACATGCTCGTCGGCGAGATGGTCCCGAAGAACATCGCCCTCGCCGCCCCCGCGCCGACCGCGCTGCTCCTCGGCCCCCCGCTGGTGGCGCTGACCCGGGCCCTGCGACCGGTGGTCTTCGGCATCAACGCCTTCGCCAACGCCCTCCTGCGACTGCTGAGGGTCGAGCCGAAGGACGAGGTCGCCTCGGTCTTCACCGACGACGAACTGGCCCGCCTGGTCAAGGACTCCAGCGAGGCCGGGCTCCTCGAGCCGGAGGACGGCGAGCGACTGCAGGACGCGCTGGAACTGGGCACCCGGCCGGTCGGCGAGGTGATAGTGCCGCTCAACAAGATGCTCACCGTCGGCGCCGGAATCACCCCCCAGGGCCTGGAAAGGGCCTCGGTCGCCAACCGGTTCTCCCGCCTTCCGGTGGTCGCGGAGGACGGTGCGATCCTGGGCTACCTGCACATCAAGGACGCGCTCGGCGCCGCCGACCGCACGAAGCCCTTCCCGCGCACGGCCCTCCACCCCATCATCAAGGTCGCCATCGACACCCCCCTCGACGACACCATGACCGCCATGCGGGGCGCCGGCACCCATCTCGCCGCCGTCACCGGCACCAAGGGCACCGTCATCGGCTTCGTCACCATGGAGGACGTCCTGGAGGAACTGGTGGGCCCGGCTCCCGACGCGGTCGCCTGATCGACGAGTGCTCCGACCGCGCACCGCACCGGGGCCGCCCCACCCGAGAGGGTGGGGCGGCCCCGGTGCGTCCCGGCCTCCGCGGGCCCTCGCGGCGGCCGGGACGCCGGAACCACGTCCGGCAGAGCTGCGGCAGGCTCCCGGCTTCGGAGGACGGACCGTCCGCGCTCCGAGGCGTGGACGCTGGTCAGGCCGCGGGCGACGAGGGAGCGGAGGAAGGCGAGCCGGCCGGCGCCGTCCTCGGCCGCCACCCGGCGGGAAGCCAGTCCTTCGGGGTGGGCGCCGAACGCCGGCAGAGGGCCCGTAGGCCGTCACCGGCGCCAAAGGGCTGTCCAAGCAGACGGCAGTGACGATCCGGAGGCTGGGCCCCCGGATCCTCCCGGGGCTCAGATCCCGCCGTATTCCTTCACCACGCGCCTGGCCTGGGCGAAGAGCATGCCCACGTTCACCGACTTGCGGCACACCGCCACCGCGACGACGTCCTGACTGTCGTTCATCCGAATGAACAAGTGGGTCAGATTCTCACTGTTCACCAGGATCTCCTGGAAGTAGTGCTGATCATTCTGAACCCCCCGCCGCTCCTTGAACACGTCCTCGATCATCAGCACCGTGCGCCCCTGGAACAGGTCCAGAGTCGCTCCCGCAAGCAGGTCCAGGACCTCTGTGGGGTGTGTGTCGACGGTCTCGTAGGACAGGAGCATGCCCGTCGCCATGTCGACGACACCGGCCGCGACACAGTCGGGAGTCTCGGACCTCAGTGCCTTCACCAGAGCCATGATCTGGTCCGAGAACCCCGTGATGCGCTTCGTGGCCATGTTTCGTCAGTTCCCTTCGGAGAGGATGGCTCCGATGCGCTTCAGCATCGGCTGGGACTCCAGGTGCAGTTGCTCGACGGCGAGTCCTTCGTCACCGAGGACCACCATCAGGGCCGTGTCACCCACCGGGTAGACCGCGGCACAGCCCCTGCTTCCACAAGCCACCGTGCGCCGCAGAGGACCGCGGCCGGTGGCCGCTGCCGTACGCTGGGCGATGCCCATACTGGCCGCGGCGAGCGCGGCGAGTTCGTTCGGTTCGATACCGTCCTCCGTGTCGGCCGCAATGAGTATTCCGTCCACCGCGGCGATCACGGTGTCGGTAATTCCTGATATCTGGTCACGAAGTCCTTTCATCTCACCGGCCAACGCCTCGTGATCCATTCATATACCTCCTCGCGCGTGTGCATGATTCCCCGGGGCCTTCAGGAGTCGGCGACCCTGAAATCCGCTTCCCGGGTACGGCTCCTGAACCGAAAGAGCCCTTTCCAGCTCGCTGCGGATTCCTCCGCGACGAGAGTCTTCGACCTGAACCCACTGGCTCCGGGGGTGCGGCGGGGGAGGGCATCAGCGCCCCGCACGACGTTCCCGGGGGCAGCCGGACTGCGTGGCACCGGGGCACGCTCCGCCCAGACCTTGGGCACGCCGATCGCCTCCGCACCGTGCGTGGCCCGCTCCAGCAGCCCCTCACCGAGCATGCGGGACACCTCGACGGTCACGCCGTAAACGCCGCGGCCGAGCGCGAAGGCGATGTCCCGTGGGGTGCGCCGACCGTCGGCGAGGAAGAGGATCTCCCGCCTGTGTGGCGCCAGTTCCTCCGCCGCCCCCCTGACACCCCGCCCGGCGACCACCCGCTCGCGGTCGGGCAGGACGGCACACGGCAGCGCGGCGAGTCCTGCGAGCTTCCTGGCGGCGGTGTCCAGCAGCCGCAGCGGATCCTCGCCGGGCGCTACCGGGCCCTCCGGGCCGTCGTGGGCCGCGGCGCAGTCGGTCATGTCTCCCGCGACGACGGCGAACGCCGCGTCCTGCAGTGCCATCGCGATGACGACCTGAAGCTCGGCCGCGCCGATGTGCCCGCGGGCGACGAGGCCGGCATCCCGGTTCTCCGGGGCGGTCCGCGCGGGGAACAGCTCTGCCCATCCCGCCTCGCTCACACGGCCGGAGCGCAGCAGGAGTGCCTCGACCCCGGGGGCTCCCGGGCTCTCGACCGCGACCACGCTTCCTTGCTGCAAATGGAACACCCCGCCGGGCCTGCCGCGCACCCGAAGAGCCGTGGTGGTTCTGTCGGTCCGGCACTGGGCCAGGGCGAGCGAGAGCACACCGTGTCCGGCCCGGTGAAGGGATTCGCGATTGTCCGACACCACACCTCTTCGACCCGGCAGCCGCTCGTGCGCAACACGTGTGAAATTCGCACGAGTTCCTGACGCATGACACCAACGGGTTATGTGTATCAGCCGGGAAGTCGATTCCTACGCCGGTGACGCAATGTGACAGAAGCTGCAAACTTCTACTGATCACAGACGTTCCACTAGCGGAGTTTCGATCGACTACTTGCGGTTGCCGCCGTGGGAGACGCTCAATGGAGACCGCTGGGACGACGAGAGGCCGGGGCTGACCCGAAGGTGTCCCTTGCCCGGGTGGCGGGTTGTGACCGGTTCGAAGCGGATGGCCGATCCGAGGCTGCAACGTGTCGTCTCGACCTGCTCGGAGAAGGCGAGCCGGGGCGGGCGTCGCCGTCAGGGGTCGACGCCGCCGCGAGATCGCTCAGGTGCCGGTGGACATCCCGGTCGGCACGGCATCGGACGGCAGGCCCGGGTCCCACTCGGGGCCGGCTCGTGCGGCGCGCGATCCGGGGCAGGACGGGGCCGGACCCCGCGGTGCGGCACTGCCGGGGGCACGGCCGGGCCGGGCCCGGGGACGGCTTCGGGCCTCCGGGCGTGGTCGGGGGAGAATCTCCGCCGCGTTCGCGCATGTGAAGAACATCCCGTCCCCGGTCGGTCTGCCAGAGCCAGTCCCGCCTCTTGAAGACGATGTACAAACTCACGCACACCGCTGCCATCAGCAGAATCGCGAACGGGTACCCCACCGCCCACTTCAGCTCCGGCATGGTGCCGAAGTTCATCCCGTACACCGTTCCAACCAAGCTGGGTGCAAACAGAATGGCCGCCCAGGCCGGGAAGAACCGGCCGGGCGTCCACTCGTTGCCTCACGGTTCCCTGGGCTCTGCCGGTAACCGCCCAGGTGCCGACCAGACGGTCCAGGAGGCCGCCGCCCGTACGGCTGCGAGGAACTCTGCACCCAGCACGGTGCCGATGCCGGGGACGCTCAGGACGATGTTGGCGAGTTCGTGCTCGCGAAACCTGCCCTCGATGAGCTTGTCGATCTCGGAAACCTGCTCGTTGAGGGCCATCACCTCCTCGGCCAGGGCGTGGACTTCACTGCACTTCACCCGGACGGGTGGGGGCCTGAGGGTGGAGGGCGCTGAGAAATGGGGTCGCAGTGAGTGGCCTGGTCCTGCAGACTCTGGGCTGTGGATCGTTTGATGGAGATCGCGGATCGGTTGACCGGCGTCGGCGGACTGGTCGGCGTGTGTCTGGGCGGGAGCCGAGCCAGGGGAACACACCGGCCCGACTCCGATTTCGATCTGGGTCTGTACTACCGGCCGCCGCTGGACACCGGTGCCTTGCGTCTCCTCGCATCCGAGCTGACCGGCGAGTCGGTCGAAGTGACGGAACCGGGCGGTTGGGGGCCGTGGGTGGACGGTGGAGCATGGCTGACCGTTGACGGCTGCCGTGTCGACTGGATCTACCGCGATCTGGACCGCGTTCACCGGGTCTGGGAAGAGTGCCGGGCGGGGAACTTCGAAGTAGGCATTCAGGCCGGTCACCCGCTTGGGGTCTACTCCTATACCTATGTCGGCGAGGTGGCCGTTGGACGCGTTCTCGCTGATCCCGGTGGTGAACTGCGGGCCCTGCAAGAGAAGACTCGCCGCTATCCGGAGCCGCTGCGCAAGGCTCTGATCGCCAACGCGCAGTGGGAGGCTCCCTTCACCCTGGCCAATGCCCGCAAGGGAGCGGCTCGCGGAGACGCCTTCTATGTCGCCGGCTGCCTCTTCCGCGCGGTGGGACTCCTCGTGCAGGGCCTTCATGCTCACGCGGGTTGCTGGGTGTTGAACGAAAAGGGAGCTGTTCAGGCTGCGGGAGAACTTCCGGCTGCTCCTGCGGACTTCGCGGCGCGGGCTCATGGGTTGTTCGCCATGCCCGGCATGACCCCAGACGTTCTGTCCACCGTGCTCGATGACGCTGACGCGCTGGCCGCCGAGGTGTGCAGGCGGCTCACTTCCTGAAGGAAGCCAAGGAGACGTAGTCGACCAGCCGGCCATGGTCGAGCACGACCGGCTGGTGCAGCGCCCGCGAGGTTTGTGCCCTTCGGAGGGCCGGGTTTCGATGCGTATCACTGCGTCTCCTCGGGACGGGGGCGGGGAATGCCGAGGTCGATGACGGGTCTCTTGACGAAGCGCGCGGCCTCGGCTTGCTTGGCGCGGAGGAAGGTCAGGGTCGAGTCGATGCCTTCGACCTCGCCGAGCCACTGCTCCTCCTGGGCTCGTTTGCGGCGCAGGAGGAGGTCCTTCTCGATCTCCGCGAGGCGGGGCAGCAACTTGGGGTTGGCCTGGAGCATCGGGCAGCGGATGCAGGCTTCTCGAAGTGGGGGAGGAAGGCGTCCCACTCGTCCTCTGTCGGGATGCGGTACTCCTCACCGGGGCGGGAGGCCCGTCGGCCGGCGCTGAATGCTCGGTGGGCCTCGATCGTCTCGGCAGGGTAGACCGCTGATTGACACCCCAGCTTTGCGATGGTCTTCTCCCCGGGGCTGGCGGTGTGCTGGCGTTCGGCAGCCTCGACTGCGGCCTCGGCCAGGGCCCTCGCGCTTCGGACCTTGCGGTTGGCCAGCCACTTCGTCAGCCGCGCGACCCCGGCCCGGCGGATCGCGGCCGGGGTCTGGTAGCCGTCAGGAGTCTGAGCGGGCGGGTGTTGGTGTCCAGGGCCCGCTCCAGGGCCGGGAACATGCTCAGCAGGGTGCCGCGCAGACGGTTGACCACGGGGGTGCGGTCCGCGACCGGGTCGGCCGCAGCTCGGCAGCCGTTGCGGTGCGGGCGGCCAGCCGGTGCGGGTCGACATGGTGTCGGAGTCACGATCGCGGATCATGACCAAGCTCCTTGCGCGAGGGGATTGACATGTCCTGATCTCGTCGAAACCTGCAATAGTTCTTTGCAGTCCACGATCTTTGGACCAGTCGCTCAAGGCGCAGCGAGGGGCATCACCACCCTGTCCGCCCGAATCCGGCAGGTCCGGCGCGGACCGTGTGGGGCCCTGTCATACGCTGCCAGGGGGAACGCCTCTGCTCAACGGCGGGCTGCCCCCGCGTCCAGTCGCCCACGGATCCAGCCGAAGAAGGCGTCGGCGACCTTGCCGAGTTCCGGCTCCGGCATCATGGTGAAGCCGCCATGGGCCGTGCTCCACTCGTTGAGCACGGGACCGGAGTCGGTCATCAGCCAGTCGACGCACATCCATTCGGCTCGCAGGTCCAGTGCCATACGACTGCAGAAGTCAGCGACCTGCAGGTGGTCCTGGTTCACCTCTATGGTCCCTCCCTGGCTGACGCTCGCCAGGTAGCCCCCGGGGCGGGGGCGGCGGGTCAGAGAGGACACGACCTTGCCGTCGGCGACGAACACACGCATGTCGCCGTAGTGCGGGATCAGCGGCTGCACGATGTAACCGGCCCCGGTTTGGGCGACGATGTCGATCGTCGCCCGCCAGCTGCTGATCGGAGTCGACCCGTAGCACGCCGTAACCGCCGGTCATCTCGCGCGGCTTGACGATGTAGGGGCCGTCGCCGAGTTCACGCCGCACTTCGGCGATCGCTCGGCGGGCGTACTTGCCGGACGGCACTGTGATGGTTCCCGCGGTCGGGATGCCCAGCGCGCCGGCGTGCTGGAGTTGTGCGAGCTTGTCACGCTCCAGGTAGTCGGGGCCGTCGAACGAGCCGTTGAGCAGGACCGAACTGCTGGCCTGGATGGTGCGGTAGATGGCGCGCAGCGCCTGGCCGCCCTGTGGTTGGGTGGCCATGTCTTCGACGATGTAGCACTGCCGCTGCTCCAGCAGGTCCTCGCCGCGGTAGCGCAGGACTGGCCTGCCCACGGAGGACGGCACCAGCTCCGCTGCTCTGATCACCCGGAAGTCAAGGCCGCGAGGCCGGGAAAGCACCGAGTAGCGCTGCGTGATGCTGCGCTCGAATGCCTCCACCTCTGTTGGATCCGCGGCCTCGGACTCGTATATCCACGTGATCACGGTGTTCATGTGCCGTATGTCCTTCCCTCGTTGGTGATAGGCCGACCGCTACGAGGACACCCGGCTGCCGGACCGCAGGCCGAAGCCGTCCGGCACGTCTGCGGGTTCGTGACCCTGGCTCACCACCCTGTTGTGCTCGTCCACGAAGACCACCCGAGGCCTGAGAGTCCGGGCCTCGTCCTCCGTCACCATCCCGTAGGCGATGAGGATGACCAGATCTCCGGGACTGATCAGGCGGGCGGCAGCGCCGTTGATGCCTATGACCCCGGAATCGCGGGGACCTTCGATGTGGTCGCTGGACGGCGTGACCTGGACCAAGGTCGCCACCGGCGGCTCCACCGCCGCCAAGGCCCTCAGCATCACGCCGCCCGAGGACGGCACCCACACACTTCAGGTGCGGCAGGTCGACAAGGCGGACAACAAGTCCGAGGCCATCGACTACACCTTCCACGCGGGTCCGGGGGCTTCTCCTCGCCGGAGGACGGCACCCGCACCGCACGTCGCCTGTCGCTCGTCGCCGAAGCGGGCAAGTACAACGCGGTGACCTTCCCGTGGCGCCGTTCGGCGGAGGACGCCTGGGCCGACGTACCGGTGTCCGCCGTGACGGTGGGCGGTGCGGCACTGTCCGGCTGGCCGCTGCCGCTGACCGGTGGTGAGAACGAGGCGGCCGTGGTTGCTCGTGCGCGCCTGCCGGACCTGGTAGAGGAGCGAGAGAGCCACACCGGCCAAAGCGATGGCTGATAGCACGACGGACACGGCCCCGTACGTCTGGCTGATGTCCCTGAGCTTCCCCCAGTCCGTGCTCGCCGGAGCCACAGCGGCCAGTACGAATGGTGTGGAAACGATCAGCCCCAGCAGTCCGAGCCCGAGCAGGCCGTACGCCAAGGCCGTCCATACCCATGTTGTGCGCTGCGCCCTGCCACTACCAGTTGTCACACGCCCCCCGGAAACACTGACTGCCGGTTCGCTGACCGGAATGAAGCTGGCGTTGACGCCCGGCAAGAGGCCCTCAATCCGCCCCCACCCATCGGCCGGACAGGTCGTAGTCCCGCTTGTCCGCTGGACCGCGCCCATGCCGACGCCATCGTCGGCGGGCCGCCACTCGGGCAGTAATGCTCACTCTGGGTGATGGCCCGGCATGGCAGGGTGCTTGGAGCCGGGCCATACGAAAGGTGGGGAACAGCAGATGAGGCGGACGATGGCCCGCTCCCCAAGGCCGCGCATTCTCCCCAGGGCCCCGAAAAGACCCTTCGGTGCCATTCGCGACTACGAAGTGGATCACTCGTTTTGGCTCGTTTCTACAGCCAGTCCCGCCGCTTGAAGATGAAGTACAGGCTCAGGCATACCGCGGCCATCAGTAGAATCGCGAACGGATACCCGCCCGCCCAGTGCAGCTCTGGCATGTTCTGGAAGTTCATGCCGTAGATGGTTCCCACCAGCGTGGGTGCGAAGAGGATGGCCGCCCAGGCGGAGATCTTCTTGATCTCCTCGTTCTGTTCGAAGCCCGCCTCCGCCAGCGCCCGCATCTCCGCGTTCTGCTGCTGCGTCACCAGCGTCGCGTTGACCGTCAGGATGTCCGCCAGGGCCTGGCGGAACCCGTCGACGCGCTCGCTGATGTGGGTGACGTGGTCGGCGACGTCGCGGAGGTAGCGCTGGAGTTCCTCGTCCGTGCCGTACTTGGCGAAACCCGCCATCAGGCCGTGCAGCATGCCGACCAGCGGCCGGGTCGCGCGCTGGAACTCGACCATCTCGCGGGACAGTTCGTAGATGCGGCGGGACACCGCGGGATCGCCGCCGAAGACCTCCGTCTCGATCTCGTCGATGTCGTTCTGCACACCGGCGACGACGGGCGCGTACCCGTCCACGACCGTGTCGAGTATGGCGTAGAGCACCGCCTCGGGGCCGAGGGCGAGCAGTTCGGGGTCGGTCTCCATGCGGCGGCGGACCGCCGACAGGTCCGGCGCTGCCCCGTGCCGGACCGTGATCACGAAGTCGCGGCCGACGAAGACGTGCAGTTCGCCGAAGTCGACCTCTTCCAGGGCGTCGAGGTAGCGGGCGGCGCGCAGGACGACGAAGAGGGTCTCCCCGTACCGTTCCAGCTTGGGCCGCTGGTGGGCCTCCATGGCGTCCTCGACGGCCAGCTCGTGCAGGTCGAACTCCTCGGCCAGCGCCCGCAGTTCCGCATCGGTCGGTCGGTGGAGGCCGATCCAGGCCATCCCGGCCGGGTCGTCCCTCAGCAGTCGGAAGGTCTCGGCGAGGGACGAGGGTGACGACACCCGGCGCCCGTCACGGTAGAGCACGGCCTGGACGATGCTGCGCCGGTCCTGCTCCTCGCGCGCCCGTTCGGCCGGCGCCGGCGCCGCGGGCTCCGGGGGCTTCGGTGGGGCAGCGGCGGGGGAGGCCCGGCGGCGCCACGACTGCCGTTTCGAGGCCGGGGCGGAACGGGCTCGTCGGGGCATCCCGGGTCACCTCCCGTGCGAGCGAGGCGCACGCTGCGCTTCTGCGTACCCGCCCCTCTACCCGCGTTCACGCCGTGTACATGCGTTCCTGACCGGCACGGGCAGGATATCCGGGCTCACCGGCGGAAGCATGGCGGACTGCCGGTGAGCCCGTGCCCGGGGAGCTGCGGCGGGCCCCCTCTCGGCCGGGCCGAGAGACCGGGCTCGTCGGCACCCGGATCGTCATCGCGGACGCACGGTGACCGCACGGCCGACTAGCGTCCCGGTATGGCCCCGAAGACACCGCCCGTGCTCGGCCCCCGCGCCCTCGGCCGCGCCACCCTGGACCGCCAGCTGCTGCTGCGCCGCGACCCGGGGGAACGGTTGACCGCCGAGGCGGCCGTGGAGCATCTGATCGGCCTCCAGGCGCAGAACGTCGGACCCCCGTACCACGCCCTCGCCGCCCGGCTGCACGGCTTCCGCCCGCAGGAGCTGTCGGAGCTCATGGAGTCCCGCGCCGTCGCCCGCATGGTGACGATGCGTTCCACCCTCCACACCCACGGTGCGCACGACTGCCTCACCCTGCGGCCCTTCGCGCAGCCGGGCGGCCCCGAGCGGGAACTGCGGATGTTCACGAGGCGTCTCGGCGGTATCGATCCGGACCGGCTCGCCGCCGTGGGCAGGGAACTGCTGGAGGAACGGCCCAGGCCGGTCGGGGAACTCCGCGACGCGCTGCTCGCGCAGTGGCCGGACGCCGATCCGCTCGCGCTCACCACGGCCGTGCGCTGCATGCTGCCGCTGGTGCAGACGACCCCGCGCGGGCTGTGGGGCAGGGCCGGACAGGTCACGCTCACCACCGCGGAGCAGTGGTTCGGCCGGCCCGTCGGCCCCGCGCCCGAGCCCGAGACGGTCGTACGGCGTTATCTCGCCGCCTTCGGACCCGCCTCCGTCAGGGACATGCAGACCTGGTCCGGTCTGACGCGGCTGAAGGGGGCGTTCGAGCGCCTGCGCCCCGAGCTCGCCGCCTTCCACGACGACAAGGGTGTCGAACTCTTCGACCTCCCGGAGGGTCCCCGGCCCGACCCGGACACCCCCGCGCCGCCGCGTCTGCTCCCCGAGTTCGACAACCTCCTGCTCTCGCACGCGGACCGTTCCCGCTTCGTCCCGCCGGACTTCAGGGACCGTACGTGGAAGGGGAACCAGGCCCGCAGCGTCCTCCTGGTCGACGGTCGCGTGGCCGGGATCTGGCGGACCGGCGGGCGGGGAGGGACCGGCGGGCGGAAGAGGGACCGTGACGCGGAGGCGGGCGGCGCCCTGACGCTCACCGTGCGGAGCTTCGTCCGCCTCACGGCGGCGCAGCGCACGGCCGTGGCCGAGGAGGCGGGGCGCCTGCTGGCGATCGTCGCTCCGGGGGCCGACCACGACGTGCGCTTCGGGGAGTTCACGGAGTGAGACACCGGGACCCGTTGACGTCACCCGGGCGGTGCGGCGGGGGACACCCCGGCCACCGTGACGTCACCCCCCTCCGGGCGGGGAAGGCGGACGGGGGCCACACGGAGGGGGAGCGCCCGTTGCGCGGGTTCCGTGAGCCTGGTCCAGGCCCCTTCGCGCCGAGGGCGTCGGTCAGGCACCGTTCCGCGGCGAGCCCCACGGCGGTGCACACGCCGAGAGGCGTGCGCATGCCGCGCAACCAGTGTTCTTCCCCGCTCGCCGTTCCCAGAAAGCCGCCATCAGGGCGGCAGCCCCGCGCGCCTCGCCGCCACCACCGCCTCCAGACGTTCGTGCGTGCCCGGTTTGCGCATCGCGGACCGGGGATAGGCGTTGACCGTCTCCGGGCGCCGCCCCGGACGGTCGGCGGCGGCCGCGTTGGCGGAACCCGTCGCCACGCAGGCGAGCACGTCGAGTTCGCGCGGCGCCAGGGTGGTGCCCGCGTCGCCGACGTGCGCATCCAGGCGGACCTGACCCAGCTGCGCACCCCGTCGCGCGAGGTCGTCGCCGGTGAACCGCTCAATCCCGAGGTCATCGAGGCCGTGCGGCGGGCCTGGGGCGTGACCGTCCGCGACGGCTTCGGGCGGACCGAGACGGCCGTCCAGGTCTCCAACAGCCCCGGACACCTGCTGAAGGCCGGCTCGATGGGCCGCCCCAGCCCCGGGTGCCGCGTCGAACTCCTCGACCCTGTCAGCGGAAAGCCCGGCGCGGACGAGGTGGGGTCGTCCTGGACCTGTCGGCCGACCCGGTGGGGCTGATGACGGGCTACCACGGGGACCCCGACCGCACGGCCGAGGTGGTGGCCGGAGGGTACTACCGCACCGGCGACATCGGTGCGCGCGACCCCGACGGTTGCATCACCTACGTCGGCCGCACCGACGACGTCTTGAAGACGTCAAGATCAGGGGGCATTGCTTTCCGGTCGCGGATCGCGGCGTGATGGAGGATGGGCGGCGATCGGTCCTGGCTGTAACAGTCCCAGACAAGCAGCAAGTCATACAGGGGAGAGCTGAAGAGCGATGCGTGTACCGATGACCGTCAACGACTTCCTCGACCGTGCGGAGCTGGGCTTCAGGGACTGCATCGGTGTGGTCGACGAGCCGGATCAACCCGCACCGCCGGTGCCGATGACGACATACGGCCGGTTGGGCGACCGCGTACGGGCCTGGCAGGCAGGGCTCGACCCGCTGGGCGTCGGTGAAGGGGAGCGAGTGGCGGTGGTCAGCCACAACTCCGCCCGCTTGCTGGAGCTGCTGTTCGCGGTGACGATGAGCGGCCGGATCTGTGTGCCGGTGAACTTCCGGCTCAAGCCGGACGAGGTCGAATACGTGGTGCAGCAGAGCGGGGCCTCGGTGCTGCTGGTCGACCCCGAGCTGGACGACGCTCTGACGAGTGTGAAGGCCCGTCACCGCTTCGTCCTCGGCGAGCAGACGGAGTCCGAGTTGATGAGGTTCGGTGTGGAGCCGCGACCGTGGTCGAGCCCGGACGAGGACGCCACGGCGACGATCAACTACACGTCGGGAACCACCGCGCGCCCCAAGGGGGTTCAGCTCACCCACCGCAACATCTGGGTCAACGGCCTGACCTTCGGCCTGCACACCCGCGTCTGGGAACACGACGTCTACATGCACACGCTCCCGATGTTCCACTGCAACGGCTGGGGGATGCCGTTCGTGATGGCGGGACTCGGCGTCAAGCAGGTCGTGCTCCGCAAGGTCGACGGTGCGGAGATCCTGCGTCGAGTCGAGGAGCATGGTGTCACGCTCATGTGCGGTGCGCCGGCGGTGTGGAACGCGGTGCTGGATGCGGCGGCCACGTGGGAGGGCGAGATCCCGGGCCGGGATCGGGTGCGGATCGTGTGTGCGGGGGCGCCGCCGCCGAGCAGGATGATCCGGCGGGTGGGTGAGGAGCTGGGCTGGGAGTTCACGCAGATCTACGGCCTGACCGAGACGTCGCCGCTACTGACGTTCAACCGGACGCGGCCGGCGGATGCGAAGCTGCCGGCTGAGGAGCGGGCGCGCAAGCTGTCCCGCGCGGGGCTGCCGGCGCTCGGGGTCAAGCTGCAGGTCTCTGCGTCCGGAGAGGTCCTGGCCAGGTCGAACGTCGTGCTCGACGGGTACTGGGACAAGCCGGAGGAGACCGAGGCGGCACTCGAGGGCGGCTGGTTCCACACCGGCGACGGCGGCACCGTCGACGAGGCGGACGGCCACTTGACGATCTCCGACCGCAAGAAGGACGTGATCATCACGGGCGGCGAGAACGTGTCGTCGATCGAGGTGGAGGACACGATCTTCAGTCACCCGGAGGTGGCGGAGGTGGCGGTGATCGGGGTGCCGGACGAGAAGTGGGGCGAGACGATCAAGGCGCTGGTGGTGCCGGCCGAGGGCGCGGCGGTGAGCGAGGCCGAGATCATCGCGTACTGCAAGGAGCGGATGGCGGGATACAAGGCGCCGACGAGTGTGGAGTTCCGGGATGCGATCCCGCGGACGGCGACGGGGAAGATCCAGAAGTTCAGGTTGCGGGAGCCGTACTGGGCGGACTGAATCGCCCCGCGTCAGGTAGAGATTCGATTTCGCGAAAGGATCGAGTCGTGGCACGGCCTTCCC
The DNA here is from genome assembly GCF_030056615.1 of Streptomyces sp. HNM0645. Lineage (NCBI taxonomy): Bacteria > Bacillati > Actinomycetota > Actinomycetes > Kitasatosporales > Streptomycetaceae > Streptomyces > Streptomyces sp. HNM0645. Next base: position 31,557 of record NZ_JASHLT010000010.1, on the reverse strand, counting down.
GTTATCTGCTCGAACTCCGCCGGCGCGCGGTGCGCATGGTCGCCGAGGTGCGCGACGACTACCCGAACGAGACGGCCGCCCTGCAGGGCGGCCGCCGACAAACTCGGCATCGGCTCCCGCGACACTGCGGAACCGGCTGAAGCAGCACGAGATCGACTCGGGGACGCGTGCGGGGACAACGACGGAGGAGTCCGCCCAGTACGACCGCCGAGTGCGTGGCCGGGTTCGGCCGCCGGCCCCGGTAGGTTTCCGCCCTCGGCCGGGGTCCGGCCCCGGTCCTGCCTCCGCCCCGGCCGACCGCGGCTCCGGGCGGCCCGGTCAGGCGCCCGTGGAGATCAGGTTCTTCGCCGGGCCGTTCACCGGCTCGGGCACGCCCGTGAGATCCATGACGAACAGGGGGACTCCGAGGTCGTCCGCTCGTGCGCGGGCGTCCGCCGAGTAGCCCGCGAGTGAGAAGACGACGCTCCTGGCGGAGGAGTTCAGCCCGTTCAGCCACAGGAGCTCCACCGCGCGCAGGGTGACGGGCCGGGTGGTCGGGTCCACCTGGGCGACCAGTCCCTGCGCGCGCAGGTCGATCCCGGACGTGGTCCGCTCCTCGGGCTGCACGACCTGCTGGAACCCCAGCCAGCGCAGATACAGGGCTGCGGCCGTGACCGCGTCGCGTGCCGTGCGGATCGCGACCGGGCGGAAGGCGGGACGGGGCGCCGGAGCGGTGTCCGGCGGCACGGACAGGGGGAGGCCCTCCGCCGTCCCTTCCGCGGAGCCGGAGGGGAGCGTGGCCTCCCCGGGTGGGACGACCGGACCGGCCTGGTCCGTAGGGCCGGCATCCCGGGAAGCGAAGACGCCGGAGGCGCCGGGTGCGTCCGGGCCGCCCGCCCCACCCGGCCCGCCGGTCCCGGAAGCCGCGAAGGTGCCGCCGGCGCCCGAGGCGGCGGTCGTGGTGCGGTGCGCCGCGGCCGCTCCCTCCGACGACTCCGGCGTGGCGGTCACCGGTCGTACGGGGATCCGCAGCACCGTGCCGCAGGGGCAGCCGAGCTCCGGCTGGGGCCACTGGTCCTGTCGCCCGCACGCCAGGCAGCGCACGGTGACCCAGTCGTCGGTCCAGGTGCGGTGGCGGATGGGCTCGGCCGGTGCTCCCCGCAGCAGGGGCGGTGCCAGCGGAGCCCCGCAGGCACAGGGATAGACGGGCGACGCGAACGTGTGCGAGCGGCGGCACACCGGGCAGCGCACCGGTACGTGATCTCCCATGTCCGTCCCCCTTCGGCGCTTCCGGGCACGCCTCGTGCTCCATCGTCCACCAACCGCGACCCCTTGGGGAGGGAGTTCGGCCATCGGCGGCCCGCCCTTGCCTTGACGCGGTCCGGCACGCCGCTTACATTACTTCCGAATAGTAGAAGATGACTTCCGTATTACGGAAAAGCCGTGAGGCTGCGGAAGACGATCAGGGAACCAGCACGGAATCGACGCTCTCAGGTGGCGCGACAGAGCCCGATCCGCCAGGCCGAAGCAGGAGCACTCCATGCCCCGTATGACCGCCGCCCGAGCGGCTGTTGAGATCCTCAAGCGTGAAGGCGTCAGTCACGCGTTCGGTGTGCCGGGCGCGGCGATCAACCCCTTCTACAAGGCCCTCAAGGAGGGTGGCGGCATCGACCACACCCTCGCCCGCCACGTCGAGGGCGCCTCGCACATGGCCGAGGGCTACACCCGCGCCGAGCCGGGCAACATCGGTGTCTGCATCGGCACGTCGGGTCCCGCCGGCACCGACATGATCACTGGGCTCTACTCCGCCATCGGTGACTCGATTCCGATCCTGTGCATCACCGGCCAGGCGCCGACGAGCGTGATCCACAAGGAGGACTTCCAGGCCGTCGACATCGCGTCGATCGCCAAGCCGGTCACCAAGGCCGCCACGACCGTCCTGGAGGCCGCGCAGGTCCCCGGCGTCTTCCAGCAGGCATTCCACCTGATGCGCTCCGGCCGTCCCGGCCCGGTCCTCATCGACCTGCCCATCGACGTCCAGCTCACCGAGATCGAGTTCGACCCCGAGACGTACGAGCCGCTTCCGGTCTGGAAGCCCGCCGCGACCCGCGCCCAGATCGAGAAGGCGCTCTCCTTCCTCCTGGAGGCCGAGCGTCCGCTGATCGTCGCCGGCGGCGGCATCATCAACGCCGACGCCTCCGACCTGCTCGTCGAGTTCGCCGAGATCACCGGCACCCCGGTCATCCCGACCCTGATGGGCTGGGGGACCATCCCGGACGACCACGAGCTCAACGCCGGCATGGTCGGTCTGCAGACCTCCCACCGCTACGGGAACGCGAACTTCCTGGAGTCCGACTTCGTCCTCGGCATCGGCAACCGCTGGGCCAACCGCCACACCGGCTACAAGCTCGACGTCTACACCCGCGGCCGGAAGTTCGTGCACGTCGACATCGAGCCCACCCAGATCGGCAAGATCTTCGCCCCCGACTACGGCATCACCTCGGACGCCGGGGCCGCGCTGCAGCTCTTCGTGGAGGTCGCGAGGGAGCTGAAGGCGGCGGGAAGGCTGCCCGACCGCTCCGACTGGGCCGCCTCCACGCAGGAGCGCAAGGCCACCCTGCAGCGCCGTACGCACTTCGACGACGTCCCCATGAAGCCGCAGCGCGTCTACGAGGAGATGAACAAGGCCTTCGGCCCGGAGACGCGCTACGTCACCACCATCGGCCTCTCCCAGATCGCCGGCGCCCAGATGCTGCACGTCTACCGGCCGCGTCACTGGATCAACTGCGGTCAGGCGGGCCCGCTCGGCTGGACCATTCCGGCCGCCCTGGGCGCGGCCACCGCCGCCCCCGACACCCCGGTCGTCGCCCTCTCCGGCGACTACGACTTCCAGTTCCTCATCGAGGAACTGGCGGTCGGCGCGCAGCACAGGATCCCGTACGTCCACGTCCTCGTGAACAACTCCTACCTGGGCCTGATCCGTCAGGCGCAGCTCGGCCTGGACATCGACTTCCAGGTCAACCTGGAGTTCGAGAACATCAACTCCCCGGAGCTGGGCGTCTACGGGGTCGACCACGTCAAGGTCGCCGAGGGGCTGGGCTGCAAGGCGATCCGCGTCACCGACCCCAGCGAACTCGGCGCGGCCTTCGAGCAGGCCAGGAAGCTCGCCGCCGAGCACCGGGTGCCGGTCGTCGTCGAGGCGATCCTGGAACGGATCACCAACATCGCGATGAGCCGGACCGCGGACATCAGCGACGTCACCGAGTTCGAGGAGATCGCGACCGAGCCGGGCCACGCGCCCACCGCGATCGTGCCGCTGAAGAGCTGACCCGGCTGCCCCGGGTACTGCAGGGGCCGGTCCGCCGTGGGGGCGGACCGGCCCCTCCGTCACGCCGTGGTGTCCGCGGCCGGGCCGATCCCGACCGTCCGCCAGGGGTCGTGCGCGCGCCGGATCAGGCGCTGATCCCGGCGTTTCCCGAAGGCTCCGCGGAGGCCGGGGGCCCGGCCCGACGTGTTCCTTGCGGCCGGCCGCGGACGGTCCGCCTGCGCAGCACCCACCCGGTGAGGACCGCCGCTGCCGCCGTCGCGTAGGCGATGGTGCCCACGGTGTCGCCGTGCCCGGGGAAAGCGGGTCCGGTGACGTACTTCGCCGCTCCGGCGACGGCGATGCCGAGCCATTCCCAGCGGCCGTCGAGGGCGACCAGGGCGACGAGGAGCAGGGCGTACCAGGAATAGCCGGGCGTCAGGAGCAGGAAGGCGGTCCCCGTGACCACCAGGGCACCGCTCCACGGCCGCTCCGGGTCCCCGCGCAGGACCACGTACGCCACGACGGCCAGCATCGCCGCGGCCACGACGGGCAGCGTCCAGTCGTCCGGCAGGAGCAGACGCAGCAGCGCATAGCGGTTCCTGGCGGAGGCGTCGTCGTAACCCTCCTCCTCGACGTAGCCGCCGAGGAAACCCAGGACCGAGCCCCGCGACACCAGCACGTACGGCAGGTAGAGCACGGCGACGACGCCCGCCGCCGGCAGCAGCACGGCCAGGGCGTCCCGGGCGCGTCGCACACCGGACAGCGCGCCCGGGATCAGCACGGCGGGCAGCAGCTTCGCCGCGACGGCCACGCCCAGCAGGGCCCCGCCCGCCGCTCGGTGCCGGACGACGGCGACCAGGGCGGCGACGGAGAAGAGCACGCCGAGGACGTCGACGTGGGCGTTGTTCACGGCCTCGACGGGCACCGCCGGGCACCAGGCCCAGTAGGCCGCTCGCCACGGCGCACCGCGGCGACGCAGCACCAGCAGCAGCGCGGCCGCGGTGGCGACCGAGAGCAGTGCCCCGCCGGTCTGCAGCGGTTTGTGCCGCGCGCCCTCGGGGGACAGGGTCTCGACCAGGAGGAAGTAGCCCTCCGCGACGGGCGGGTAGACGGTGTTCACCCGAGGCCTGTTGATCCGGGTGCACACGCCGTCGCCCACGGGCGCACGGTCGGGTCCGGCGCAGGCGGCGCGGCCCTCGGGAAAGAGCCAGGCGTCGCGCAGCGGGACGAGTTCGGGGGCCGCGGGGACGTGGTCGTACGGAGAGATCCCGGCCGCCTGCACCCGGCCGTCCCAGGCGTACCGGTAGGAGTCGGTGCTGGTGCGCGGCGGTGCGACCAGGCCCGTCGCGGCGACGGCGACCGCGCCGGCCATGACGAGCACCACCGCGGTTCGGTCCGGGGCCTTCCGCAGCGCCCACAGACCTGCCGCGAAGAGCAGCCAGGCGGCCGCGTACCAGAGCGACAGACGCCCGGGGGCGGAGTAGTAGTCGTCGGCGCGCACGGTGCCGACGAGTACGGCGACGAGGCCGGCGAGAAGCAGGACGGTCACGGTGGTCCGGCGGCTGGTCATGGCGCCCAGCCTGGCAGCGCCGCGGGCGCCGGAACGGTATGCGGGATGCGCCGTCCGCGTTTCGTAAGGTGTCCGAGCCGCCGTCCGGGCCGTTCCGGCGGTCTCATGGATACATGAGACCGCGACTTCGGCCACCGTCCTTCTCCGGCAGACTCCACGACGCCCGAACGGCCACGGCGATCGGCCGCTGGCTGGGCGCGGCGATCGCCGTGTGTTTCCTCACCGGCCTCATCAGCCACTACCTCCAGCACCCGCCCGGATGGCTCGCGAACGAGCTGCCGCCGCGCCCGGTGTGGGGCTACCGGCTGACCCAGGGTCTCCATGTCGCCTCCGGCCTGGCGGCCATCCCGCTGCTCCTGGCGAAGCTCTGGGCGGTGTACCCGCGGCTGTGGGTGTGGCCTCCGGTGCGTTCCGTGAAGCACGGCCTGGAACGGCTCTCGGTGGGGGTCCTGGTCGCCGCGGCCGTGTTCCAGTTGTTCACCGGGCTGCTGAACATCGTCGAGTGGTATCCGTGGCCGTTCTCGTTCGTACCGGTCCACTTCGCCGTCGCCTGGCTGGTCGCCGGCGCCGTGCTGCTGCACGTGGCCGTCAAGGCGCCCGAGATCAGGGACCACTGGAGTCGCAGGTCGCCCGGCACGCTCACGCTGCCGCCGGAGGACGCACCGGACCGCAGGTCACTGCTCGTGGCCGTCGGCGCGGCGGTCACCGCCGTGACCCTGACCACCGTCGGTCAGGCGTTCACCCCGCTGAAGAGACTGGATCTGCTGGCACCGAGACATCCCGGGATCGGCCCGCAGGGGCTGCCGGTGAACCGGACGGCCGCCGCGGCGGGCGTCACCGCCGCGGCGGTCCGGGACTGGCGCCTGGAGGTGCTGGGGCCGCGCCGCTACACGCTGACCCTGGACGAGCTGCGGGCACTTCCGCGGGCCGAGGCCGTACTGCCGATCGCCTGCGTCGAGGGATGGAGCGCCTCGGCGCACTGGGGAGGCGTACGCGTCCGGGACCTCCTGGAGCGCGCGGGCGCCGCCGGGGACGCGGGGCTGCGCGTGGTCTCGATGGAGGTGCGCGGCGCCTACCGCGTGATGGAGATGGGCCGCGAGTACGCCCACGACCCGCTGACACTCCTGGCCCTGACCCTCAACGGCCAGGTGCTGTCGGCCGACCACGGCTTCCCGGCACGGATCATCGCCCCGAACCGCCCCGGTGTCCTGCAGACGAAATGGGTCACCCGACTGGAGGTCCTGTGATGTCCCGGCGTGGAGGTGCCGCGCTGCTCCGGTACGCCGCCGGAGGTCTGGGGGTGGTGCTCATGGCCGTGGGCACGGGGCTTCTCCTCTCCGCCCGCGACGCCTGGGGAGCGGTGGTGTGGCTGGGAGGAGCGCTCGTGCTGCACGACGCGGTGCTCGCCCCGCTGGTCCTCGGCGTGGGAATGCTGGTCGCGGCCCTGCCCGCTCGGGGTGTGGTGCGCGGGGCGCTCGTCGTGGGCGGCTCGCTCGTGCTGATCACGCTGCCGCTGCTGCTCCGCCCCGGCGCCCCGCCCAACCCGTCCGCGCTGCCACTGCCCTACGGACGGAACCTGGTGATCGTGCTGGGAGCGGTTGCCGGTGCCGCCTGCCTGGTCCTCCTCGTCCGGCGGCTGCGCCGCGGGCCGCGGCACACCGAGGCCGACGGCAGGCGGCGGCGTCAGGCCCCGCGACGCTGAGCGGGGGCGCGCAGTTCGACGAAGCTGCGCCCGGCCGCCGTCCACTGCCCGGCCGGGGTCCAGCCGGCTCCCGCCGCGTGGGCGCACAGGGCGCGGGCCCCGAGGCGCGCCCAGGGGAACGTCGCCCCGCGTTCCCCCCTGCCGTTGACGACGGCGACCTCGACGCGTTCGTCGGCGTCCTCGTCCTCCGCGGAGGTTTCGGCTATCAGCACCGCTCCGGGCGCGGTGACCTCGGACACGCGACGCATGAGCGCGGCCGGGTCTCCGCCGATGCCGACGTTGCCGTCGATCAGCAGCGCCGTTCCCCAGCGGCCCTCGTCGGGCACCGGCTCGAAGACCGACCGGAGCAGGGCCGTTCCGCCCGCCCGGACGGTACGGGCCACCGCCTCCGGACTCACGTCGATCCCGAGTACGCGGTGTCCCCTCGCCTCGAGCGCGACGACGAGCCGTCCGGGACCGCAGCCGATGTCCAGCACGGGGCCGTGGCACCGGCTGAGCACGGTCAGGTCGGCGGAGTCCGGTCCCTCGCACCAGCGCTCCACCTCCAGGGGCAGGAGCCACCCGTCGCGACGGCGCAGGAAGAGCGGCCCGCGGCCGGTGCGCAGCGCGTCCGTGTAGGGGTCGGCGCGCCACGCGGTCGCCGTCATCGCGGACCCGCCGGCGAAGGACCGCCCCCGGGTCGCGCGGCGGCGGGCCGCGTTCGGGACCGGTCCGCGCGGTCCGGTGCGGCGGCGGCCGGGACCAGCCGTGCGTACACGGCCGCGAACCGGCTTCCCGCCGCCTCACGGGCCACCAGCCGCGCGTCCGCGGCGGTGTCCACGTCGCGCAGGGTCGGCAGGTCGCCCACGCGCAGTCCGGCGCCCACCAGCCGGTGGCGCTGCGCGGCCCCGGTCCCGGGTACGGACATCGGTACTCCGCGCAGCAGTTCCGGGTCCGGTGCGGCCAGCCCCAGCGCCCAGAACCCGCCGTCGGCCGCGGGCCCGAACCAGGCGTCGTGGTCATGCCACGCCCGTGGCGCGAGCGCAGGTGCGAGGAGGTCCGCAGAGAGTTGCGGGGTGTCCATCCCGACCAGCAGCGCCGGGCCCGCACACAGGGAGAACGCCGCGGCCAGCCGCTCGTCGAGCCGGCCCGCGCCCTGGGGCACCACGTCGAAGCCCGACGGCAGCCAGTCGCGGGCCGTCCCGTCCAGGACGAGCACACGCCGCTCCGCGGGAAGTCCGGCGACCACCGCGAGGGTGTCGGCGAGTGCGGCCTCGGCGAGCAGCGCCGCCTGAGCCGGGCTGAAGGGAGGGCACAGCCGCGTCTTCACCCGGCCGGGTACCGGTTCCTTGGCGATGACGAGAAGCGTGGTCACCGTGCACCACCGGCCTCGCCCAGCACCCGGCGCATGTCGTGCACCGCCTGCCAGGTGCCCCGCCAGGTTCCGGTCACCTTCGACTTCCCGGTTCGGGGCAGGTAGGGCACGTCCTCCTCCCGCACCCGCCAGCCGGCGTCCGCGGCCCGCACCACCATCTGCAGCGGATAGCCGCTGCGACGGTCCGTCAGACCCAGCCCCAGCAGCCCCTCGCGGCGCGCCGCCCGGAGCGGTCCCAGGTCGTGGAGCCTCAGGCCGGTCCGCCGGCGCAGCATCCAGGACAGCGCGAGGTTCCCCGCGCGGGCGTGCGGCGGGAAGGCCCCCCGGCCGGCGGGTCGTCGCCGCCCCAGCACCAGGTCGGCCTCGCCTTCCGCCACGGCACGGACGAAGGGGACGAGGAGTCCGGGATCCAGGGACGCGTCGCAGTCGCAGAAGCACACGATGTCCGCCTCCGAGGCCAGCAGCCCCGCGTGGCAGGCCGCCCCGAACCCGCGCCGTTCCTCGCGCACGACGGTCGCCCCCAACTCCCGGGCGATTCCGGCGGAGCCGTCAGTGGAGCCGTTGTCGACGACGATGGCGCGCCATCCGGTGGGGACGCGTTCGAGGACCCAGGGCAGCGCCCCGGCCTCGTTCAGACAGGGAAGTACGACGTCAGTGGTCACGACTTTCACCGTACGAACCGGCGGCGAACAAAGCGGACATCGACCCCTTACGAAACGCGGACGTCATCCTCCGTGAGCAGCCGTGCCGTACCGCGTCGCCGGAACGCACCCCGTCCGCCGCGGTGCCGCCGGCTGCCGTGACCGCGGGCCGGGAGCGGCGCGATGCCGTGGCCGGGCGTCGCGGGCCGCCGCCGGTGACGTCCGTGCGGGGGGCGGGCCGCGGTCCCGGGCGCCGCGCCGGCGCCGGTGACGTCCCCGGGAATCGGCCCCGTCGCGGTCACCGCATGCGGCCGCGACGCGACGTGGCCCGGCCGGGTGAGCGAGCGTCAGGTCCCCGCCCGGCCGGCGGATCCCGGGACCCGGCGCGGCGCTGCGCGTACCGGCGGCAGTCGGTCCCGGACCGGCTCCCGTGCGAACAGGGCGGCGCGGTTCGACGTGGCGGTCGGATGCGGGCCCGACGCGCGGGGGCCGCGCGCCGGTCACCGGCTTCGGCGGCGGAGCAGCGGAGGCCCGCCCGGGTGGCGTTCGGGGACCACTCGGGACGTGCGTGCACGCGGAGATGCGCCCTGGACACGCGCGCACGCGGTCCGCCCGCCCGTGGCACGGGGCCCTGCGGCATTCACGCCGCCCGCACCGACTCGTACCACCGGGGGCGCGGGGCCCTGGCCCGGACCGGGCCGGGCGGGGATCCGGATGCCGCCCGGGGACGCCGTACGCAGGCAGGGCCGTTGCGCTTCTCGGGCGGGCTGCCCGCGCCGCAGCCGTCGGGGCCGCGCGGAGATCCGGACGCCGCCGCACGGCCGTCACTCCGCAGTCCCGCCGGCGCCCGGCACTCGGCCCGGGGACTCAGGACGGCGAAGTGCCGGCGGTCTGTGCGGCGCCGGGTGCGCGCTGCGCCGCACGGGCGAACTCGGCCATGCCTTCGCGGAATCCCGTGCGGGGCGACCAGCCGAGATCGCGCCGCAGCCGGCGCGAGTCCGCCGTGATGTGCCGGACGTCACCCAGCCTGAACTCACCGGTGACGACCGGGTCGGGCCCGCCGCACGCGGCCGCCAGTGCCGCGGCCATCTCGCCGACGGTGCGGGGCTCCCCGCTGCCCGTGTTGTACGTGGTGAGAACGCCCGCCTCCCGTTCCGCGACCGCCTCCAGGGCCGCGACGTTCGCCTCGGCGACGTCCCGGACGTGGACGAAGTCCCGTCGCTGAGCGCCGTCCTCGAACACGCGGGGCGCCTCGCCCCGGGCCAGCGCCGACCGGAAGAAGGAGGCCACTCCCGCATACGGGGTGTCCCGGGGCATCCCCGGCCCGTAGACGTTGTGGTAGCGGAGAGACACGGCCCGGCCGTCCGTCGCACGTGCCCAGGCGGCCGTGAGATGCTCCTGCGCCAGCTTCGTCACGGCGTACACGTTGCGCGGGTCGCACGGGGCGTCCTCGTCGACGAGGCCCGGGACCAGTTCCGCGCCGCACCGCGGGCACGGCGGCTCGAACCGCCCCGCCGCCAGATCGGCCGCCGACCTGGGACCCGGCCGCACCACCCCGTGGCGGGGGCACGCGTAACGCCCCTCCCCGTACACGACCATCGAACCGGCGAGCACCACCTGACGCACCCGTGCCTCCGCTGCCGCGGCGAGGAGCGTCGCCGTCCCCAGGTCGTTGCAGCTCACGTAGTCGGGCGCATCGGCGAAGTCCTTGCCGAGCCCCACCATCGCCGCCTGGTGACAGATCGCGTCCACGCCGTGCAGGACCGCGGCGAGTGCCGTCGTGTCGCGGACGTCGCCATGGACGAACCCGGTCTCCGGCGGGGCCGGAGGCCCGTGGTGCGCGGTGGGCAGCAAGGCGTCCAGGACCACCGGTTCGTGGCCCCGCCCGATGAGTGCCGAGACGATGTGCGCGCCGATGAAGCCGGCGCCTCCTGTGACGAGTACGCGCATGCCGCCGACGCTAGGGGCCGCCTCCGCCGCGTGCCCGCTGCCACGCCAGGACGTAAGACTTCCGTCACGACCTCCTCCGCCGAGCCGGCCCGCGCCGGGACGCCTTCGGCAGGCCAACGTGCCAGACCCGCCGCCGTGTTGAGGTGCGCCGCAGGGGGACGGCACGGCAATGTATGGCATGTGCATCCCATTCCTCAGCAGTCGCGGCCCGCGGCGGGCCACATGCTCGTCAGCGGCGACGACGCCCTCGCCCATCGGCTCGCCGCCGAACTCCGCGACGTCTACCGGCAGCAGGTCACGCTCCTCGTCCCGCCCAGCCGCTCGTCCACGAGCCCGCCCGCCGACGCGGACGCCCCGTCGGGCGGCCGGGCCCTCGCCCTCCTCGGCAGGGTGTCGGCGGGCATCGTCCGTACGGGAGCGAGCCGTGCGGCCGTGAACGGTGGAGCCGACCGTCCGGAGGAGATGTCCGTGAGGGAGACGGACGATCCCGACGACGTCGCGCTCCGGGACGCCGGGGTAGAGACCGCGCAGGCCCTCGCCCTGGTGCACGAGGACGACGAGACCAACATCCGCGCCGCGCTCACGGCTCGCCGGCTGAACCCCCGTCTGCGTCTGGTCATCCGCCTCTACAACCGCAAGCTCGGCCAGCACCTGGAGGAACTGCTCGACCAGGCGGCCGCCCTCGCCGTACCCGGGATGGACGCCGACGACATCGACTCGTCCACCACCGTACTGTCGGACGCCGACACCGCCGCTCCGGCGCTCGCCGCGACCGCCGTCACCGGAACCAGCAAGATCGTCCAGGCTGACGGGCTGCTCCTGCGCACCGCCGAGAGGCCCCCGCCGGGTCGCGGCGGGGCCGCGGACCAGGGGCTGTGCACCCTGGCGTTGCTGTCCTCCACCAGCAGCGACCCCGCGGGCGTGGAGGGATCCGACGGCAGCGGTTCCGACGGACCGCTCCTGCTGCCCGACGACGCCGCCGTGGCCGCGGCGTCCGGCCGCGGGAGGATCGTGCTCGAAGCCGTCACCGGCCCGGAACCCGGGCCCGGCAGCCGTCTGAGCGGCCCCTCACTGCCGTTCCGGGAGCTCTTCTCCCGTCGAGTGCGCTGGTCGTTCGCGGGCGTCGGCGCGGCCGTCACCGCCCTGGCCGTCGCGTCCTGGCTCACCATGGGCGGCCACCCGCTCCACGCCGCCTACATCACGCTCCTCGACCTCTTCTCCATCAACGACCCCGCGGTCGGCGGGGAGCCCGACCGCCAGGTCCTGCAGTTGCTGACCGGGCTCGTGGGGCTCCTCCTGCTGCCCCTGCTCGTCGCCGCCGTGCTGGAAGCGCTCAGCTCCTTCCGCTCGGCGACCGCCCTGCGCCGGCCCCCACGCGGTCTGACCGGCCACGTCGTCCTGCTGGGCCTCGGCAAGGTCGGCACCCGTGTCCTCGGCCGACTGCGTGAACTCGGCACGCCCGTCGTCTGCGTCGAGAACGACCCCGAAGCCCGTGGCGTGGCCCTCGCCCGCCGGCTGCGCGTGCCCGTGATCATCGGGGACGTCACCCAGGAGGGCGTGCTCGAGGCAGCCAGGACCCACCGTGCGCACGCGCTGCTGGCCCTCACCAGCTCCGACACCACCAATCTCGAAGCCGCCCTGTACGCCCGCTCGATCGCCCCCGACCTCCGGGTGGCACTCCGGCTGTACGACGACGACTTCGCCACCGCCGTCTACCGGACGCTGCGTGCCGCCCATCCCGGGGCGCTCACCCGCAGCAGAAGCGTGACGTCGCTCTCCGCCCCCGCCTTCGCCGGGGCCATGATGGGCCGTCAGGTGCTCGGAGCCGTCTCCGTCGAGCGCCGGGTGCTCCTCTTCGCCGCACTCGAAGTGGCCGACCTGCCGCAGCTGGAGGGCCACACGATCGCAGAAGCGGTCAGTCCGGGCAGATGGCGGGTGCTCGCCCTGGACATGACGGCACCGGGCGACCGGCTCCCTGACCTCTCCGCCGCCCCACCCGACGACGGGACGCACCACACCACGGGTCTGCTCTTCGACCTCCACCCCGGGCATCTACTGCGCCCCGGTGACCGCGTGGTCGTCGCCGCCACGCGCCGTGGTCTGGCGGAACTGCTCGGGCCCCGGGGCCGGTAACCGCGTCCGCCGACGGGAGGCGGCGGCCGGTGGGCGTGTTCGTCGGCGGGGAGACGGTGCCTGGCGGGCGTGTTCGTCGGCGGGCCGCCGCTACGGGCCGCACCCGGGGTGCACACGCTCCCGAAGCGGAACGCCCGCTCACCGGAGTGCTGAGCACCCGCCGCCCGCTCACCGGAGGACGCAACGCCCGCCGTCCGCCGGAGGACCGAACGGCGCCGCACCCCACGGAAGCGCCACCGGCAGGGCCCGAGAGGGCCGGAGGTGCTTGCCGATGGGCGTCTGCCGCGCCTGGCGCCCGCGCCGAGGAGCCCCTGCCGGTGCGTGCCGGGGAGCTGCTCGCCGAAGACCGCCTGCCGGTGCCGGGGTGCTCGCCGAACGGCGGCGGACCGCGCCGGGCGTACCCTTGCGGGCTGCCCGGCGCGGTCCGCCGCCGTTCCGGGTGCGTGGCGTCCTCGCCACCTCCGGCGGGCGTTCCCGTCCCTCGTCCCGAGGGCCCGGCCCGCCCTCCCGCCGGCCGGTGGTCCCGGCTCAGGAGATCGGCACCGACCCGTTCTCCACGGCCTTGCCGGGCTCCGGCTTCGGGCCCTTCTGTGTGATGCCCCGCAGCAGCTCGGCGAGGTCGACCCCCGTGGTGGAACCCAGGAGCTCCAGTCCCTGGGCGACGTTGTCCGCCACGGCTCGCGGCAGCTTGCCGGCGCCGTCGGTGGAGATGACGGTCATCTTGTCGATCGCGCCGAGCGGTTCTGCAGCCTTGCCGACCACCTGCGGCAGTACCTCGACGAGCATCTGCAGCACCGCGGCGTCGCCGTACCGCTCGAAGGCGTCGGCCTTCTTCTGCATGGCCTCCGCCTCGGCCGACCCCCTGGCGGCGATCGCTGCGGCCTCCGCCTCGCCCTCGATACGGACCGCGTCGGCGAGCGCCGCGCGGTTCGCCTTCTCGCCCTCACCGGTCAGACGGGCGCGCTGGGCGTCGGCCTCGGCCTGCTTCACCAGGGCGACACGACGCGCCTCGGCCTCCTGCTCGGCCTGGTAGCGGGCCGCGTCGGCGGGCTTGCGGACCTGGGTGTCGAGTTCCCTGTCGGTCAGGGCCGCCCGGCGTTCCGCGACCTTCTCCTGCTGGCTGAGGATCTCCTGCTGCCGGTCGGCCTCGGCGAGCGGCCCGGCCGCGGCGGCCTTCGCGGCCGCCTCGTCCGTCTCCGCCTTGATCTCGGCCTGCTTGAGGGCGAACGTCCGCTGCGCGACGGCGATCTCCTCCTCGGCCTTCAGCCGCGCCTGCTCCGAGGACCGCCGGGCCACCGCCTCGGCGATGTCGGCCTCCTGCTTGGCCCGCGCCGCTTCCGGGCGTCCGAGGTCCTCGAGATAGGAGCCCTCGGTGGTGATGTCCTGGATCTGGAACGCGTCCAGCACGAGCCCCTGTCCCGAGAGGCTGGCCTCGGCCTCCTCCGCGACCTGGCCGGCGAAGGCGGCCCGGTCCCGGATGATGTCCTCCACCGACATCCGGCCGACGATGGAGCGCAGCGCGCCGGAGAGCACCTCCTGGGTGAAGCCGACGATCCCGTCCTGCTGGACGAGGAAGCGCTGGGCGGCGGCCCGGATCGAGTCCTCGCTCCCACCGACCTTGACGATCGCCACGCCCTCCAGGTTGGCCTTGATGCCGCGCAGGGTGACCGCGCCCCGGACGGCGACGGGGATGTGCCTGCTGGAGAGGTCGAGGGTGAACCTCTGCTGCACGAACGGCACGACGAACACGCCGCCGCCGACGACGACCTTCTGGCCGCTGTTGTCGGTGAAGACCCGCCCGGTCTCGGGATCGGTGGCCTTCTTGCCGCGCCGGCCGGTGATGATGAACGCCTCACTGGGACCTGCGACCTTGTATCGCGTGATCACGACGAGGGCCAGCAGGACGAGGAGTACGGCGACTCCCACCACGGCGATGACGACTGGACTCATGGTGCTCCCCCCTGCCTCCCGGTGGGCGGCAGATCAGGTGTCGAATGTCGAACGGACGGGCGCCGGGGCAGAACGTCAGCGCTCGACGGGGCGTACGAGGACGGAGGTGGCCGACAGGGCGGCCTCCACCCAGACCTCCGCGCCGCGCTGGACGGGCGTGGCCGACCTGGCGGCGAACTTCACGGGCTGACCGGCCACGCGGAGCAGCACTTCGCCGTAGCCGCCGGCCGGGATGGCCGTCACCACGGACCCTCCGGTGCCGAGGAGGTCCTCGCCCCGCGGGGCCGCGGCGCTCCGGTCCCGCATGAGCGCGCGGCTGAGCCGCCAGGTCAGCCGGGCCGCGAGCAGGCCGGCGAGAACTCCCGCCACCGTGGCGGCGGTCGGGCCCAGGCCCGTCGTGCCCAGCACGATCGCGCC
Source organism: Streptomyces sp. HNM0645 (assembly GCF_030056615.1). NCBI lineage: Bacteria > Bacillati > Actinomycetota > Actinomycetes > Kitasatosporales > Streptomycetaceae > Streptomyces > Streptomyces sp. HNM0645. The sequence goes on along the minus strand of NZ_JASHLT010000010.1, from coordinate 16,554 downwards.
GGTGAACCCGAGCATCGAGACGAAGCCGGCGATCACCGGTAGCGAGAGCCAGCCGTCGAACAGGCCGTCCAGCACCCCGCCGAGGACACCTTCCAGCACCCCGTCGAGGACGAGTGAGAGCGCCAGCAGGACGATGCCCACGATGCCGAGACCGAGAAACAAACCCATGACCAGCACACCCCCTGACCTTTGAACGCCCCGATGGACGCATCGTCCCATGCACACCGAGCGGAATTCATTGCCGTGTTACGGCAGTCTTTACGACTTCCTGATGCCGTGCCTCGCCATGCTGCCGCGGCCCCGACCGGCGATGTGCGGCCGCACGGGTGGGCCGGTGCCGTTCCCGGCGTCGTCGTCCCGGCGGGGCGCCGCGTCGCCCTGCTCCGTACGGACGATCCCGGAGGGGCGGGCGGCGAGCGGCCGCCTGCCCCGCGCCCCACACGCCTCGCGCGGCCCGGGTGTCGTCGCGGCCCGATGCCCGCTACGCGGACGTAGAGTGCTTGGACCTTGCCGTCCGCCGACAGCGCGTGCCGACGACGGGCGGGCGCCGATCCGCCCGGGCAGTGGAGGAACTTCGACGTGAGCGATGCGCCCGGGCAGCCCCCGGCGAAAACGCCCCCTCCTGCGAGAACGCGGTCCCGGGCGTCAACCCGGCCTAACGCCACGACCCGGCAGCCCCCGGCGACGACGGGACGGGGGCTGCCGGGTGCGGCCGACGGGCGCCGCCGGGAGGGTCCGGTCCGCGGCCCTGCCCGGCGCCGCCGGAGGACGCCGAGGGGCGTGGCGGCACTCGCGGTACTGCTCGCCGCCGCCATGGCCGCCGGCGTCTGGGTCTACCGGGACCTGCAGGGCAACATCCGTTCCGCGGACGTGGACAACAAGATCGGAGACGACCGCCCGCCCAACACGAGTCCGGGCTCCAAGAACATCCTCGTGGTCGGTTCCGACTCGCGGGCCGGGGCCAATGCCCGGTACGGCAGTGGTCCGACCACCATGCGGTCCGACACGCTGATGGTCCTTCACCTCGCGGCGAGCCGGAAGTGGGCGACCGTGGTGTCCTTCCCCCGCGACTCGTGGGTGAAGGTGCCGGCGTGCGACCGCGGCGACGGCAGCACCTCGAGCCCCCACCACGCCAAGATCAACGAGGCGTTCGCGATCGGGGGTACCGGCGGTGAGGTCGCGGGCGCCGCCGCCTGCGCGATCAAGACGGTCGAGCAGAGCACCGGACTGCGCATCGACCACTTCATGTCGGTGGACTTCCAGGGGTTCAAGGGCATGGTCAACGCCCTCGACGGGATGGAGGTCTGCCCCACCGCCGCGATCCGTGACGACAAGGCCCGCCTCGACATCCCCGCCGGCTGCCAGACCGTGCGGGACGAGGACGCCCTCGGCTACGTACGCGCCCGCTACGGCGTCGGCGACGGCTCCGACCTCGGACGCATCGGCCGGCAGCAGGAGTTCATGCGCGCCCTGGCCGACCGGGCGCAGAAGAAGCTGACCAGCCCCGGCGCGATGTACGGGCTGCTGGAGTCCGCCACCAAGTCGCTCACCACGGACAAGGCGCTCGCCGGGATCCAGCCCCTGTACGGTCTCGTCTCCCGGCTCAAGGCGATCCCGCCCGGCCGGCTGACGTTCGTGACCGTGCCCAACTACCCCCGCAGCATGGACGTGCCGTCCGACACGGCGAACGTCGTCTGGCAGTACCCGGCGGCCGCCGATCTGTTCGCGGCACTCGCCCTGGACCGGGAGGTCCGCAAGGAGACCGTCGCGGCCGCCGGCGAGAGGCCCCTGTACGCGAGCAGTGTCCGCGTACGGGTGCTCAACGGCACCGGCACACCGGGTCTCGCCTGGGAGGCCGCCCAGTCGCTGCGCCGGGCCGGATTCACCGTCACCGGAACCGGCAACGCGTCCGCGGCGGCGGCCCGGACCTCCGTGACCCACCCGGCGGGGCTCGGAGAGCAGGCCCGCGCCCTGGCCTCCAGGCTGCCCGGGACCACCGTGGCGGAGAGCGCCGACGCGCCGGAGGGCCTGGTCACCCTGACGGTGGGGGACGACTTCGGCGGCATGCCCTGAGACGCGGCCGATCCGGGAGCACCCCGTACGGCAACCCGCCCCTCGCACCCCACGCAGCCCGCAGCCGTCCTCCCCCAGTCCGGCCGCCGCGGCGTCCGCAGCGGGGGCGGGCCCCCTCCGGCGCTCACGCGGTACGGAAGCGGAACGCGCCCGTCGCGCCGCCCATGGTCAGCCAGACGTGGTCGGCTTCCTTCACGAGCCTCAGGGCGACCCGGGCACAGCCGGGACAGCGGGCGGTGAGGCCCGGTTCGGGCCCGTAGACGTGGAGTTGGGCGAGAGGCCCGGCCATGCCGCACGTGGGGCAGCGCCACCACGCCCGGGTGGGCTCGACGGAGAGGATCTCCGAGAGCGGGCCGGCCAGCCAGTTCCCGTCGCGGTGGAGGGGCGTGTCTTCCATGGTGGGTCTCCCGGATGGGGTGAGGGGCTCGGTCGTGGCGCGGCGCGGGGCCGACGTCAGCCGAAGCGCTCGGTGCGGATCGTGGCGGGGTCGCGGCCCAGGTCCACGAGGTGGTCGCCGACGGTTTCGACGAACGCCGTGGGACCGCACACGAAGACGGTCCCGGCTCCCGCGAGCCGCGAGACGTGTCCGCGCAGGTCGCCGGCGGAGACGCGGCCCGGTGCGCGGGCGGTGTCCGGCGGCGCCCGGCGGGTGTAGAGGACATCGACGTCCAGCCGGTCCGTCCCGACGGTGAGCAGATCGCGGTACCAGAAGTCCTCGGGGGTGCGCACCGAGTACACCAGCTGGAAGCCGACGGGGGACTTCGCCCCGTGGTGGGCGCGGATCATGGCGGTCAGCGGGACGACGCCCGATCCGCCGCCCACCAGGAGCACGGGACCGGTCTGCCCGGGCCGCCAGACGAACCAGCAGCCGAGCGGTCCGCGCACCTCCACGTCGGCGCCCAGCGGGAGGCCGTCGGCGAGATAGGGCGAGACCTCCCCGTCGGCGACGGCCTGCACGCCCAGTTCGATGCGTTCCCCGTCGGCAGGTGCCGCGAGGGAGTAGCTGCGTGCGGCCTGGTAGCCGTCGTCGGCGGTGAGCCGCACGTCCACGTGCTGGCCGGCCAGGTGACCGGGCCAGCCCGGGACGCTGAAGGCCAGCGAGCGGGCGGTGGGGGTCTGCGGCAGGCGCTCCACGAGGTGGGCGCGGCGCCAGGCGGCGGCCATCGTCAGTCGTCCCAGGTGCGCTGCTCGCGCCAGGGGTCGCCGTAGTTGTGGTAGCCGACGCTCTCCCAGAAGCCGGGCTCGTCCTCGAGCGTGAGCCGCAGTTCCCGCACCCACTTCGCCGACTTCCAGAAGTACAGGTGCGGCACCAGCAGCCGCGCGGGGCCGCCGTGTTCGGGGGACAGCGGGAAGCCGTCGTGGGTGTGGACGACCCATGCCCTGCCGTCGAGAAGGTCCTCCAGCGGAAGGTTCGTGGTGTAGCCGCCGTGGCTGACGGCCACGGCGTGGTCGGCGGCGGTCTCCACGTCCTCCAGGAACGCGTCGACCGGAACGCCCCGCCACGGAGTGTCGAACTTCGACCACCGCGTCACGCAGTGGATGTCGTGGACCGTGTCCTCCTGGGGCAGCGACATCATCTCGTCCCACGTCCAGCCGCGGGAGTCGCCGCTCTCCGTCGTCACGGTGAAGGTCCAGGTCTCGGTCGGCACACGGGGTGTGGGGCCTGCGGACAGGACCGGGAACGACTCCGTCGGGTACTGCCCGGGAGGCAGCTTCTCCGCCAGGCCGCGTCCGCGACCGTGGAAGCCGGGTGAGAACGTACCCATGCCCTCGCCTCCTGAGTACCGTGTCCTGGCCGGTCGGACGGCGCGGCGCCGGCGCCGCGCTCGTGCCCGGCCGTTGTGTGTCGTCTCACGTTCCAGTGTCGGAGGGTGGCGACGGCCCGACCACTCAGGTGGCCGGCCCGGCCGCCGCGGTCCGTTCCACGGTCCGGGCCGGGTTGGCGATCAGGCTGCGGTGCGCAGCCGGGCGAACACCTCCGGGGCGCCACGTGCACGGTGCCGCCGGAGCCCCGCAGCGGGTGCTCGTCCACGATGACCGGGGTGTGCTCGCCCCGGGTCCGCAGCTCGATGCCGGTAGCCCCGCTCGCCGGTGCCGGCCCGGTGGGCGGCAGGTCGCCCGGTGCGCTCCGGACGCCGTCGGGGACTCGCGCGGGATGCGGACGCCGGTGGCCGAGCAGATCCCGGGAGGCGACGGCGAGCTTCGGCGCGTCCCCCGTCGTGGAAACGGAGCTTGCGGTCGGATACCGGTAGGGGGTATGTATGGCGTCGACGTCGAGATGTACCCCTAGGGGGTATAGTTCTCAGGAGGATCGGGCGCCGGACGAGGGGAGCCCCGTCGGCGGCCGGCCCCGCCCCATCCACGAGCCCAGGAGCAGGGATGACTGCCACGGTCCACGGCACCGCCGAGGTCGAACTCGCGATCGGCGGCATGACCTGCGCCTCGTGCGCCGCCCGTGTCGAGAAGAAGCTCAACCGCATGGACGGTGTGGAGGCCACGGTCAACTACGCCACAGAGAAGGCGAAGATCTCCTACCGCGGCGACGAGGTCTCCGTCCGCGATCTCATCGCCACCGTCGAGGCCACCGGCTATACCGCGACCGAGCCCCCGCCGCCCCGCACCCGCACCGAACCCGGTGACGCCGGGGCGGGGGCGGAGGACGGGTTGCGCCCGCTGCGGCAGCGGCTGATCACCGCGGTGGTGCTGTCGGTGCCCGTCGTCGCCATGGCGATGGTCCCGGCCCTGCAGATCCGGTACTGGCAGTGGCTCTCGCTCGCCCTGGCGGCGCCCGTGGTGACGTACGCGGCCTGGCCGTTCCACCGAGCGGCCTTCACCAACGCCCGGCACGGGGCCGCCACCATGGACACGCTCGTCTCGGTCGGCACCTCGGCGGCGTTCCTGTGGTCGCTGTGGGCCCTGTTCTTCGGCACCGCGGGCGAGCCGGGCATGACCCACGGCTTCGAGCTGACCATCGCCCGCACCGACGGCGCGGGCAACATCTACCTCGAAGCCGCCGCCGGCGTGACCGCGTTCATCCTGGCCGGCCGGTACTTCGAAGCCCGCTCCAAGCGCCGGGCCGGCGCCGCGCTGAAGGCTCTGATGGAACTCGGCGCGAAGGACGTGACCGTGCTGCGCGCCGGCGGGGAACAACTGGTCCCCGTCGCCGAACTGGCCGTGGGCGACCGCTTCCTGGTGCGCCCGGGCGAGAAGATCGCCACCGACGGCACCGTCGTCGAAGGTTCCTCCGCCGTGGACGTGTCCATGCTCACCGGGGAGTCCGTACCCGTGGAGGTGTCCGTCGGCGACCCCGTCACCGGAGCCACCCTCAACGCCGGCGGCCGTCTCGTCGTCGAGGCCCGCCGGGTGGGCGCGGACACCCAGCTGGCGCGGATGGCGAAGCTGGTCGAGGACGCGCAGAACGGCAAGGCCGCGGCGCAGCGGCTGGCTGATCGGATCTCCGCCGTGTTCGTGCCCGCCGTCATGGTCCTGGCCCTGGGCACGCTCGGTTTCTGGCTCGGCAGCGGGGCGGGGTGGACGGCGGCGTTCACGGCCGCGGTCGCCGTCCTGATCATCGCCTGCCCCTGCGCGCTGGGACTCGCCACGCCCACCGCGCTCATGGTGGGCACGGGGCGCGGCGCCCAGCTCGGCATCCTGATCAAGGGACCCGAGGTCCTGGAGAACACGCGCAGGGCCGACACGATCGTCCTCGACAAGACCGGCACGGTGACCACCGGGAGGATGACCCTCCTCGGTGTCCACACCGCGCAGGGGACCGTCGAGACCGAGGCCCTGCGGCTGGCCGGGGCACTGGAACACGCCTCCGAACACCCCATCGCCCAGGCCGTGGCGACCGGGGCGGTCGAGCAGGTCGGGGCGCTCCCGGCGGCCGAGGACTTCGTGAACCTCCCCGGCCTCGGCGTGCAGGGCGTCGTCGACGGGCATGCCGTCCTCGTCGGCCGCGAACGGCTTCTCGCCGAGTGGGCCATCGCCCTCCCGGCCGAGCTGGACCAGGCCAGGGCGGAGGCGGAGGCCGCGGGCCGGACCGCGATCATCGTGGCCTGGGACGGTGAGGCGCGGGCGGTCCTGGAGGTCGCCGATGCGGTGAGGCCGACGAGCGCCGAGGCGGTGCGGCGACTGCGGGCCCTCGGGCTGACGCCGATCCTGCTGACCGGTGACAACAAGGCCGTCGCCGAGGCGGTCGCGTCGGAACTCGGCATCGAGCGGGTGGTCGCCGAGGTCATGCCCGAGGACAAGGTCGACGTGGTGCGGCGTCTGCAGGAGGAGGGCCGGACGGTGGCCATGGTCGGCGACGGGGTCAACGACGCGGCCGCGCTCGCCCAGGCCGATCTCGGCCTGGCGATGGGCACCGGAACCGACGCCGCCATCGAGGCGGGGGACCTGACTCTGGTGCGTGGCGACCTGGGGGCGGCGGCGGACGCGATCCGGCTGTCGCGCAGGACGCTCGGCACGATCAAGGGCAACCTCTTCTGGGCCTTCGCCTACAACGTCGCCTCGCTTCCGCTGGCCGCGGCGGGACTGCTGAACCCGATGATCGCGGGCGCCGCGATGGCCTTCTCCTCGGTCTTCGTCGTCGGCAACAGCCTGCGCCTGAGGGGCTTCCGTCCGGCGGACTGAGGAAGCGGGGGCGGCGTGCCCTGACACGGGCCGTGAGCGGGAGCCCCGCGGGGATCCGGGACGCGGCCGGGCCGGGAGCCCGCGCCGTTCCGTCCGAAGAGGCGGTGGCGACCGCGGGGCCCCGTTCCGTCGCGCACCGGCCGCGGGAGCGGTGAGGCGCTCACGCACCCGAGGCCGGTGGCGCGTGGCAGGCGGCCGGTGGCAGTGCGGCGGCGTCGGCTCGCCGCGGTCGTCCGGGCCGGCGCACGACAGCGCGGCCGGCCCACGTCGGCGGACCGGCCGCACGGCAACGGGCCGCCGGAGACCGGCGGCCCGTTGCCGCTCCCCTTCCGTGGAGGGGGAGCCGAGTCACGAAGAGGCGGAAGGCGCAAGGCATGTCAGTGGTACGCGTGGACGATCGCGTGGCCCTTGCCGCGGCCGATCAGCCACTTGTTGACGGGGGTGGTGACCACGAAGGCGACGACGAACCCGCCCAGCAGCGAGGACCAGAACAGCGTGTCCGACAGGTGTGCGTCCATCGCCCCCGGGACCAGGGCGATGATGCCGTTGTCCACGAGTTCCATCACGGCGATCGAGACCGTGTCGGCGGCCAGCGCGACCTTGAAGGCACTCCTGAGGTCCACGCCCGCGCGCCGCACCGCGAACATCGTGAACGAGTAGCCGAAGAGGAACGCGAGCGTGATCGCGAGCACCATCGTCGGAGCGTTGCCCCAGGCCAGAGCCGTGCCGATGACCATCCCGAGGATCTCACCGATGGCGCAGCCGGTCAGGCAGTGCAGGGTGGCCTTCGCCGCGGTGCCCCAGGTGGTGCCGCCGTGCCGGTGGCCCGGGTGGTCATCGTGGCCGCCGGGCGAGCCGGGGGCCCGGTACTCGGCCCGGTCGTTCGTGGCACCGGCGTGTTGAGAGGTGTGGTCCATGACGCGTCGTCCTCGTTTCCCGTCGTTCCCGTCGTCCCGTAGTTCCCGCCGGATTGACCAGCGGCCCCGGGGTTGCGAACACTCCGACAATATACCCCCTAGGGGTATTCCGCCCAGGGGTCGGTGGGTGGGCAAAGGGAAGGGGCCCGCCTGCCGGAGCCGTGCTCGGGGCCGGGTGCATCATCGCGGCGGTCGCCGGGGGTGCCCCGTCGCCGGCCGCCGGCGCCGGCGGCCACTCCCGCGGCCGGCGCCGGTCGTGAACCGCCTCGTCGGCCTCTGTGGCCGGGGGGTCGCCGCGCCGCCGGGTCGCCGGGTCGCCCTCCCGGGGCCGCGGCCCGACCGCACCGGCGAGCAGGCGCGGGGGCGGCTCCCGTCGAGCCGGTGAAGTGATCTGAATCACACTCTGTCACAACGGCCGACGATGCGGTGACTTAAGGCCGAACACCCGGAACCGGAGGAGGAATCATGACGGGGAACTCGCACGTGGTCGTGATCGGTGGCGGATACGCGGGCGTCATGGCCGCGAATCGGATGACGATGCGCGACGACGTGACCGTGACGCTGATCAACCCGCGTCCGGACCTTGTCCACCGGGTCCGCCTGCACCAGCTGGTGGGCGGGTCCGACGACGCGGTCGTCGCGTACCGGGACGTCCTGGCCGGGCGCGTCCGGCTGGTGGTCGACACCGCGACCCGCATCGACGCGGCCGAGCGCAGCGTGACGCTCGCGGCCGGCGGCACGCTCGACTACGACTACCTGATCTACGCCGTGGGCAGTGGCAGCGCCGAACCGAGCGTGCCCGGGGCGGTCGAGTTCGCCCGCCCGCTCGCCACCCTGGAGGAGGCGCAGCGGCTGCGTGCGGTGCTCGACGCCACGCCCGCGACGGTCCCGGTGACGGTGGTCGGCGCCGGTCCCACAGGCATCGAGACCGCCGCCGAACTGGCGGAGCGGGGGCGCCGGGTGACGCTGGTCTGCGGCGGAGTTCTCGGCCCGTACCTGCACACGCGTGGCCGGCGCTCGGTCGCGAAGCGGCTGGCCGAGCTCGGTGTGACGGTCGTCGACGGCTCCGGCGCGAAGGTGACGGCGGTGACCCGCCACGCCGTGCGGCTCGCAGACGGCCGTGAGCTGCCGAGCGAGGTCACCGTCTGGACCGTCGGCTTCGGCGTCCCCGACCTGGCCGCGCGCAGCGGGCTGAGCACCGACGCCGTGGGCCGTCTGCTCACGGACGAGACGCTGACGAGCGTGGACGACGCGCGCATCGTCGCGGCCGGGGACTCGGCTGCACCGTCCGGTCGGCCACTGCGGATGAGCTGCCTGAATGCGACACCGCTGGGCGCGCGGGCCGCCGACACACTGCTCAGCCGGCTCGCGGGGGAGCAGCCGGAGCACCTCCACCAGGGCTTCTACGCCCAGTGCATCAGCCTGGGCCGGAGCGCGGGCATCTACCAGGTCGCCGACCGGTCCGACGCCGCGGTGTGGCTGCACATCGGCGCGGGCCTGGGCGCCAGGATCAAGGAACTGGTCTGCAGGAAGATCCCCCAGCACCTGTCCGGAGAGGCGCGGAAGCCCGGTTCGTTCCGCCTGCACCGTATAAGGGGAGGCGTCGCCAAGCGCCGGGAACTGCTGCGTGCCCACCGCGCCGAGGCGCCGGCCGCGGCCGATCGGGCAGTCTGACCGGTGCTTGCTGGAAGGATCCTGCTGTGAACGCAAGCGAACGCGGTCGGCCGCCACGGCCGACCGCGAAGGACGAGGAGAAGGGGGGAGAGTTGAACGGCGACGCCACCGAACCGGTGACCGAGGCCTTCCTCGCCCACCGCAACCTGCTCTTCACCGTCGCCTACGAGGTACTCGGATCGGCGGCCGACGCCGAGGACGTCCTCCAGGAGACCTGGCTGCAATGGGCCAAGGCCGACCGGGGGCAGGTGCGCGACCAGCGCGCCTTGCTGGTCCGGATCACCACGCGCCAGGCGCTCAACCGGCTGCGCACCATCAAGCGCCACCGGGAGGCGTACGTCGGCCCCTGGCTTCCCGAACCGCTGCTCACCGCGCCGGACGTGGCCGAGGACGTCGAACTCGCCGAGAGCGTGTCGATGGCGCTGATGCTCGTCCTGGAGACGTTGTCGCCGACCGAGCGGGCCGTCTTCGTGCTGCGCGAGGTCTTCGACGTCGGCTACGACGAGATCGCGGCCGCCGTGGACAGGAGCCCGGCGGCCGTCCGCCAGATCGCCCACCGCGCCCGCCGGCACGTCGATTCCCGGCGCCCCCGCCGGGTGGTCTCATCGAACGAGGGCCGGGCGGTGCTGGAGTCCTTCCGGCGCGCCGTCGAAACCGGGGACCCGCAGGCCCTCCTCGAGGTGCTCGCCCCCCAGGTCGTCCTGATCAGCGACGGCGGCGGCATCAAACACGCCGCGCTGCGGCCGGTCACCGGCGCGGATAGGGTGGCCCGGATGTTCGCCGGCGGCATCTCCAGGGTCGAAGGTGCGATCACCACCGAACCGACCGTGGTCAACGGCAACCCGGCACTCCTCGTCCGTCTGGACGGCGAGATCGACGGTGTCATGGCGGTCGGCACCGAGGACGGACGCATCACCGGCCTCTACTACGTCCGCAATCCCGAGAAACTGTCCCACGTCACATCCCCGACCCCGCTCACCCTTCGCTGAGCGCCGCCGGCCCCCGTCACCGCACCTGCGAGATCCGGCCCCGGGTGACGGGGCGGACCATGTCGGCGACGGCGACGGCGACGGCGCACTGCAAGCCGCACTGCGTGCCTGGCCGATGAGGGTGGTTGCCGCCCGACGGTGCGAGGCTGGCGCGACAGGACGTTCGCGCCGCCGGGCGGGGTTCATGGGGCTCACGTGGCTCACGGAGCCGGATGAGTGGAACGATCAGCCGCAGCCGCAGCCGCAGCCGCAGCCGCAGCCGCAGCCGCAGCCGCAGCGAGCCGGCGCCCGGGAGCCGGGGAGTCCGGCAGGGTTGCGCCGACCGGGCCGTAGTCCGGCAGGGTCGCGCCAGGACCGCGGCGGGGCGATGGGCTTTCCCGCCGGCCCCTCCCTCAGGTCTGGAAGGGGGCCGGGTCGGCCCGTACCACCGCACCGGCTCGCACGCCGCCGCGGTCCTCCGGCGGGTGCCGGCCGTGCGGCCGGCACCGTGTCCTCGCCGTCGGCCACCCCTCATCCGGGCCGGCGGTTCGGACGGCGTACGCAGGCGGAACCTCCCGGTCTGCGTGCGTACGCGGTCTCGGTCTCAGCACCCCCGACCGCTGCCGCGGCCGTGGTGGTCGCCGCGGGGGCGGTCGGGGGAGCGGAGTCTCAGTCCTCGCGCAGGGCGGTGACCGCCTCCTCCACACGCCTGCCGTAGTCCGGGTCGGCCGCGTGGAAGTGGGCGAGGTTCTTCTCGATCACGTCGTCGCGGGAGACCTGGGACAGGCCGCCGGCGATGTTCGCGACCAGACGCGACTTCTCCTCCTCCGACATCAGGCGGTAGAGCTCACCGGCCTGGTGGAAGTCGTCGTCCTTGGCGTGCTGCGGTGCGGCGTGCGTGCCGGTGTGCCCGTAGAGGGCCAGCGGGGCCGACAGGGCGGCGTCCGACTGCACGGGGCCCGCGTACGAGTTGGGCTCGTAGTTCTTGTCGTGGCGGGAGCCGTTGCGGGTGGCCATGAGCCCGTCGCGGCCGTAGTTGTCGGCACCGCCCGGAACGGCCTTCGGCGCGTTCACCGGAAGCTGTGTGTGGTTGACGCCGAGACGGTAGCGGTGGGCGTCCGCATAGGCGAAGAGGCGGCCCTGGAGCATCTTGTCGGGCGAAGGCCCGATGCCCGGCACGAAGTTGTTCGGCGAGAACGCCGCCTGCTCGACCTCGGCGAAGACGTTGTCCGGGTTGCGGTCGAGGACCAGCCGGCCGACGCGCTGCAGCGGGTAGTCGGCGTGCGGCCACACCTTGGTGAGGTCGAACGGGTTGAAGCGGTAGTCCGCCGCCTCGGCCGCGGGCATGATCTGGACGTACAGCGTCCAGGACGGGTTCACACCTCGCTCGATCGCCTGGAGCAGGTCCGTCTGGTGCGAGTTGGGGTCCGTGCCCGCGACCTCGGCGGCCTGCTCGCCGCTCAGGCAGCGGATGCCCTGGTTCGTCTTGAAGTGGTACTTGACGAAGAAGGCCTCGCCCTCGGCGTTCGTCCACTGGTAGGTGTGCGACCCGTAGCCGTTCATGTGGCGGTACGAGGCCGGGATGCCGCGGTCGCCCATCAGCCAGGTGATCTGGTGGGTGGCCTCCGGAGCATGGGCCCAGAAGTCCCAGACGTTGTCCGGCTCCTGCTTCCCGGTGAACGGGTCGCGCTTCTGGGAGTGGATGAAGTCCGGGAACTTGACCGGGTCCTTGATGAAGAACACCGGGGTGTTGTTGCCGACGAGGTCGTAGTTGCCCTCCTCGGTGTAGAACTTCACCGCGAAGCCCCGCGGGTCGCGGACGGCGTCCGCGCCCCCGAGCGAGTCGGCGACGGTGGAGAAGCGCAGGAAGACCTCGGTGCGCTTGCCGATCGCGTCCAGGAAGCCGGCCCGGGTGAAGCCGCTGACGTCGTCGGTCACCTCGAAGTAGCCGTACGCGCCGGAGCCGCGTGCGTGGACGACTCGCTCCGGGATGCGCTCGCGGTTGAAGCGGGCGAGCTTCTCCAGCAGGTGCTGGTCCTGGAGGAGGAGCGGGCCACCGACGCCGGCGGTGGCGGAGTTCTGGTTGTCGGCGACCGGAGCGCCGGACTCGGTCGTAAGCACGCGCTGCGTCATGGGTGGGAGGGCGGCCTTCCGTGCGGGAGCTGCTGAGGTGCCAGGAGCGTAAGTACGCGTCCGGGAAAACGTCAACAGTTTGTTGAAGTCAAGGGTGTGAATCCGGGCCGCGGCTGCGCCTGGGCGCGACAGGACAGGTGTCAGCGCGGCCACGGCCCGGACGTCTGAGGGGGTCGATGGCGACCCCGGGGGGGGCGGGGTGCCCCAGGCCGGAGCGGGGTGGACGGCCGCCTCGGGAGTGGACCCGGGTGGACGTGGCTCCCCGCCGGCCCGGGCGGCCCGGTGGGAGGGCGCCGGGCGGGTGCGCGGCGAGCGCCTTCGCCCGGCTGCCGGGTCAGGCGACCGGCGAGCCGGACAGGCGCTCGACCGCGCGGAGCAGCGCCGAGTGGTCCAGGCCCCCGTCGCCCTGTGCGCGCAGGGAGGCGACCAGCTGGGCGACGACGGCCCCGACCGGCAGTGCGGCACCGACGTTGCGGGCGGCGTCGGTGACGATGCCCATGTCCTTGTGGTGGAGGTCGATGCGGAAGCCCGGCCTGAAGTCGCGGTCGAGGAAGTTGTCCTTCTTGCGGGTCAGGACGGTGGAGCCGGCCAGGCCGCCGTTGAGGACGTCCAGGGCCGCCCGCAGGTCCACGCCGGACTTCTCGAGGAAGACGACGGCCTCGGCGCAGGCCTGGATGTTCACGGCGACGATCAGCTGGTTGGCGGCCTTCACCGTCTGGCCCGAGCCGTGCGGACCGCACAGGACGATCGTCCTGCCCAGGGCCTCGAGGATCGGTCGGGCCTCGTCGAAGACGTCCTGCTCGCCGCCGACCATGATCGACAGCACCGCCTCGACGGCACCGGCCTCGCCGCCCGAGACCGGGGCGTCCAGGACGCGGATCCCCTTGTCGGCGGCGTTCGCCGCCAGGTCGACGGAGGTCTGCGGGGTGATCGAGGACATGTCGATCAGCAGGGCGCCGCGCTTCGCGTTCTCCAGGATCCCGTCCGGGCCGTACGCGATGGCCTCCACCTGCGGCGAGGCGGGGACCATGGTGATCACGACGTCGGCGTCCCCGACGGCCTCGGCGATCGAGGCGGCGGCTGTGCCGCCGGCGGCCGTGAGCCGGTCCAGCTTCTCCTGCTCCAGGGTGAAGCCGGTCACCTGGTAGCCCGCCTTGATCAGGTTCTCGGACATGGGTGAGCCCATGATGCCGAGGCCGATCCACGCGATCGTGGGCAGGTCCGGGCGGGAGGAGGGGGAGGAGTCTGCGAGGGTGCTCATCGGGGTGCCTCTCTTGAAGCGGTGGTACGAAAGGGAGTCGGCGGACGGCGGGCCGGAGGTCAGTGCGCGGGCCGGGCGTCCTCGGGGAGCCAGTCGAAGGACCGGGCGCTCGGACGGTCGCCGGCCTTGTACTCCAGACCGATCCAGCCGTCGTAGCCGGCCTTCTCCAGCCGGTCGAGCAGCTCCTCGAGCGGCAGGGAGCCGGTGCCCGGCGCGCCGCGGCCCGGGTTGTCCGCGATCTGCACATGGCCGGTCTTCGCCGCGTACGCGTCGATGACGGCCGCGACGTCCTCGCCGTTCATCGACAGGTGGTAGATGTCGAGCAGGAACTTGGCGTTGCCGAGGCCGGTGGCGGCGTTGACCCTGTCCACGACCTCGATCGCGGAGGGCGCGCTCACCAGCGGGTAGAGCGGGGACTCCGGCTGGTTCAGGGTCTCGATCAGCAGGATCGCGCCCACCCGGTCGGCCGCGCGGGCCGCCGTCACCAGGTTCTCCAGGGCGAGCTCGTCCTGTACCGCCGGATCCACGCCCTCGACCCGGTTGCCGTAGAGGGCGTTGAGCGCCTTGCAGCCGACCGAGGCGGCGAAGTCCGCGGCCACGTCGATGTTGGCGCGGAAGCGGTCCGACTCCTCACCGGGCACGGACAGGGCGCCGCGGTCCGGGCCCGGGAGCCGGCCGGCGTAGAAGTTCAGGCCCACCAGTCGGGTGCCGGCGTCCTCGAGCGCCTGCCTCAGCTCGTCCAGTTCGCTCTGGTCGGGCGTGGGGGTGTCGATCCAGGGCCACCACAGCTCGACCGCCGTGAAGCCCGCCGCGGCGGCGGCCGCGGGGCGCTCCAGCAGCGGGAGTTCCGTGAAGAGGATCGAGAGGTTCACATCGAAGCGCTGGTCCGTGTATCCCATGAGGGGCTGCGCTCCTTCCGTATTGCGGAAACTCATTTCTGCTTAATGGAAGATTGCCTGGCGTGGGGGAGAGCTGTCAAGACCGGGCCGCAATCCGACCGACATGCGGACCGCCTCCCTTCGGCGACGGCCCGGGGTTCGGCGGGGACGGGCACGACACGGCGCACCCCGTGGCACGGAAGGCGCCCCGGAAGAGGCGGAGACGGGAAGCGGTGTGCGGGCTCGGGCGGACGGTGACCTGCGGCGGAGATGTGCCCGGGCGCGCGGGAGCGGACGGAGGAGGGCGCGAGGGCGGCGGAAGCGCGTCCGGGCGGACGAAGTACGTCTGGACGGACGGGCGGCGAGAGGCGGGGCGTACGGGACGGGGACGGGTCGAGGGGCCGGGGTGTGCGGGGCGGGCACGAGAGCCCGGGCCCGGCCGGGAGCACGAAAAGGCCTCCCGGGTGGACCGGTGGCGGCCTGCACGGCCGTCCTCCGTACACCCGGGAGGCGCAGGGGCCCTCCCGGCGCTACAGCGCGTCGACCGCGCTGACCTTCCAGCCGCCGGCGGTGCGGGTCAGCTCCATCCGGACCCGGTTCAGATCCACCCGGGGCCCGTCGACCCGGGTACTTCGCGTCACCTGGTTGACGAACAGCAGGACCACGGCCCGGTCCGGCGACGCCGACACCACCGAGGCAGCCGGGCTGCCGCCGCCGGGCGGTGTCACCACGGAGGCCGTGACCACCCCCTGGTACTTCTTCGCGGTGGGCGCCACGACCTTCGTCGTCGTCCTGCGGTACTCCTCCAGGAAGGGCCCGGTGAGATGGCCGCGGGCCGCGGCGAAGTCCCGGTCCAGATGCCGGTGGTCGTACGAGAGCACGGCCGGCGCCGCCTTCCGCGCCGCCGCCAGAGCGCCGGCGCGTCCTTCGTCGGCCTGCCGGCCGCGCGCGTACGCCGTGCCCAGGACGGCCGTCGTGACCAGCCCGGCTACGGTCAGCACGGCCAGTACCGCGCGGACCGGCAGCCTGCGCCGCGGGGAGCGCCGGCCCTCCGGGCCGCCGTCCTCCCCGGCCGGGGCGCCGGCCGACGGTCCCGCGCCCGGCTCCCGATCCTCCCGCTCCGGCTCTTCCCAGTCGGGTGCCTCCCAGTCGGGTTCGGTGCCCTCGGCCGGAGGGTCCTCGGCGCGCAGGGTCCGTCCGGACACCACGGCGCCGTAGCCGTCGGCGGGCCGGCCGGAGGTGTCCGCGCCGGGCGCCGCCCGCCGGCCGCCCCCGGTCTGCTGGGCCTGTCCGGCACGCTTGGCCGCCGCCCGGGCCGCGGCGGTCATCGAGCGCCGGGCGGGGGAGCCGGCGCCACGGCCGCGGGTCGTCGTGTTCGCCACGGGGATTCTCCTCACTGTGGGGCGTACTGGCGCGACGGCGGGCGCGGGTCAGCCGACGAACTCGACGTTCGACGTCAGCCAGCGGCCGCCTTCGAGCACGAGGTCGAGCTGGAGCCGGTAGGTACGGGACTGGCCTTCCGGGGCGGCCGAGTTCGTCACCTTGCTGTCGGCGACGACCAGCACCCGGGCGGTGCGTTCGTCGGCACGGGCGACGCCTGCCTCCAGCACCTGCCCCTCGGAGACCGACTTGTTCGCGGCGACGAGCTTGGTCAACTCCGCGGTCTGCGCCGCGAACTGCTCCTTGAAGTCGCCGGTCGCGCCTTTCAGGACGTTCGCGCTGTCCCGCTCGTAGTGCCGGTAGTCGAGCGAGGTGAAGTTCAGCGCCGACCGGCGGGCCGCGGCCAGGATGTCCTGGCGGCGCTCCTCACCGGCACGCTGCTCGTGCACCCGGTAGCCGAGCCACAGCGAGAGGCCCGTCGTGACGACGGTGGCCACCGCGAGCACGGCGGGCACCGCCCTGCCGCGCAGGGCGGCCGCGACCGCCCCAGAAGCGAGCCGGCCGAGTGCCCGGACGGCTCCCGGTACGCGCCCCGGTCGCCCGTCGCCCGCCCCGCGGCCCGCGGCCGCCGTGCC